>NZ_JAKVLR010000001.1:2333579-2666948 GCF_022484265.1 Companilactobacillus sp.
ATATCGCATTCTTCTTATATGATATATTATTTAGAAAGTTGAGGGAGGAACTAGCCGTGGAACTGAATCGCAAAAATATTACCAAGTATGGCCTGTTAGTCGTACTGATATTAGTATTATTGATCTATCCAACATGGGTCTACCAAGTATTTCTGAATCTATTAGGCGTCATGATGCCATTAATTTTAGGTGCAATTTTAGCCTATGTACTAAATCTTATTTGTGTAAAACTGGAGAAACATTTTTTTCCAAACACCAAGTGGCATTGGCTGCAAAAAAGCCGTCGCGGAATAGTTATTCTGATAGCCTTGTTAATTGTTATTTTGGTAATCTCAGGAGTATTCCGGTTAGTTCTTCCGCAGTTTATTAGTGCGCTGACGAGCTTTTTCAAATCGATTCCGGCGTTTTTCAATGATGTAGCGAACTTCGCTCAAAAGATCAACAGCCACTCAATAATTCCAGAACAAGTGAAATCAATCGACGTTAATTGGAATTCGGTACAATCAAAAGTTATGAAATTTTTGACGTCAGGATTAGGTGGCGTCTTTGGTTCAACCATAAAAATTGTAACTGGAGTTGCTAAGGGCTTATTTAACTTCATTTTGGCGCTGACATTTGCCGTTTATATTTTGGCTACCAAAGAAAAATTGGGTTCGCAGATCGACCGTGCTAGCCGAGCATTCATCAAAGAGAAGCATCTGCAAAAAATTAAATACGTGTTGCACGTTACTAATCAAATGTTTAGCAGCTTTATTGTTGGTCAAGTTACTGAAGCTATCATCTTAGGAACCTTGTGTACATTAGGGATGTTCATTTTTAGATTCCCATATGCCTTATCAGTTGGTGCCTTTGTTGGTATCACATCATTAGTGCCAATTCTAGGAGCCTGGATGGGTGGAGCAGTCGGATTCCTATTGATTGCTGTCGACTCGCCATTGAATGCGGTACTGTTTATCGTATTTATCATTGTCTTGCAACAATTAGAAAGTAACCTCGTCTATCCAAGAGTGGTAGGTACATCGATCGGATTGCCAGGTATTTGGGTCTTGGCAGCTATCACGATAGGTGGTGGTCTGAGCGGTATTGTGGGAATGTTGCTCGGAGTTCCAGTCGTCGCTACGATTTATCAGTTGATGAAGAACAAAGTGAATCAACGACTTGATAGTCAGGTGACTGACGTTGAGTTGGAGAATTAAAAAAGGAACTAACAAAGGATTTTTATCTGATTGTTAGTTCCTATTTTTTTGAATTATTATCTTTAGGTCGCTTCTATCTTTGTAGTGGAAACGCGAAAGAAAGGTCCTGAGCGCGGACACACAAGTCAATCCAACACTGCGAGCGCGTGACGCCATCATCTGAGAACCTTTTAGCGGTAGTCTGCGAACGAAGTGCAAGGAGAGCGCCACTCCGTATTGGCTTGCCTTGTGCTCTGACCTCACCCGGACATTCTTACGCTCTACTCCTTTGGAGTTACTAGCGAGTTCCTATCTGTTCCGAACCACTTTTTCTCGATTTTTTGTAGCTCTCCATCGTTGGCTAATTTTTGGAAGGCTGCGTCTATTTTGCGTTTCATTGTTTTGTCGCCTTTACGCATTCCGACTGCGAAGTCCTCTCCGGTGAAGCCTCCTTCAATCGTCCGATATGATGCAGGGTCCTTTTCGTGTTGAATGTAGTAATTAGCATAAACACTATCGATCAATAGCCCTTGAATTCTTTTGGCATCGAGATCCATCAATGCATTATTGAACGAATCGTACATGACGGGGGTTTGATTCTTTATGTATTGTTTCAACATCTTCGGATGTTGGTCTAACAAACTGGCACCTGATGAACTAGTTTGAACACCGAGAACTTTTCCCTTCATATCTTTGAAACTAGTGATATTGTCAGCTTTTTTCGTAACTAAAACTTGGCGATTAGCTAAGTAGGGACGTGAAAAAGCTATCTGTTTGGAACGCTCAGGAGTGATCGTATAACCATTCCAGATCAAATCGATCGTACGATTGCGTAATTCGGTTTCCTTCATGTTCCAGTCGATTGGTTGAAAGTCAGCTTCGATGCCATATTGCTTGAAGACTGCTTTGGCTAAGTCGATATCAAAACCAACTAGCTTGCCATCTTTTTGACGAAATCCCATGGGAACGAAGGTATCGTCGAGACCAATGATGACACGGTGGCGTTTTTGAATCGTCGACCAAGTGTCAGTGGTATTAGCCTCTTGTGCAACAGATTTTTGGTCGCCACAGGCACTTAGTATCATAGCAAAACAGGCTAGGAGAGTAATGACTGCAAATAATTTTTTCTTCATATATACTCCCCCCTAATTTTGGCTGATTGGTTTAACTTCAAGAATTTGATCAGAAATATTTTTTGCAAAAGCTGGATCGTGGGTTACGACGATTTGTGTAATTCCAGTCTTTTTCAATTCCAAGATGACATTACCAACGGCATCACGAAGACTAGGGTCAAGCGCTGAGGTCGGTTCGTCGTAACAAAGAATCTTTGGTTTCATTGCTAGAGCACGAGCAATAGCGACACGTTGCTTTTGTCCACCTGATAATTCAAATGGATATTGGTCAGCGTGATCGGATAATGATAATTCATCCAGTAAACTTTTGGCATTGTCGATAGCTGATTTTTTATCTTCTTTTAACACCATTGTAGGTGCTAAAGTTACGTTTTCCATGACGGTCAAATGTGGGAACAAATTAAAGTCTTGAAAAACTACGCCAATGATTTGCTCAGTATCTGAGTCATCAGCTGGATCAAAACTTTTTCCGTCTAAAATGAACTTTCCAGAATCTGGTCGATCTAGCCCAGCAATACAACGTAACAAAGTCGTTTTACCTGCTCCAGAAGGTCCGACGATACTGAGAATTGAATTATCCTGAACTTCAACGTTCAAGTCATTTAAAATTGTTTTTCCATTAAAACTTTTGGTGATATTTTCCAATTTAAGCATGTTGTGTCCTCCTATTTTTAGCGGTAATAGCTGTAGTGATTTTCAACGACTTTGAGTAGCCAAGTGCAGACGAGAGTTAATAATAGATAAATTACTCCGACTAAGACTAGTGGCAATAAGGTTACATCACGTGAACTGGCAATGTTTCCGGCACGTAGCAAGTCGCCTAAACCAATTACGTAAACTAATGACGAGTCCTTAACTAAGTTGATGACTTCGTTACCGATCGAAGGGATAACGATTTTGACAACTTGTGGGACCACGATTTTTCTAATTGTTTGCCAGTAGCTGAGGCCAAGGACTTTGGCACCTTCATATTGTCCTTGATCGATGGCTCCAAAGCCACCACGGAAAATTTCTGCAAAATATGCAGTGTAATTTAAGATGAATGCGAATAATGCAGCATCGTATCTTTCGAAGACGATGTGGAAAAATGGCATATTAGGTAAGCCATAAAATACGAAGATCAATTGTAGCAAGAGTGGAGTTCCTCGCATGACCCAAATATAAAATGACAAGATCCAACTTAATGGTTTAAATTTCGAGCTTCTACCTAAAGAAACTAAGATCCCTAGTGGAAGGGATGCTACTAAAGTCCAGAAGAAGATCTTTAGTGTCATCAAAGTACCACTTAATAGAGAAGGTAAAATTTCAGTTATGTAATGTAGCATAATTATCCCCCTTGAACATAAGTACAAAAAAAGCCCTCCTAGTCAAATAAGACTAAGAGGGCGACAGACGCGGTTCCACCTCATGGTTGTCAAGACCTCACAGCCTTGACCTTAAGAAGTTAATGTATGAGTACGAAATATTCAATGAATCGCCGAATGTCACTATGTGCCATCGCCGTATACTCTCACTATGCAACGAAGTTGCAAATGCAAGGAATCGCCGTCGGCTCCGCATACGCTACACGCTCCACGGTTTACTCTCACTACGCGCTTTTTGCGGAAATGCAAGGAATCGCCGTCGGTTCCGCATGCGCTACACGCTCCGCCGTTTACTCTCACTACGCGCTTTTTGCGCTAGTGAGAGTAGAAAAAAAAT
The DNA here is from genome assembly GCF_022484265.1 of Companilactobacillus sp. Classification (NCBI taxonomy): domain Bacteria; kingdom Bacillati; phylum Bacillota; class Bacilli; order Lactobacillales; family Lactobacillaceae; genus Companilactobacillus; species Companilactobacillus sp. The sequence continues at coordinate 2,337,589 of NZ_JAKVLR010000001.1, forward strand.
CGCCCCTGATCCGGTAGGATCAAGAGGGCGACTTACGCGGTACCACCTCTGACTCCCTAATATCTCACGATACTAGGCTCATGAAGTTACATTAACTTCAGTGATAACGGAACTACCGAAAAATACTACTTGGAAAAATCCGTTCGTAAATTTAACTTACAGATGTGTTTCACTGAGGAATGCATTGACTTTTCACCACCGTCAACTCTCTGAACCAGACAACTCAGCTACCTTCTGTCATCGTTTTTATACTTGTTTAAATGTTGAAATAATCGTACGTCCTTTAGGACTTATTGTCAAGCATCTATTTATTTGTAGTTGACTTGAATTATTTTATACGTTATATTGTGGTTGTGATGATATTATACGTCGTATAGTATTAAGAAATGAGGTAATAATATGGCAATTCAAGCCTCAACTGAGATCCTAGAAGGTTCAGTTTTAGCGCTTTTGAGTCGAGAGGACTACTACGGTTATACGATCACTAAACGGATGCAACAAAGCTTTCCAATCTCTGAATCCACAATGTATCCGATCTTAAGACGTTTGAAAAAATCGGGCTGGTTGACGACTTATGATCAAGCGTATGAAGGGCGTAATCGACGTTACTACAAAATAACGGATGATGGCATTTCACGTTTAAATGAGATCAGACAAGATTGGCGAGAATTGAAGTCTGTTACCGATGAAATATTGGAGGAAAACGATGGGGAATAAAGCAATTGATGAATACATCAATGAATTTGCATCATTTTTGAAACAACTAGACGAATTAGAACGTTCAGACGTCAGTGAATTTTATCGTGAATATTTGATTGACGGCAATTTTACAACATCCGATGCAATTATTAATGAATTGGGGACGCCGAAGCACTTGGCTAGAAAAGTTTTAGCAGACTATTCGATCAAGATGTCCGAGGAAAATTATCAGCATGTAGATAGTGGCGATATCTCGGATAATCAGAAAATGAAACGAAACGCCAACATGATCATCATGATCATTGTCGCAATTTTTGCGACTCCGATATTAATTCCAGTCGGACTATTGTTACTTGGAGTGGCAGCAATATTTTTTATACTAGTTTTCTTTTTTGTATTGGTAGCTTTGATCTTAGCTGCAACGGCCATTATAGTACCGATAATTACTATTGTTGCTGGGCTAGCGGTCGTATTTCAATCGCCAATGACCACTGTCTTGTATGTCGGTTCTGCATTTGTAGTTTTAGGATTAGATCTAATTTTGATTCCACTTATAATTTCACTTTGCAAATGGCTATTCGACATGTTAGTAATTTTCTTCCGCTGGGTCGGGAAAAAATTATTGCATGGGCGTAAAACTCCGGTGAAGGAGGAACAAGATAATGCGTAGAACAGCAATGGTAACGGGTGTTTACTTACTAGTTATCGGCTTGATCTTAGCAACAATCGGCCTGATAACTAATGCACCGAAAAATGTTATTTGGAATCATGGGTTTCAAGTCTCCAAGACAATCGATCAGACTAAGCAAGTTAAACCATTTCACTCTATCAAGGTTAATGGAGGAGAAGGCGAAGTATTCGTAGGTCCTAGCGATGGGACCACTGGTAACCATTTTAGCGTTCAAGTTAAGGGCGACGACAAACGGATCCCTAAGTACGAGGTAAAGAATGATACGCTATACATTACGAGGAAATCCGCATCATCTGGATTTACTATTAGCGGCAGACAGGAAATATACGTTTCGATACCCAGAAACACCAAACTCAATGACATCACTGCAACGTTGAGTCTTGATAAGACTCAATTTTCAAATCTAACAACCAAAACTATCAACTTAAGACCCATGTCTGACAATGGGGATGGTCGTTTGTTCATAGAGGGTCTTCGCGTGCTTAAATCGGGAACAATCGATGCTTATAACGCTCGTACGGAGATACTTAATTCTAATTTGAATAATGTCAAAATAATTTCTTATGATTACATGGATGAAGAAGACTCTGATGATGCCGAAGATTATCAAGATATCAATGACAATGATTATTTGGACCTCAATGACGCTTCGCTTTACATCCATAAATCCAATTTAAAGAATAGCCAAATCAATTTAAATTCTGGTGGGTTAGTTATCGGAGAAAATTCGATCCTAGATAATGTTAAATTTACTAGTCAATTAGCCGCAGTTAAAGTTTCCGACAGCAAGCTTATAAACCAAAATGATTTTTACATTAAAAAAGGTAGTTTCAGGTCTAACAATTTAACCATGGACGGCGTCGACTTGAGCAATCAAAGTGGCTTGATCCAGTATCAAGGCGATTCAACCAATGATCACGTCTACCAAGCAAATCCTGGGGCGGAAAATATCTTAAGAGTTAATGGCGACAAACTAGCAATTCGTATCAAGTAAATTAGTTACTTAATAATAGGTTTGTTATAATTGCATTATCACGGAGGGTTTTATATGAATAATGCTAATCTTAAGAGAATCTCTGTTTCTGAAATTAACAGAGAAGCAAGGCAATTATTCCGCAAGAATTTTAAAGAGATAATTGTTTTAAATATCATTCCTATTTTGATGAGAATTGTCGGAATGTTTTTCCTAATGAGAGTTTATCAAGGCTGGCTATCAAGCTTGGGCGTCAGCTTGTCGAATCCGCAAGAGGCTAGTAAAAAGTTGACTGAGATCTCTCAGTCGATCGTCAATAATCCTAGCGAGGCTTCGAAGTATTCGTTATCGATCACGCCACAAGCTAGCATCATTGTTTTCGCATTAGGTTTGTTCTTCTTTATGATCTGTGTCGGGATTGGATATTCGATGCTCGACAAATATCGCAATCAAGATTATCAAATCAGAACGATTGCTGATCAGTTCCAAGTTTTCTCAGGTCGTTACTTCTTTGCTATCATTTTCCTAGCGATTTTGTTTAACTTGATCGTTGAAACTGGTGCAACCTTGTATTTGATCCCTGGTATTTGGTTCTTCTTGATGTTCAGTCAAAGTTTTTACATTTATAAAGACGATACTGCAACCCAAGAGCGTGTCGGAATTGGTCGGGTATTCTCGACTTTAGGCAGAAGTTCCAATTTGATGCGTGGCTACAAGTGGACTTTATTATGGCTCTGCATTCAATTATTCCTTTGGGAAATTTTGAACTTCATCACACGTGAAATTTTATCGATCGTATTGCATCCTTATGAACAAACAGTTCTTGCAGTATTCTATGACAAAGTTTCTGAAGCTAAAAAAGAAGCTGCCAACTCACAGGCTGCTTAATCAGACAAAATAAAAACTTGACCAGGATTATATCTCGGTCAAGTTTTTTTGTCTTGTCGTTAGGGGGTGTTTCGTAAGAAATTAAAGCAGATGAGCGTTCTTCAATAATTCCTCGATATACGTTCCTTGGATCTTTTCCATAGCTTTCTTTTCGACCATCTTTTGTCCAAATGACAACTTCAGATCAGAGATCTTCTTCTTATCGTTCAAGTAGTAAATGGCGTCCATGAGTACACGTGCATCGTAGACTGAACCAAATACTTCTGGAACGCCACGGTCAACATTTAGTAATGTATAAACAGCTTCCATACCAGTTCTGACTGAGTACTCGGTAGTGAAGACGGTGTCTCTTTCAGTCTCGGCAAAGTTACCAATGAAGGCTAAGTTCTTTGAGCCTTCTGGGACAACTAATGGACGGTCGCCAACTTGTCTAGGCATGAAGTAAGAAGTGATGTATGGCATATGTGCAGGGATAGTATTAGCACTTTCAGCGATGTCTTTAATCTGGTCTTCTGGAACTCCAATGTGATAGAGGAATTCCTCGCAAAGCTCGATACCAGTACATTCAGTGATCTTCTTCTTGATGTAGTTACCAGGTTGGTCTGAGAACAATCCATAGACCCAGACAATCAACTCATTTGGTTTTTGAGCCTTGAAGTGAGGTTGACGACTGATGGAATAGCCATATAGCCAGTTTGAATCCTTGATGCTGACAGGACCACTAGTTACGATTGAGCCACTGTGTGGATCTTTTTTACTAATAGCCTGAATATAAGGAACTACTCGGTCGTCTTTAAATGTGATCGTGCCAGAGATCGTCCAGTTAGCGTCAGGAATATTTTTACAGAACTTGTCAGGCTGGCCAAAGGCAGCGTCTTGTTTAGCCAAGTTTTCCCAAAGTTCCCAGCTGTTGCCAAGTGGGTGCTCAACTGGGGCAGGGGTATTGTTGTCGCCATAAGTGGTACTTTCAGTGATCGAACCATTTGTAACGAAGACTAGGTCATTTTCGGTCAAGTCAATTGTCTTGTCTTCACCGTCTTGAATCAGTTCGATTGTCTTAGCGACTTTTTGATTGTTAGAAGTGTCGACCTTGATATTCTTAACTTGAGTATTGTATTCAAAGTCAACGCCTTTGCTCTTCAAAAATTCGACGGTTGGTTTGATCAGCGATTCGTATTGATTGTATTTAGTGAAGCGTAGCGATGATAAGTTGGAAAGCGAGTCGATATGATGAACGAATCTCATGATGTAACGACGCATTTCCATCGCACTAGCCCAAGGCTCAAAGGCAAACATAGTTGACCAATAGAGCCAGAAGTTTGATTCAAAGAATTCTTTCGAGAAAACTTCATTGATCTTTTTGTCGCCTAAATCTTTTTCAGGCGTCAAGGCTAGGTTCAACAGTTCTTCGACAGATTTTTGCGATAGAGTTAATTGACCTTCGGTCGGCAATTCCTTCCCACGGTCTTGAATAACTCTGCCTTTAGAAAAACTAGGGTCTTTCTTGTTCAGATGATAAAATTCATCCAAAACAGACTCGTCAGGATGCTCTAATGATGGGATGGACCTAAACATGTCCCAAAGAGTTTCGAAATGTGGTTCCATTTCACGTCCACCACGGATGATATAGCCTTTTTGCTCATTGTAAATACCATCCATGCTGCCACCAGGAAGGGCTAACTCTTCCAAAAAGTGGATCTTGTCGCCCTTCATTTGGCCATCTCTAACTAAGAAAGTCGCAGCAGCAAGTCCAGCTAGACCAGAACCGACGATATAAGCTGATTTTTCGTCAACCCCCTCAGGTTTGACTGGTTTTGCAAATGCCTCGTAGTTACCATTACTTCTATACATAAAAATCACCTCTTAAATTTGTTGAAACCAATAATCACGATTTGATTATAATTGTTGGATATTTCGCTAATAAAAAGATAGTGAGTGATTACATCTAAAATATAGTTCCAATTGATAGCGTTTGCAATAGTTATATTAAAATAATGATAATCAAAAAATAGACTGCAATTTCTCAAATTATGAACTTGAGTAACTGCAGTCTATTATTTATTTTGCTTGAAATGATGATTGTGGGCGTTTTTCAACGAAGATATAATCGACGGCTTTAGCACCAATCGTAACTTCTGAACCGTCCTCTAATTCGACAATCAAGGAATTATCGAACTTTTTATGCTTAACAATCTTTAATAGGTCATCGATTTTTAATCCCAAACTATTGAAGTATTGTAGAAATTCGTAGTTATCCGACAAACGGACAATTTGAACTACTTCATCGTCATCAATCATACTGAGCAACTTGTCATCAGCATCTGTTTCGCCATGACCATTACCAGGGATGATACCACCGTGGGGACATCTTTGTGGATGATCGAGAAACTCGTTAAGATGATCCATCAAATCTTCATCAGAAAGATGTTCCATGATATCGGCATGATGGTGAACTGAATCAACTGGATATTTAAGACACTTATTGAGGAACACTTCCCATAGTCGATGAGTACGGACTAATTGTTCAGAAACGTCTTTTCCTTTTTGAGTCAGGACGATTTTATTATAAGGCGAATGCGTTAAATAGCCTTCAGATGAAAGAGAGTTTAGCATCTCGGTAACTGAAGGTGCGGACACATTCATGATCTCAGAAATGCGTTTATTAGTGACTTTAGTGAAGTCGTAGTTTAATTCGTAAATGGTTTTTAAATAATTTTCTTTGTTAGGTGACAAAATTTTTACCTTTCATGTACCCTAAAACTAATTTTAGTCTCTTTATTATAACTCATTTTTTGTAACAATAAATGGTAAAATAATAATGCAGAAGATAAATCAGAAAGGGGAGCTGATTCATGGAGTATTCAAAGCACAAATTTGACTGGTTTGGTTTCATTATAGGACTATTTTCGATCTATGTGGGATATCTAGTTATGACAAACCCACTAACAAGTATTAAGACAATTGCAGTCTTCTTAGGAATTTTTGCAATTTTACGAGGAGTATATCAACTTTGTTTCGGTTCACAACTCAATAAGTATTTAGGAACCGGAAGCGGATTTGCTATTTTTTCAGCTATTATCAATATCTTAGTCGGTATATTATTAATTGCAAATTTAAATGTTGGAGAATACGTGGTTATTTATATGTTCGCCATTTGGTTCTTAATTGATTCTATATTCCAGTTATTCACAGCTAGATTCTACAGTTTCTTTGGAAGAGGATATTACTGGTTGGTAGTGATCTTGGCTTGCTTTAGTTTATTGTTCGCCATCATCTTATTATTCAACCCAGTATTAGCAGGAGGATTCATAGTCTTCATGCTAGCATTTTTCTTCATTGCAACAGGTATTTCAGAAATATTTGAAGCATTTTAAGTTAATTCTTTTACACCTAGTATATATTTGCTAAAATACTAGATGTAATGCCATCTTAGCTCAGTTAGGTAGAGCATCACCATGGTAAGGTGGGGGTCGTCGGTTCAAGTCCGATAGATGGCTTTCTAGAGCGCCTTGTGTCTTCGACACTTAGGCGCTCTAAACGCGAAGACCCGAAGGGTATCCGCGATTCCACACATGCAGTCGGAGACTGCCCGGTTCTAACCAGATGTTTGAGTAGACCCAGAGTAAACATGCAATTTAGATGCGAAGACTCCGAAGGAGTATCCGCGATTCCACACATGCAGTCGGAGACTGCCCGAATTTGCTAGATGTTTGCGTAAGCATAGAGTGAATCGGAGACTGCCCGGTTTTGAAGCTTTGATTTAAGCCTTTGACCTAAAGATTCCAACAACTAAATAATTCCAAATAGATAGTCCAACTGGGCTGTCTATTTTTTTTACTAGATTTTAACTAAAAAAATAATGTACACTCAATCGTGAAAACGGATACAAAATAAATTATGATTTTAGATTATTTTTTTGGAGGAGAGTTATATGTCAATCATTGTTAATCAAGCAAAAGATGTCTTTCATTTACAGACGGATCACACGAGTTACATCTTTCGGGTCATGGAAAACGGTGAGCTAGGTCAAATTTATTACGGCAAAAAGATTCATCCAAAGGAACAATATAATAATTTGATCACACGTGAATTGCACGATGCAACGCCTGCTTGGACTGAGGAGACTCCAGATTTTCAACCAGAACTTCTCAAACAAGAATATGCCAGTTTAGGAAAGGGCGATTATCGCTATCCAGCCTTTCAACTTACGCAAGCAAGTGGTAGTCGAATTTCAGAATTTAAGTATCAAGACTACAACGTTGAAGATGGAAAAAAGCGTTTGAGCGATTTGCCATCAACTTTTGACGATACCAATGATGGTGCCCAAACATTGATTATTATTTTGGTAGATCAAATTACCGGAATCAAGTTAGAACTCAGTTATGCAATTTTCCCACATCAAGATGTGATCATCCGTAGTAGCAAATTCATCAACGAAACTGATGAAAATGCAGTGATCGATGCTGCCTACAGTGCACAACTTGACTTGCCAGACTCAAATTACGATTTGGTACAATTTTCGGGAACTTGGGCAAGAGAACGCCATCTGTTTAGAAATAAACTCCGTCCGGGAATTCAAAGCGTCAATAGTTTACGGACAGCTTCAAGTCATCAAGAAAATCCTTTTGTAATGCTGGCTCGTCCAGATACAGACAATGATCAAGGGGAAGTATTTGGTTTTAATTTGATTTATTCTGGTAATTTCAATGACTCAGTTGAAGTTGATCAATTTGACGTCAGTCGAGTCTTGATAGGAATCAACCCAGACGAGTTTGCTTGGAACTTAAAGAGTGGTGAAAGTTTCCAAACTCCTGAAGCAGTTTTGAGTTATTCTGATTCCGGCATGAATCAACTATCGCAACAATTGGGTGATTTTTACACAGATCATTTAGTAAACCCAACTTTTGCCAAAAAAGAACGACCAATCTTGATCAACAACTGGGAAGCAACGTACTTTGACTTTGATGAAGATAAGTTGATGACAATCGTTAAGCAAGCTCACGAGTTGGGTATTGAAATGTTTGTTCTCGATGATGGATGGTTTGGTAAACGTAATGACGATACGACCTCTCTAGGTGACTGGTTCGTCGATAACGACAAGTTTCCAAATGGTCTCAATCATTTCAGTCAACAAGTTCATGATATCGGGATGAAGTTTGGATTATGGTTTGAACCAGAAATGATCTCGATGACTAGCAAACTGTACGATGAACATCCTGATTGGATGATTGGCGATCCTAAGGCGCAGCTGATTCCTAGCCGCCATCAATTTGTTCTCGACATGGCCAAACCAGAAGTAGTGGATTATCTTTTTAAAAAAATCGATCAGGTGATCTCTGATACTGATCTCGATTATATTAAATGGGATATGAACCGTAATATCACGGATATGTTTAGCTTGCACTTAGATAGTGCTCATCAATTAGAACTAGGTCATCGTTACATCAAAGGCGTTTACCAACTATACGACCGTTTGATCAAAGCTCATCCAGACGTATTGTTTGAATCATGCGCATCAGGTGGTGGACGTTTTGATCTCGGATTAATGTATTACGCTCCACAGGCCTGGACTAGTGACGATACCGATGCCATCGAACGTCTCAAAATTCAATACGGTACATCTTATGGATATCCACTGTCTATGATGGGTGCTCACGTTTCTGCGGTTCCAAATGACCAAACTGGTCGGATCACGCCACTAGAAACTCGTGGTACGATTGCTTATTTTGGTGATCTTGGATACGAGCTAGATATTACCAAGATGACCAAAGAGGAATTAGTCCAAGTTCAAGGACAAGTCGACTTTTATCAACGCTATCGGAAATTGTTCCAATTTGGTAAATTTTACCGAATCGATGATCCGTTTGAAAAAGATGGCAATATAACTAGCTGGGAAGTAGTCTCACCTGACAAGAAACAAGCAATTGTCGGTAGATATCAAATCCTGAACCATCCAAATGCTCCATACCAACGTCAGTACTTCAAGGGTCTAGATCCTGACAAGCAATATACTGTCAACCACACTAGTGAGACGTTCTGGGGCGATGAATTAATGTCAGCCGGATACTTTGTTCCTAAGGTCAAAAAAAATAAGAATTATTCAAGTGATTACAGTTCAGCATTGTTTGTAGTCGAAGAAGTTTAAGTTTAATTAAAGGCGCTTTTGATACAGTATTATCGAAAGCGCTTTTTTGATGAAGTTAAGGTAAAATGTATTTGTTGTTTTACCAACGACCATTCAAGGATAAACGCCGTTCCAACACTTGTTATGTAGCTAATTATGTTGATAATATTTTACCAATGTATTAATTAATTACTAAAACAATAGAAAAATATTTACTAAAATATTATTGACTTTTTAACTGAAAACGATTACATTACAAGTAATGAATATTCAAAATAAAAAATCGAGGAGAACTACTATGGGGAATGAAAGTAAAGCTCGAAAGATAACTTCGAGAATTGCATATTCTTTTGGGGCCTTTGGGCATGATGCCTTTTATGCAACCCTTTCTACATATTTCATTATCTTTGTTACAGGACATTTGTTTGATAAGGACAGTGGCGGTCAAAGTGCATCAATGATCGCAGCTATCACTGGGATAATTTTTGCCCTAAGATTCATTGAACTTGCAATCGATCCATTGATCGGTAATGCAATCGATAATACGAACTCTCGTTGGGGACACTTTAAACCTTGGATCGTTATCGGTGGAATTATTGGTTCTGTCGTTTTAGCAATCTTATTCACAACTATGGGTGGATTAAACGTTTCTAATCCAACAATGTACTTGATCCTATTTGCCATTTTATATATTACGATGGATATCTTTTATTCATTCAAGGATGTTGGTTTCTGGTCAATGATTCCAGCTATCTCGTTTGATTCAAAAGAACGTGAAAAGACTGCAACATATGCTCGTGTCGGTTCAAATATCGGTGCCAACATTGTTGCTGTTATCGTTATGCCAATCGTTTTACTATTTTCTGCTAACTCAAACCACGGACAAGGTGACAATCGAGGTTGGTTCGCCTTTGGTTTGATCATTGCCATTACAGCCTTAGTTTCAGCATTGGTAGTTGCAATTGGAACACATGAAAATGATTCAGAGTTACGTAAAAATGTTGAGAAAACATCATTTAAAGATGTTTTCAAAGTTCTTGCTAAAAATGATCAGTTGATGTGGATGTCATTAACTTATGGACTTTACACAGCTGGTATTGCTATCACAAATGCTTTGGAATTGTATTACTTTACTTATATCTTAGGCGAAGCCGGTAAGTTCTCAATTTTAGGAACTTTAAACATGATCATCGGTGTAATCTCAGTTCTATTCTTCCCACCACTAGCACAAAAGTTCAGTCGTAGAAAAGTATTCTTCTGGTCAATTGGACTAATGTTAGTCGCTTTAGTAATGTTCACTTTCTCAGGTACATCACTAGTAATGACAATTATTTCAGCTGTTTTATTCTATATCCCACAACCACTAATTTTCTTAGTTGTATTGATGGTCTTGAGTGATTCAGTTGAATATGGTCAATTGAAATTTGGTCACCGTGATGAATCACTAACACTTTCAGTTCGTCCATTGTTGGATAAACTTGGTGGTGCTGTTTCAAATGGTATCGTTGGTTTAACTGCTGTTCTTGCTGGTATGACCGCTGGTGCAACAGCTAGTGATATCACAACACATGGTCAAGTAGTCTTCAAATTGATGATGTTTGGTGTTCCAGCACTATTGATTTTAGCCGGTACATTTGTCTTCTTTAAGAAAGTTAAATTGGACGAAAAAATGCACGCTGATATCGTTAATGAACTTGAAAAAACATGGCACAAACATTTGGATACTGATGAATCGATGGAAGAAATCGAAAAAGAAGTCGATGCAAATGCTACTGTTGAATATCAAGTTCCAGTCTCAGGTACTTTATTACCTCTAGCAGACGTTTCTGATAAAACATTTGCTTCAGGCAAAATGGGTGAAGGGTTTGCTATCAAACCTTCAGATGGTGGAGTTTATGCTCCGTTTGATGGTGTAGTAGAAGCAACCTTCCCAACACGTCATGCCATCGGTCTTAGATCAGATGCTGGCGTATTGACCTTGATCCATATTGGTGTCGGTACTGTCGACATGCGTGGAACCGGCTTTGTTCAATACGTTGAAAAAGGCGACCACGTAAAACAAGGTCAAGAATTGATCGAATTCTGGGCACCAGCAATTAAAAAGGCCGGTTTGGATGACACTGTAATGGTAGTGATCACAAACCACGACCGCATCGGAAATCTAGAATTTACAAAGACAACCGGTGAGGTAAAACACGGCGATAAGATAGCCGAAATGTCAGAAATCGATCCAACAAGATAAACAGAGCGTAAAAAGAAAAGATTTGAGGCAAGAACATAAGATCGACAGAGACGGAGTGGGCGCGTCACGCCCCGCAGTCTTTGGCGAGCTTATGTGTCCTGCCTCATTTTCTTTTTGCGCGTTTCCGCTACAATCAATAAAAGCGACATAGCCTAACAACCGATCGAGTTGTTAGGCTATTTATTTTGGTGTTATATTGGACTCATCAATTGAGGAAGAGGGTCAAGATATGAAAGCTGCAATTGTGAAGGGGATTGGCACTAAACCTGTTTATGGCGATTTTGATGAACCAGAAGCTTCAAACGGCAATCTTAAAATTAACGTCACCGCTGCTGCACTCAGCAATCTAGCCAAAATGAGAGCGATGGGTCAACATTATTCATCTGGCAAAATTTTTCCAAACATTGCTGGTACTGACGGCGTGGGAAAGATTAATGGTAAAAGCTATTATTTTGCCGGAGCTATTGCTCCTTATGGCTCTTTAGCACAACAAACGGTCGTCAACAAAAATACCATTGTTCAATTACCGGATGGTTTGGCAGATACAACGGCTGCTGCAATTGCTAATCCAGGGATGTCCTCTTGGGCAGCCTTAGTTAGTCGAGCTCATTTGGTTAAGGGAGAGACTGTTTTAATTAATGGAGCAACAGGCAATGCCGGCAAATTAGCTATCAGGATTGCCCGTCATTTAGGGGCAGGCAAAGTCATTGCGGTTGGTCGTAACGCTCAAAAATTGAAGCAATTAGATGCAGATGAGAGTATTGCCTTTGATTTATCATCAGATATGACCAGGGCAGTTTTCATCCAAAACCTCAAACCATTTTTTGAAAAAGGTGTTGATGTGGTCCTTGATTATTTATGGGGTGACAGTGCATTGACCATCATGCAGGCAATAGCAGAAGTTCCTGGAAATTATCGGACTCGTTTCGTCAGTATCGGTTCAGCAGCGGGTAAAAAGGAAATCCTACTACCTTCGCCAATTCTAAGATCATCTGGCTTGGAATTGCTTGGCAGTGGTCTCAAGAGCTGTACTATGGAAGAGTTGCTGTCAGCGATTCAAGGTGTCTTTGGACTCGCCGCTACCGGAGACTTGTCGATCGACACTAAAATATTTGATTTAGCAGATATTGAAAAAGCTTGGGAAGCACCATTAACTCCACGAGTCGTCGTGACGATGGAGTAGAAAAAGCCAACTAGCGATTTACTTAAACAGTAGATCGAACTAGTTGGCTTTTTGAGTCCAATTATTTATCTAAATCAATAGTAAAACTAAAGTCGTAATCATTTTTTGCAGGGAGATGATATTGTTCTTCAACGTCAGTTCCCCAACTGTCGATTCCACCGACTCCACGAACAGCACCGTAAATAGTTAAGACGGTCCGTCTCTTGAGTGGCAACTCTTCAATGTGAGTGGCACTCTCGAGTTCTTCTGGAGTATAAGGTAAACAGCTAAAGGCAAAATCTGAATCTGCTTTATTGAAATTGAGTTCAAATGGTTGAGTAATGTGGTCAGCATTATTCAAAGTTTTTTCACGAGTAACAGTTAGGGCACTAGTATTCATGTGCATTCCACATTCTTGTGGGACTAAATACTTGGTAACTGGTAAACCATCAACGTGGAAGGTTCCGACTGTTGCACCAGCCAAGCGGTCAGGATAAGTTTCACCAGATAATCCAGTGTAATCGAATCCGGTGGCTGCGGTTGGCATGATGAATCGAATTCCAAAAGCTGGAAGGTCCTGCAATTCAGCATTTCCGTCGAAGTGCACAGTCACTTTGATTTGACCAGAAGCTTTGACTGTATAGCGAATTTCAACTGGAGTTGACGGAACGGTATTAGTAGCGTAAGTATAGGCAATTTCGACTACGTCAGCATATTCTTCGTCGCTGAATTGATTGTTGAATGGCGCAACTGGCAATTGATCAAATGTTTTGTCATCAACAGTTACACTGATTTTTTCACAAGTACTGAACATGTCTGCAGCATACCATTGGGCTGACTTAGTTGAAAAACCACTACCGCGATCGTTATCTGTTGTCGCTCTCCAAAAAACTGGAGTAGGGGTACGATACAGCCATTCCTTTCCTTGAGTTACTAATGATTCTAGGCCACCTCGTTCATAGCTAAAGATGTAGTGAAAGTCATCGCCGCCAAGTCCTAGCGTGCCATCGCCATAAATGACGTGTAATTGATTATTTGCGTAAGCCATAGTAGTATTTCACCTCCTGCATTGCTGGTTTCTCAGTTCTGTCGGCAAACATTAAGCCATCTCCAGAAAATTCGTAATCAGAGTGTCTCTCATCAAAGTCCCCACCATAACGTAAAACGTCTTGATCAGAGATTGGGTCATGGACTAGTAGTGCTTGGTCGATAAAGTCCCAAATGAAACCACCTTGATACATTGGATATTTCTCAACTAGTTGATGATATGAATTCATGCCACCAAGCGAATTACCCATGTCGTGCATGTACTCGCAATCGATAAATGGTTTCTTTGGATCGTTCTGTAAGTATTCTTCGATGTTATCAGGCTTTTCGTACATACGACTTTCAACATCGGAAATTTGATCCTTTAATTCTGGTGTATGAACAACGCCTTCATAATGAGTTAAACGTGAATCGTCGTGTTCTTTGTAAAATTTATTCATTGCCGCAATGTCGCTTCCAGCAAATGATTCATTTCCCAGTGACCAGAAGATAACTGAAGGATGATTTTTGAACATTTCATAATTGGTTCTGGCACGGTCTAAGACAACTTCAAGCCAGTGCGGATTATCGCCAGGAACGTTAAATGATGGTTCGATTGCTCCTGATTTTTGCCAAGTACCATGTGATTCAAGATTATTTTCTGCCATTAGGTAGATTCCGTTTTGATCACAGAGATAGTACCAAGGGATTTGGTCAGGATAGTGACAAGTCCGGTCGGCGTTGATGTTATTGTCCAACATCGTCTTGATGTCTGACTTCATATCATCAACAGTGATTGCACGACCAGTTTTAGCATTCCATTCATGACGGTTGACGCCATTGATAACAAGACGTTGATTATTGACATAAATTACTTTGTCATCGCGGAGTTCAACTTTTCTAAAGCCAAATTGATATGGTACAACTTCTAGTAATTCCTTTGTTGGTCCGTAAACTTTGATCAACAAGTTGTATAGGTAAGGTGAGTCTGGCGACCACAAATTGATCGAAGAAAAATCCATTGGCTCAAATGATAATTCTTCAGCACTAGGTTGTTCTTGTTCAACTATGGTCTTGCCGTCAGAATCAGTCACTGATAATTTCAAAGTTGAATTTTTATCGTATTTTCCACTAGTTTTGGCAGAAACATTCAAAACTCCACTTTGAAAATCGTCAGATACGACTGGTCTGATGTCCAAATCTTCGATATGAGTGTCGGGTAATGCAATCAGATTTACACCACGGAAGATGCCTGAGAACCTGAACATGTCCTGATCTTCCAAATATGAAGCAGTACAACGTTTGTATACTCGTGCAGCTAAGATGTTTTCGCCATCTTGGATATATGGTGTCAAATCGAATTCAGAAGGAGTAAAACTATCTTCTGCGTATCCGATGAAATGTCCGTTCAGCCAAACATAAAGGGCTTCTTCAACTCCTTGGAACTGAACGATAATACGTTGATGCTTAAATGATTCTGGCAATGTGAATGTTTTGAGGTAGGAACCCACTGAATTATCTTCAGCTTCACTAAAAATTCCTGGGGTTAATTTATCTGAATTCAAAGTGTAAGGCGGACGACGATAAATTTTTCCTTCCCATGGATACCAGGTATTAATATATTGAATTTGGGCATAACCCGCTAACTCGATATGACTAGGGACCTTGATGGTATCAAAGTTCCTTGAATCAAAATCTGGTTGGAAAAAGTTGACTGGACGGTCCTGCGGTGTTTTAGAATATCCAAATTTCCAAGGACCGTTGAGGCTTTTAACAAAACTACTATCTTGATCAATTTCGTCAGTATTCTTATAAAAATAATGGTCACTATGTGCAGGTAGTTGATTGATCCTAAATGTTTCCGGATCATCAATCCACTTGATATCAGCTTGCATAAAATAGGTACTCCTTCCAAAAAATAAAATTATAAAACGCTTTCATATCGTTATGATAAGACATTAAATAAATTTTGTATAGGATTTTTAGTTAAATTTTAACTAAATAAAGTGGGAATGATGTACCAAGTATTGCCAATTGGATAATTAGCAATCGACTGATGGCAAAATTAGTAAAACGCTATCATTTTTGATTTAAAAGGTATTCAAGGTGTTTACAAATCTTAGTAAATGTTTTATATTAAAGTTAATAAAATTTTAGTAAAACAACTCGGAGGAATTCACTTATGAAAACCGCAGATTTAAAAGAAGAATTTTCGACTATCTTTGATAGCAAGCCTGAGAGAGTATTTTTCTCACCAGGTAGAATCAATTTGATCGGTGAACATACTGATTATAATGGTGGACACGTTTTCCCATGTGCCATCAGTTTAGGAACTTATGCAGTTTATTCAGCTCGAGAAGATACCACGGTTCAAATGTATTCAGCTAATATTCCTGATCAAGGAGTCGTAACTTTTGATATCAACGATTTGTCATATGATAAGTCTGCTGGTTGGGCTAACTATCCTAAAGGGATGATCAAGGAACTAGTTGAAGCAGGTTACAAATTCGACCATGGTTTTGACTTGTTCGTTCATGGAAACTTGCCAGATGGCGCTGGTCTTTCATCATCTGCTTCAATCGAATTATTAATGGGAGAGATCTTAAAGGATGTCTTCGATTTAGATGTTAGCCAATTGGACCTAGTTAAAGCCGGACAACGTGACGAAAACAACTACATCGGCGTCAACTCAGGAATCATGGATCAATTCGCCGTTGGAATGGGTAAAAAGGACCAAGCAATTTTGCTTGATACCAACACAATGGATTACTCATATGCACCTGTTGAATTAGGCGACCATGTGATCGTTATCATGAATACTAACAAACGTCGTGAATTAGCAGATTCGAAATACAATGAAAGACGTTCAGAATGTGAAGAAGCTTTGAAACGTCTGCAAACAAAACTAGACATCAAGTCATTAGGTGATTTGAATGAAAACCAATTCGACGAAGGTGCATACTTGATCAACGATGAAACATTGATCAAACGTGCACGTCACGCAGTTTTTGAAAATCAACGTGCAATTCGCGCAACCAAAGCTTTGGCTGACAACGACCTAGATACATTCGGTCACTTAGTTACTGCTTCTCACGTTTCACTTCACTTTGATTATGCGGTTACTGGTAAGGAACTTGATACCTTAGCAGAAAACTCATGGAAACAACCTGGCGTTTTAGGTGCTCGTATGACAGGTGCTGGATTCGGTGGCTGTGCAATTGCTATCGTTGAAAAGGATAAAGTAGACGCATTTAAAGAAAATGTCGGAAAAGCTTATCATGATGCTATCGGATATGACGCTGACTTTTACATTGCAGAAATTTCAGACGGACCTAGAGAATTAAACTAATCAAATTTTTTGGAGGAATGCATTATGGCTATTTTAGTTTTAGGTGGAGCAGGTTACATCGGTTCACATACTGTTGACCGTTTAGTAGAAAAAGGATACGACGTTGCCGTTGTCGATAATTTGGTAACTGGACACAAGGCAGCAATTAACGACAAAGCACGTTTTTACGAAGGTGACGTTCGTGATCTTGACTTCATGAACTCAGTTTTCGACAAAGAAGATATTGAAGGCGTGATTCACTTTGCAGCCTTTTCAATTGTTCCAGAATCAATGAAAGATCCACTCAAATACTTCGATAACAACACAGCTGGCATGGTCAAGCTACTCGAAGTAATGCACAAGCATGACGTTAAAAAGATCGTCTTTTCTTCAACTGCCGCTACTTATGGCGAGCCAAAACAAATTCCAATCAAAGAATCAGATCCACAAGTACCAACTAACCCATATGGCGAAAGTAAATTGGCTATGGAAAAAATCATGCACTGGACAGATGTTGCATATGGCATCAAATTCGTAGCTTTGCGTTACTTCAATGTTGCTGGTGCTAAACCAGATGGATCAATTGGTGAAGATCATCATCCAGAAACTCACTTAGTTCCAATTATTTTACAAGTAGCTGCTGGCGAACGTGATAAGTTACAAATATTTGGTGACGATTATCCAACCGAAGATGGTACTAACATTCGTGACTACGTTCATGTTGTGGATTTAGCAGACGCTCACATCTTGGCTCTTGAATACTTGAAAGAGGGCAAAGACAGCAATGCCTTTAACTTAGGATCATCAACTGGTTTCTCAAACAAACAAATGCTTGATGCCGCAAGAGAAGTAACTGGCAAGGATATTCCTGCTGAAATGGCACCACGTCGTGCCGGAGACCCTAGTACTTTAGTTGCTGCTAGTGATAAAGCACGTTCAGTTTTAGGTTGGGATCCACAATATGATGATGTTAAAGAGATCATAAAGACTGCTTGGACTTGGAAGCAAACACATCCATACGGTTACAACGACCGAGGGGGCAAGAACTAATGACAACTGTCGATAAATTTGTCGAACAAGTAATTTCAGCTCAAAATGACTTTACTTCGATGGATTCGATTTATCTTCACAACAAAGTATTTGGTTTGATCGGCGATGACGATCCAGTTGAAGCATCAGGCGAAGAATTAGTAGATTTAACTGATGCATTGGTTCAAACAGCTATTAATAATCAAAAGATCCAAGATACTCCTTCAGATAAAGATATTTTAGCTGACCAACTAATGGATTTGATCACACCACTGCCATCAGTCGTTAACCATACTTTTTGGGACCTATATCAAGACAGCCCTGAAAAAGCCACTAATTACTTTTACGATCTAAGTCGCAAAAATGACTACATCAAAACACGTGCCATTGCTAAAAATATTGCCTTTGATACTAAGACTGATTTTGGCGATCTTGAGATCACTATCAATCTCTCAAAGCCTGAAAAGGACCCAAAGGCAATCGCTGCTGCTAGAAATCAACCAGAAAATGGTTATCCACTTTGCCAATTATGTCTTCAAAATGAAGGTTATCTGGGACGTTTAGGCTATCCAGCACGGAGCAATCACCGTGTGATCAGAATGACCCTCGGCGGAGAAACTTGGGGCTTCCAATATTCTCCATACGCCTACTTTGGCGAACATTCGATTTTTCTCGATGAAGTTCATCGTCCAATGGTGATCAATCGTCAAACATTTACTAATTTATTAGAGATCGTCAAACAATTTCCACATTACTTCGTTGGTAGTAACGCTGATATTCCGATTGTTGGAGGTTCAATGCTTTCTCATGAACATTATCAAGGCGGACGTCACAACTTCCCAATGATGAAGGCACCAATTCAACGTTCAGTTGATCTAGGAATAGATGGTGTTGAAGCAGGAATCGTTAAGTGGCCAATGTCAACGATTCGTCTTCGTAGTAAAGATGTTTCTGAATTGATCGATGCCGCAACTAAGATCCACAATACTTGGAAAGAATATTCTGATGAAGCAGTCAATGTCCGTGCATACACTGATGGCACACGCCACCACACGACGACGCCAATTGCTTATAAAGATGGCGACGACTACGTATTGGATCTAGTTTTACGTGACAACCAAACTTCAGAACAATATCCAGACGGAATTTTCCATCCACACCAAGATGTTCAACATATCAAGAAGGAAAATATCGGTCTTATCGAAGTTATGGGACGTGCAATTTTGCCAGCTAGATTAAAGACTGAATTACAAGAGGTTGAAAAATACTTGTTGAATCGTCATAATCAAATAGCAGAGATGCATCAACCATGGGCAGACGAATTGAAACAACAGTATGATTTCACAGAAGATAATGTTGAAGAAATCGTCGATCGTGAAGTCGGCAAAGTGTTCGCAAGAGTACTTGCTGATGCTGGAGTCTTTAAATGGGACGATGCAGGTGAAAAAGCATTTGACCGGTTTGTTAACGCGGTCAGAAATTAATTTGATTTTTTCAAAATTATTATAGTAACAATAATTACGGGGGATTTTGCATGGCGACAACATTAAAAGATATAGCACAAGAGGTTGGTGTCTCGTTGGCAACGGTCTCCCGTGTTTTGAACTACGATCAAACACTTTCAGTTAGTGATGAAACGAGACAACGGATTTTTAAAGTAGCAGATGATCTGCAATATTCTAAGAATAAGCAGCATTCAAGCAACTCAGTTGCACGTAAAAAGTTGGCAATCGTTCAATGGTATTCTGAATCCAAAGAACAAGATGACCTTTATTACATGTCGATCAGAATGGGAATCGAGCGTCAAGGCCAAGCTAGACAGTTTGAAGTATCACGAATTTTTCAAAATGATACCGGCCAACTAGACGCTGACGTCGATGCTATCATTGCGATTGGTAAATTCAGTCCCGAACAAGTTGCAGGGATGAATGAATTAACTGATAAAATCGTCTTTGTCGACGATGACCAATTTCCAGCAGGATTCGACAGTGTTTTGACTGACTTTAAACTGGGAGTTGAACACGTGATCGATTATTTCTGGAATCGTGGCATTCACGATATTGGGATGATCCATGGTATGGAAAAAACTACTGATTTAGCGGTCGAAGTCAAAGATCAACGAATGTTTGCATATCGTGAGGCAATGGAAAAACGGAAAGCCTACAACTCTAAGTGGGTCTTTCAAGGCGATTACACTAGCCAATCAGGTTTCAAGATGATGAAAGAAGCCATTGAAAAGTTAGGTGACGACTTGCCACACGCCTTTTTCGTAGCAAACGACCCAATGGCTGCTGGAGCTTTAAAGGCTCTACAGGTAGCCAAAATCAAAGTTCCTGAACGAGTAAAAATATATAGTTTTAATAACACATCACTAGCTAGTTTCGTTTATCCAGAATTGAGTTCAGTTAACGTTGAAACTGAGCTAATGGGAGAGACTGCTGTGAACTTGATCGTGAGCCAATTGCAGACTGGTCGTAAGATTCCACAAAGAATCGAGATCGGTACTAGTTTGGTCGAACGAGACAGTACAAAATAGATTACGCAAAAAGACGCCGATTGGCGTCTTTTTTAGTAGGTAATTTTGATATGTAATAATTCTCTAGCCAAAACTGCTGCTTGCTGTTCGTTGAAGATCGCACCTGATAAAGTATTCGGAGCAGCATTGATGTAGTCAAATTCAGCTTCGCTGAAGTTTTGCTTCGATAAATTTGTGCCAGAGAAATCGATCTCAGTGATGTTTGCCTGTGACCAGTAGACGCTTTTTAGCTTATTTTCCATAAAATTGACGTCACTGAGATTACTTGAATCAAAACTGGCAATTTCAAAGCGGGAGTTATTCATGTTAGCCAGATTGAGGTTGCAATTTTTGAATTCGACATTTTTAAAATAGCTGTCGTCAAATGACGTTCCCAAAAATTTGCAGTTAACGAATTGGACATTATAGCAAGTTGGACTGTAGATTTCAGTATTTGAGAAATCACAATTTTCGACGATCACATCAGTCAATTCCAATTTAGAAATTTTGCAGTCGGTAACTGAACATTTTACTAGTCGACTTTTTTCAATGATGAAATGTTCAAAGATTTTCTGACTTAATTTTTCATCAGAAATTTTGATGCGTTCGACAAATTTGTCGTCGGCATTGGGTAATTCTGAAAAGCTTGAGGTCTGCAGGTCCTCATCGTCTATGATTGGTAGTTTAATTTTATTATTCATTAATCCATCATAACAAAAAACCACCCGCTCCGAATTCGGATTGGATGGTTGATAGATTAAATTCCTAAGATATCTTGAACGATCTTAGCATATTGTGGACTTGACTCTTGGTTACCGTGAGATGCATCTTCACCAGTAATGAATAGTTGTTGGAAAGAACCAACTTTATCTTCAAAAATTTTACGTCCTGATAAAGCACTGTCTCTTGAAACAACTCCGTCGGTGGTGTCGTCATCGCCATTTGCTCCAATAACGTTAGTTACTTGAAGGTCTTTTGGAAGTGAACCGCTACCTAAAATCAAACGATTTAGAAAAGCTGTGTTGTCAGCACCATTGCCAGCTTGGAAGTTGTAAGGTGTTCCAATAGTTAGCAAGTGGTCAAAGTGAATTGGAAATCCAGCTTTTGAAGTATTCTTTTCTAAATAAGTAGTTGAAATAGTTCCACCATTTGATTGGGCAACTATATCGGCGTTGGTAAATTTGTTCTTATAGTTGTAAAGATTAATAGCATCGCGTAATCCATCAGCGTCTTTGGCAATTACTTCTTCCTTGTAAGCATTGTTAGGGAAAAGTACGATCACGAAAGGTCTTTGGTCGCTATTTCCAGTCCGGACATCTTGACGTAAAACTTTGCCGTTAGAATCTGCATAGAATTTTGTCAGTGGATGCTCGTTATTTGGATCCAAGATGGTCACCATCTTCTCCCATGAATCAGCGTTGTCAAATGCGCCAGGAACAAAGAAGACAGGATCATTGCTGCTAGTATTAGTTGCTGCATTGGCAGTGGAAGTCTTAACTGAAAAAATCATTAAGACGGCTGCGACTGCAACAAGGAGTGAAATTAATTTTTTCTTCATGTTGTAATCCCCGTAATTTTATAAGTATTAACATTATTAAATTATCAGTATTTCAATTAACTGTAAATAATATCTAAGCTAATTTAATTTTATTGTAATGATAACCTTAGATGTAACATGACGTATATCCTATACACCTGTTTATCCATTATGCACATTTCTTTTTATTTTTTATTTTGTTACGAGAATTACGTTGATGTTACAATAACTTATCAAATCGTTTTTAATGATAAATGAATATTGTTTTATCAAAATTCAGTGCTATGATTATTTTTGTCGATCGATACAATAATTTTTGAGGGAGGATTATATCAATGACATTTTTATCAAACATTTTTAGTTCATTTAAGACTTTTAACGGTTCAATCGTTTCAGCATTTACTGGACTATTTTCATCACTATTCAGTGGTTTAAAACTATAATCACAAATTTTTAAATTAAGAGCAGCACTTAACTTGCGGGATGGGCAGGCTAAGTGCTGTTTTTGTTTCTAAAGCTTTTTACGGAAATGATACATTTGGTGGCAAGTTTTGGATAAAAATATTATTATAGGGATAACCAATAAAGGAGGAACTATACATGACAAGAGTTATCAAAAAACTCGGTCTTATTTTTGCGGCCCTATTACTAGTAGTAAGTTCATTGCCACTATTAAACGCTCAAAGCGTTAAGGCGGCAGATTCAACGGATCAGTCTGATGCAACAATTAAGATTGGTACTACACAATCACTTGCATCGCTTCCATTTTACGTTGCACAAGAAAAACAATTTTACCAAGAACACAACATCACAGTTGAATTGCAACAATTCAAATCAGCTGGTGCATTAAATGATGCAATCAAAGCTGGATCAGTGAATGCTGCGGTTACAGATTTGGTTAACTTTACAACAATTGCTAAGAACAACAAATCTTGGAAAGTAACTGGTACATTGACTGGTTATAACGGTCTAGTTGCCAACAAGAAAGACAAGAATATTAAGAGCTTAAAGGGTAAGACAATTGCTCTTGATAAAAAAGACGGTTCAAAATTATATTTGAAGAATCTTCTTAAGAAAAATAATATGAAGCTTTCAGATGTTAAGATCAAGAACATCGCTGAACAAGGCAAACGTACAAGCAGTTTGAAATCTAAGAAGGTTGATGCTGCAGTTGTAGCAGATCCATTTATTTCAAATGCCAAGAAGAGCGGTGCTAAAGTACTTAACAAGCAAAAAGCAAGCAATACTAATGGCGACGTTATCGCTATCAACAACGATTACGCAAGCAAGCATGTTACTGATGTAAATAACTTATTTAACTCATATCAAGATGCTACTAAGAACTTGAATAAGCAAGGACTTACACCATCAGATTCATTGCTAGTTCAATTAGGTGCAACTAGAAATGCTGCAGCTGACATGAACTCATTGGATATCACATTCAAGAAGGCAAGAAGAGTAACAGTTGCAAACTTTGATAAAGCAGTTAACTACTCAAAGGCTCAAAAGTTGATCAAATCAAGACAACAATTGAGTGAAGTACAACTCAAGGTTGATAAAGTTACAAAATAAATTTTTATTTCTATTTGGAAGCACTCAGACGGGTGCTTCTTTTTTGTTGTTCTCACTTTCAAAAAACATAGCGTAATTTCACAGGAAGCCTCGCCAGAACGTTGTGAATCCAAAGACTTCGAAATGTGATAACCTAATGTCATAACAGATTATTAATGGAGGTAGATTTTTATGACAAATGTGCCAGAAATCAACTTTAATAATGGCGAAAAAATTCCTCAAGAGGGTCTGGGAGTCTTTTTGATGAAAGACAAGGACCAATTCATGAAGGCTATCAAATGGGCTATAGATGCTGGATATCGTCATTTTGATACTGCAGCATTCTACGGCAATGAAGAGTGGCTTGGACAAGCTCTCAAAGAGTCAGGCTTAAAGCGTGAGGACTTTTTCATTACATCCAAGGTCTGGAATAGCGACCACGGTTACGACAAGACTAAAGCTGCTTTTGAAAAGAGTTTGAAAAAATTGGATATGGATTACTTAGATCTTTATCTAATTCACTGGCCAGCTGACCACTATATCGAATCATGGCAAGCCATGGAAGAACTTTACAAAGCGGGAAAAATCAAATCCATCGGCGTTTCCAATTTCAAAGAACATCACTTAGAAGACTTAATGGCACATACTGAAGTTAAACCGGTTATTGATCAAGTTGAAACGCATCCATATTTCCAACAAAAAGAATTAGTTAAATACTTGCACGACCATGAGATTGCTCATGAAGCCTGGAGTCCGATGGGTCGGGGTTCTGATGGTATCTTTGAAGATACAGTCTTGAAAAATATTGCTGCTAAGCATCATAAGACTATTGCTCAAGTGATTCTCAGATGGCATCTGCAACGTCAAACGGTTATCATTCCAAAGTCAGTCCACGAAGACCGAATTAAAGAAAATATTGATCTATATGATTTTGAGCTCACCAATGAGGAAATGGACAAAATTGCTACTTTAGACACAGGTAAAAGAATTTATCGAGACCCAGATGATACGCAATGGCTTCAAAAAACTGCAAATACACCACTACCAGAATAAAATCCTTTATAAAATCTTGCTTAATGCAAGATTTTTTTTTACGTCAATATTGACGTTGTGAAAAATTTGGTTAATAATCGATTTGTAACATTTGATAAGTAAAAAAATATCAAAATATAATAATTGATGTGTGAACTTTTAAAAAATAATTTGGTTGCAATTCCGTTTATCACTCGAAAAATAATCGCGTAGATCAAATTATAACTAAAATTCATACGATATTTTTATTACTAGGTGAGAATCAAATTACGTTTTTAACAAGGTTGAGGGGGATGTAGTATTGAATTCTAGATATGTAAAAGGTACCAAATGGGCACTTTCTAGTGTGGCAACTTGTGCAGCAGCATTATCATTTTTGATAGTTTCAAATTCGTCATTAGCTGACACGAATGATCAAACTAATCAAAATACGGTTCAGACAGCACAAGTACAAGCAACTACCAGTAATGAAGCAGCAACTGATGATGTTGTTGATACTGATACAACTAGTCAAACAGAACCAGCTACAGAAAATACCACGAACACAAACGCATTGGACAACGAAAATGACGGTCAAACTCAGACTTCTGAGCAACCGGTTGCAACCGCAGCTAACGCAGAAGTACCTAGTGGCGGGACAGTTTATGATGACTATCCAGATGTTTCAAACAATCCATTAGGAGTTGCCGCCTATTTCCATATTTTTGCCAATGACGCAACATTGAATGCACATACAAACGGTAACTTGGCTGTTCAAAATTTGGATGGAAAAGTTAACTTTGGTACTAACATTCACGAAGAATTGCTGGATCAAGAAATTTCATATATTCAAAATATTACCAATATCGCTAGCAGTTCATTTGTTTCATCCGGAGACACCAGAACTAATAAAGTTGTCTTTGGTGAAAATGTAAATATTGATGTCAGCAATCCAAACCGAGTAAATGTTGACGGAACTAATATCGATCATTTAACAGCCAGTGAGACCTATCAAGATAAAGATGGTCAAGTATACATTGACTTTGCCAAAGAATTCCAAAATTTGCGTGATAAATCAACCGAATTAGCAAATATGCCTACAAGCAATCCAACAATTACTAATTCTGATTTTGATGACATGAACAATCGTGTGATCGATGTGTCAGATTATGTAGTTAATGAAAAAAATCAAATTATTCTAAACCTTGATCCTGAAGTTCTTAATAGCAATACTCCACTAACTATCAAAGGATTATCAAGTTCAGAAAACGGTCCAACTATTATTATCAACGTTGATACTGCCGGTAATTCTAACTACGATGTCAACACGCCAATCAAAATCAAGTATGATGATGGATCAGATAGAAATAGTCAAGAAACAGAATACTTTGGCGATAACCATTTGCTCTGGAACTTCACTGATAGTACTGCATCAAATAAATTAAATAACGGTACTATCAATGTAAATGCACCATTCCAAGGTAGTGTGCTAGCACCAAATTCAACGATTAACGTTGGTCAAAATCTTGATGGTAATATTATTGCCGACAAGGTAAATGTTAACGCTGAGACGCACAGATGGGACCTTCAAGATGAGACACGTGACGAAGAAGAAAATACATTTGAAAAACCAGATGTAACTTTGCCAAATGTTGAACTACCTACGCCAGAAGAGCCAGAACCAGAAACACCAGGCACAACCGATCCTGAAGAGCCAGAACCAGAAACTCCAGGAACAACTGATCCTGAAGAGCCAGAACCTGAGACACCAGGAACGACTGATCCTGAAGAACCAGAACCTGAAAAGCCAGGCACAACTGACCCTGATAAACCAGGAATTACAGATCCAGAGTTGCCAGAAGTCCCTGGAACAACTGATCCTGAAGAACCAGAACCCGAAACGCCAGGAACTACAGATCCAGAATTGCCAGAAGTACCAGGCACAACTGATCCTGAAGAACCAGAACCTGAGACACCAGGAACAACTGACCCAGAAACTCCTAATGTGGTTGATCCTGACAAACCTATTGAGGGTGAAAATCCAGGTGGACCAATGATCCCTGCAGACCCAGATCCTGATGAAACTGAATCAGAAGAAGAGGATGCCAGCTTGATCACTGATCCAGATCCTGAGGATAATACTTCAACTAAAACTCCAGATAAATCAGCAACTACTGATAACGGATTTGTTCCAAACGTACCTTACGAAAACAAGAAGGGAACTTTGCCACAAACCGGTTCAGAAAGTTCATTGATTTTAACTGCTGTGGGAATTGCGTTAGCAGCAGGATTAGCATTTGTAATTAGACGTAAGAGAGCTTAATTGTATTCTAAAAGCGCCATGACTCGGTCATGACGCTTTTTTAGTGGGATTATTTTGATTAAAGAATTTTACTAGTTGCTTCTATTTTTATAGTGGAAACGCGTAAGAAAGGTCCTGAGGTCGGACACACAAGTCAATCCAACACTGCGAGCGCGTGACGCGCGCCACTCCGTATTGGCTTGCCTTGTGCTCTGACCTCACCCGGACTTTCTTACGCTCTTTTTTTTAGTGGAAACGCGCAAAAAAACAATGAGGCAGGACACATAAGATAATCCAACACTCCTTCGGTCTTACGGACCGACTCCGTATTGGCTTATCTTATGCTCTTGCCTCAAATCTTGTTTTTTTACGCTCTTTTTTTCGCTCTTGTTTTTCCTGTCAGCACGTAATTTACTCCTGGTATATAACTTAGTATCCAGATTACTAGTGTTGATAGGGCTGCTACTGCTAGGTATCTTGTGAATGTTGCTGCTAGGCCTGTGTATGGTAGGTTGGCCATGAACCATGGTTCTAAGAATAGGATGAAGATGTTGTGCACTAGATAGATTCCAAATACTAATGGCGACAAGAATGAGAAGGTTGATTTTACCTTTCCCGATTTAATTCTTTCTCCCCATTTTTGCAATAGGACGTAGGCGCAGACTGACATGATCAAGATGAAGAATGATGTCACGTATGATTCGTTCCAAGGGTCTGCTGTCTTTGGAAATTTAACTTGATAAGCATTTCCTAAGTACATTGCGACTAGCATTAAGATTGCTAAAAGCCAGCCGTTGATTTTTTTGACATCCAATTTCGTGATCAAATATCCAAGGATGAAGTAGCCGACGTATCCACCAACTAGATAAAATTGAGCTCCTGGATAGAAGTCCAAAGCGTGTGAAATATCTTTTGGTAAAAAGACGGATAATGTTGGCATCAATGAATTGGTGATCATCCAAATTGCGATTGCATACCAAAGTACTTTAGTCTTGGCTCCCTCAACTAATCCGCGTAGGACTGGCGATAGGACGTACAATCCAATCAACGGGTACATGAACCAAAGCGTTGGCGATACTGGTTGGTATAAGAATACTGCATACATTTTTAAAGCGTTTGGCAATGAAAATGTATGAGCGTAAATTGCGATGAAAAAAGTCGAAAGCAGCGACCAGGCGATAAATGGTATCACCACGTGCGGAATTCGTTTTTTCCAAGTGTAAGATAATGAACTAGTTTTTTTACTATTTAATAAAAGTGCACCCGAGATCATGAAAAATAATGGGACACTGACGTGTGCTAAAAAGTTGATCAATTTAACAATGTGCCATTGAGTACTGCCGATGTGTAAAGTGGTATCAATAGCAGTAACATGAATTAAAATCACTAAAAAAATTGCTAGGACACGAATAAAATCCAAATAAAATATTCTTCCCTTGTTTGATTCCATATTAATCCTCCATATATACCTAACAATAATAGATGAAATGACAATGAAAATGAAGTATCTGTCTATGATATAATATTCAAAGTTAAAATTATTGAATGGAAGAAAGATATATGCGAGTAGGAGAAGCACCTGGTGTAGATCTAGTAAGGTATTTGATCTGGATTACTTTTTCATTGATCACACTTGGTATTAAGAATTACAGTGCTAACGCTAAGGGACTAAATGACGTCATGGTCATTATCTTTTTCATCGTTGGTGCCATAACATTGGGATTAATGACCAGGACTTACTTACGTGAGAGAAATTCGTTCGCCGAGCCACGTAAAAAGTTTTTTGATACGTTAGTTCATAATATTGGATTTATTACATTGATGTTCGTTTTGATCGTGGTTCTGCGAATGATGATCAGCTATCTGCAAGTTAACGGAAAACTACCTAAATTTACCAATGATGATGTAGTTGGATCAGATCAACGAGTTTTCATTTTTAACTTGTTGGCAAATGTGTTTATTATTTCGGTTCAACAACAGCTGGTCCAAACAGGATTCTTCTTTAATTACTTTTTCAGAAGAAGCTCACCCGCCAGTGCAGTTGGCGGAATCATTATCAGTGGTTTGATCGCTGGTGCAATCACGTTGCCAGGTTCAATGCTTCAGTTCTTTATGAACAGTTTCTTTGGATTCTGTTTTGCATTGACTTACTTATATACGCAAGACGAAAAGATGCCGATTTTCTTAGGGATGCTAAGTGCACTGATCGGTACCATAATGATATAGAAATTATTTAAACAGCTAATAAATTTAGCTGTTTTTTTTATCGGTTAAAACATGTTTTTACATATTCAATTCGAATAGTTATTGGCTTGTGATTATGCTAACTTAAAAGAAATGGGAAAAATGGGGATAACCAATAATGAAAAAGAGCCTTGCCGTGATGGCAGCAATGGTGATGAGTACCAGTTTTTTTGGAGCAGTACACGAGGCCAAAGCATATACCGCTGATGAAAAAATTATGCTGTCTTTAACTGATAAAGAAGACCTGACTTATGTCGATATTTACCGTTTAAATAATCAGAAGAAAATGATCAATACTAATAAACATTATTCGATCTTGAATGATGCCAAGACTCGCGTTCGTGTTAGCGTGGCACGTCGCATTAAGTTATCAGGCAAGACTTGGTGGAAAGTCGGCAAAAATTCATATTTGAAAAATGAACGAATAAAAATTGTGAGATAAAATCATTTTTGGGGGACTGTGACACAATTTCCTAATGAACAAAATATTTGGCTAAAACGCGTACGGCAACTCAACCTTTTATATCTAACTTCAAGAAAAAAGCGATATTCCTCATGAGAATACCGCTTTTTTTGTTTTCGATTAGAAATTAATCGAGTTTTATTTCATTTTTTAAACATTGGGAATATTTTGATTTGATAAATATAAATTAGTATTGAACTCAAATATTTAAAAAAAATTTTTGCACAAGATTGAAGGTAATTTCATATATGAAATTAAATCGTTATTGGTGAATGAAAAATTGTTCTTGAAAAAAATATATTTCTAATAAAAATTATTTTTTGACATAGGCCGATATTAGCTAAATTCCCGTTAATTTTACTGTTACTATCGAAGCGAGCGATATTTAGAAGGAGGTTTTTATGAAGGTCAAATTAATAATTTTGTTCACGGCTATTGCATTAAGTTTGAGTTTTACTATAACGACGACAGTTCATGCCGTGACTCCAACCGGTAACGAATTAATGCCCAATCTCGACTTGAATGTTTGTAATCAACTTTATTATTCCGTTACTAGAAAGTTACCTATTACGAGTAATTTGGGTACTACGACGATTGATTATACATTTAAAGATATTGCATCATCAGGTATAGACAGTGAAGGATATCAATCTCATACGGTTGACGTTCCTAGGGTGGAAGGATATACGCCCAATCGTCCCAATCTTCAAGTTGATTTGATAGACAATAAAACAAGCGAGGTATTAGGTAAATACAATGAACAACACCACACAAATTATGAAGCATGGGATGATGAAGAGAATCCTTTACCATCAGATCTGAAAGAACTAATCTTTAACTGCAAATTACATTGTGAAAACCTGGGGGTTGAGGTGGTCCAAGATGGCTCTCAGAATTTGTATTACACCCCCAATAAAGTTGATGCAAAACATCCAATTGTCAATTCTCAACCAAGCGGTAATGATAAGATTTCCACGGGACTATTAATCTACAGCAATATCCCTGCAGATACTGATGGGGTTGCAACTACAGTTACGGGAAAACCAGGGGAAACTGTCACGGTTAAGGTGGACAATCCAAGGACTGACCTATTGGATAAAGGATTGACATTAGATACTCCGACTGTCACAGCGACGTTACCAAATAGCTCTGACGTTGAAATGATTTATGCTAATCAGTTGGCTCATTATAGTTATAAAGGGCCAGACTTTGACGGAATTCAAATTAAAAATAATTTGGGATTAAAATTGATTGTCAATGGTATTAAAGGAACGGTTTCAGGTGATGTTAATATCCCCACACCTTATGTTAAGGGGTATTATCCTGATAAAAGCTATGTTCGCGCTTTAATCGTTCCGTCACAAACAGGCGATAAAAGGACCTTATACTTGGAAGATGAAAAAGTTATTTATACCAAGAACAATATACAATCATCTAATCAAATGTCTTTACAACATTACGATCCAACTAAGCCGTTCGGGCAGATGATCCTAATCCCCGCAGAACAACCTGATAGCTTTGAAGATCAGGATACAAATAATCCTGTAAATTCTCCGAGTTTTGGAGAAATCAATGATAGTGATCAGCGTAAATTTTGGCCGTTTGAACCCGGAGATCCGTACAAGTATGGCGATTTGGTTTCAACGGACCTAAGTATTAATTTCAAAGGCAAGGAATATAAGGTGCCAGTGAATAATTTGAAGGCGGGACAGTTTTATTATGCATTAACACCCAATCCAGTTGGCTATGAACCAGTTAACCGCTTCATGGTATTTCGAGCTAATGGTAAAGGTAATATCGAGGGAATAGACAGTAATCCGCCGGCTGTAATAGGACTAGTCAAGGAGTATCCCATTCAAGGGAAATACGTTCCATTAAAAGTGACGGTTGATTCAGCCACCATACCAAGTAACCTTGGAACAATCGAAGTTGGCCCACTGACAGGAGAGTTTGATTCAACGGTTTCAGTAAAAATTCCGAAGAAAAACGGCTATTCTTCTAATCTTGATCATGTGAATTTTCTGATAACCAATGAGGGGAATAAATATGTTGCCCAGACCGAAGATAAGGTTATTTACAGTGAAAATTCTTCGAATGCTGGTGGTTCGGGTACGGATACTTCCACCAATGCGACTGATGAAGGTAATAACCCTGATAAATCAGAAGATAATAACACAGGTAAACCAACGGTTAATAACGAATGTAAAATCAACGTTTATTTTGAATATGATGATGTCGCCACCTTTGACAAACAAACACCGTTGTATACATTGGATAACGGTAAAGTAACCAAAGAGAGCAATCGGGCTTTAGCTGCAAATTCCGATTGGTATTCCGATCAATTCTTCATTCTCGACAATACTATTTATTATCGGGTCTCGACTAATGAGTGGGTCAAAAGCTCAGAAGTCTATCGGTTCATTTATCAAAAAGGTATTTTAACAACTACACCGACAGAAAACTCTTTATTGAAAAAAAGTGATTACACAACTAGTCCCAATCGTTCTTTGAGTAAATACTCTTCTTGGAAGTATGATCGAATTGCCTATATAGCACGTGATGAGAAGATGTTTTACCGTGTTTCCTCAAATGAATTTGTGAGTGAAAAGAATGTTATGAAGTTAAAATTAGATCAAAGCTGACTCTTAATTAAATAGAAAGAGAACGCAACTATCCATAAATAACTGAAAGACAACAATATTCTAAACACGAATATTGTTGTCTTTGTCGTTATGCAAAGAAACTATGGTTGTTTTTCATTTCTTCAGGTGTTTCCCTAATTAAAATCGCTGACATGATATGACATAATTATTTTAACTTAATCAATAGTTGGGGGTCTTCCTATGGAAAAGCTATATGACCAATATCATCGTGAACATGATTATCTGCGACTTTCGATCACCGATCGTTGTAACTTACGTTGCGTTTATTGCATGCCTAAAGAAGGTTTGCCATTTTTCCCAACAGACGAAGTATTGTCTCAAGACGAGATCGTTCAACTAGTCGAGAATTTTGCTGAAATGGGTATTAGTAAGGTCAGAATCACTGGGGGAGAGCCACTGCTTCGGACTGACGTAGTTGATATCGTTAGAAGAATCAAAAATGTCGATGGCGTCGAGGATGTCTCGATCACGACCAACGGCTTGTTTTTAACGAAAAAAGCCGCTGCACTCAAAGAGGCAGGGCTTGATCGCTTAAACATTAGTTTGGATACGTTCAATCCAGAACGTTATAAAGAGATCACTCGTGGTGGCAATATCCAACAAGTGCTTGATGGTATTAGTGCTGCAGCAAAGTTAAACTTCAAAAAAATCAAACTCAATACAGTTTTGATCAAGGGTCAAAATGATGACGAGATACTGGAATTTTTGAATTACACCAAAGATAATAACGTCAACGTTCGTTTTATCGAGTTTATGCCAATTGGCAATTCCTTGAAAACTTGGAAACGTGAGTTTGTTGGCCTGCAAAACGTCTTTGATATTTGTGAAGCCAACGATTTGAAATACACGCCAATTGAGCTCAAAGGAAATGGACCTTCAGACAATTATCAAATTGAAGGCTATGAAGGTAGTTTTGGCTTGATTCATCCGATTACTGCCAAATTCTGTGAGAATTGCAATCGGCTCAGGATTACGGCAGATGGCTATATCAAGGCTTGTTTGTATTGGAATGAAGAGATCAATATCCGTGAAGCAATACCTGACAAAGTTAAGTTCCGTAGCTTGATTCAACGTGCTTTAGACAATAAGCCTTTGAATCACGAAATGGCGATGTCAGAAACTGACCGGATCGTTGATGAAGCACCAACTTGGAGACACATGAGTCAAATCGGAGGTTAAACCATGGAAGAGGTTTTAGGACAAGGTGATGTTTTTTCACCAATTGAAAATGATGTTATGAATTCGCTTGAGTCAGTGATCGACCCAGAACTCGGAATCGACATTGTTAATTTAGGTTTGATCTATGACGTTGTGGTCAAAGAAAAAGACTGCACGATCACGATGACCTTGACGACAATGGGATGTCCTATCAGCAATCTTTTGGAGCAACAAATTCTTGATGCCGCAAAGGAAGTGGAGGGTATCTCAAAGTGTCAGATCAATCTGGTCTGGCAGCCTGCTTGGAATGTTTCGATGATCAGTCGTTTTGGAAAAATTAGTCTCGGAATTCATGGCTAGTTATCTTTTTGTTCATCAAAGATAAAATGACCACTTTTACCGCCCATTTTTTCAACTAAATGCACGTTATTAATGATCATACCGCGGTCGATAGCTTTACACATATCATAAATGGTCAAGAGTGCTGTTTGAACAGCTAGCAATCCTTCGATTTCCACACCAGTGACATGTTTAGTTTTGACCTGGGCTGAACAAGTGATGATAGAATCATTATCATCTTCAAAGTGAATATCAACACCAGTTAAAGGTATTAAATGACACATCGGTATCAGAGAGCTAGTTTGTTTAGCTGCCATGATGCCAGCAACTTGGGCGACAGCTAAAACGTCGCCTTTTTTAATCTTGCCGTCGTGGATTCTTTGCAAGGTTTCAGGATGCATTTTGATCTGTCCCGTGGCAATGGCGGTACGAGAGGTAACTTGTTTATTGGTCACATCGACCATTTTTGAACGATTTTGGTCATTAAAATGAGTTAAATTATCCATATCTAAACGCTTTCTAAGATGTAATATAATAATTATAGCAAAACTATCACATGAGAATTCAGGGGATAATATGACAAACGAAATAACAACCAAATTAGAAACTTTTGGAAATAAACACGGTGAACCGCATTGGTTCGTGCAACGCCGTCTGGATGCATTAGCTAAAATAGCAAAAGCACCAGTAACATCGATACCTAATTATCCTTTTGAAAAAAATAAAATCGCGGTCGATCAAGCTCCTGAAAAAATTAAATTGACCAAAGAATTATTGGCAATGGCAAGTGTTGATGAGTCGGAGATCGGTCTGACTCAGATTGGCCAATCGAGTTTGGAAAATACTTTGGATGAAGACGATGAGGATGAGGGTGTTATTTTGACCGATATTTTTACTGCCTTCCGTCAACATCCTCAGTTGATTCAAAAATACTTTGCCAGTAAAGTTGTCGATGAAAGTACCAGTCAAGATACTGCCGCTAACACCGCTTTTTTAAACAACGGGATCTTCTTGTATCTTCCTAAAAATTATCAGTTGAACGATTCAGTGATTTTAAATATCATTCAAGATAACGTGAACCAGCAACCGTTGTACTCGCACGTCTTTATTTATGCTGATGAAGGCAGCAGCGTGAATACTACTTTAGATATTAGATCTATTGGGGATGTCAAAAACCATGGCAATGTTGTCGTTGAAGTATTGGCACGTCCCAACAGTATAGTTGATATCAGCGTGCTTTCAGAAATCAGTACTGAAGAGCATGTTGTCTTAAACACTGGTGCACAAATTTCTCGTGATGCCCAGGTCAACTGGAACATTGCTGAAGTTAATCAAGGACCTACGGATGCAAATTTCCATACGACGCTAGGTCATAAAACTGCTAAAACTCAGCTCCAAGTGCTAACTTGGCAACACGAGGATTATCCAGTGGCAATTAATTCTCAAATTAATGCTAAGGTCGAGCAGCCGACAGATATTGTCGAACAGTTTGGTTTTTGCGAGAATTCTGAAAAATTCTTTATGTCATCATTGATCAATTATGGCAAGGATAAACCGACTGGAGAGCAAAGTTTGACGCACAATCACGATGCCTTCATGAAACACACTAAGATAATTTCGAAAAGATCACATTCGACTTCTCTACAATTAAACCCAGATATGATCTATTCATTGGTTGTTAGCAGTCTGATTGGTTTTAATAGAACAGATTTGTTACGTCAGTATTCCAAGAGTTTGATCAGACGCCACGGTGCGATCTCAAAATCAAAATTGGTAATAAAAAAATCATCACTCGAATAAGTGATGATTTTTTTAGTTTAGTTGCAATGTTGCATCTTCACTGTCAGCGGATTCTTTCAGTAGTGGAGATAATTCTTTTTCCGCACAAAGCGTTAGATGATGCATTGCTCTAGTACAAATAGTATAAAGCGTGTCGCGACTACGGTCGTCTGGATAATTTTGAGCCGATACATTATGAGCAATCACCGCATCAAACTCTAATCCTTTTGCCAGATAAATCGGTAGGATGATGATACCCTTTGGTACAGATCTGAAGTTAGCATCTACTAAGGTTACTAGAGCTTCGTCCCCGTAATGCGTATAAACTTGTTCAGCTTGAGCTTCATTTCTAGTCAAGATAGCCACAGTTTCGTATTGTTTATTCAATTCACGGGCACAAGATTTCAAACCTTGATAATATCCCATTTCATCGTCATAGACGTGGATCTCAGGTTTGTCGCCTTTTCTTGAAAAAGCTTTGATCTTCTCAGTATCAGGTAAAAGTTGGCTAGCAAAGTTAGTGATCTCTGCTGTTGAACGATAACTCTGGTTGAGATTGATTGTCGTCATATGCTTCTTATTAAATAACTCGCTGATCGAGGTGATCAAATCTTTGCTACGATATGAACTAGTCAGGACATCTTGTGAACGGTCACCTAGAAGAGTCATCTTAGCAGCAGGAAAGGCATGCTCGATATATTTCAGCTGAGCCATTGTGTAATCTTGAACCTCATCGATGAAGATGTGTTGGATACCAGAATTGATACCAGAATCAGTCACATAATCACGTAAGTAGAGGACAGCCACGGCATCGCTCAAACTTAATTTATGAGCTTCCACGTTGTGATCGATAGCTTCGATCATCGTATCCCAAATTTTAGTGGAAACGATTTTTTGATCAAGGTGACTTAACAAGTACAAGTACTCTTGATAAGGATTGAAGAAGTAATTGTTGACCAAAGCATTGTAAATTGGTGCATAGCGGTCTTTCAAAAATTCTTCGGCAATAATGGAACGCTGATTGGTTGATTCTTCAATTTTGTGATCAGTGATGATCTGTTGGAAATCCTCATCAGATAAATTATCGATCTCAGCTTGGACCCAATCATCGTCACGGTCACGATGAATACGTTTTTGAAGACGTTTGATCAGAGTGTTTTTAGTCTTCAAAAAACGATCAGGGATGCTGTAGGCAGTATTTTGAGATTCATAAATTTTTGAAATCTCGTCTTTAGTGAAGAAGGGACGTCCTTCAAAGATAATATCTTCAAAATGGAGTAGATGTTCTTTGTTTTGATTTTCTAGAACTTCCAAGTCATTCAAAAATTCAGCGCTTTCTTTGTATAGTCGAATATCGACCATATCTTGAGGTAAGTTGCGTTCATCTTTTTCATAGCGTTCAAACAAAGTTTCAACTTGAATACCAGTTAGTCGCAGTGAGATGAACTCATTTAGAGTTACCTGACGCATGTTTCTTTCACCTAAACTTGGCAAAACCTCTGAAATATAATTGCTGAATAGACGGTTGGGTGAGAACAAGATGATCTGATCAGCATTCAAGCTGGCACGACTGTGATACAAAAGAAAGGCCACTCTTTGTAAAATGGCAGAAGTCTTACCACTACCGGCTACACCTTGAACTAACAGAACATCAGAATGCGTATCACGGATGATCGTATTTTGTTCGTGTTGGATAGTTGCCACGATACTTTTCAAATATTCATCGCTATATTCTGATAAAACTGATTGTAGAATTTCATCGCCAACAGTTTCGTTAGTATCGAACATATTTTTTATCTTATTATTAATGATCTGGAATTGACGTTTCCGTTTTAAATCCACCTCGGCAGTTCCAGTAGGAGTTGGGTAGTTAACTTTGCCAAGCGTACCATTGTAATAAATACCAGAAATTGGTGCACGCCAATCATAGATGAGAAAATCGCCGTCGTCATCTTGCAGCGTCGAAGTTCCGATATACAAAGTATCTTTTTCGCCATCTTCGACAATGTCGATCCGACCAAAATAAGGAGAACCTTGCAGGTTTTGGAGCTTTTGTTTATTGGAAGATAAGATGTTTTCGTTCTCAACAGCCAAATAAACTAATTGTTTCTGTTGCTGAACAGAGGCGTTGGTTTCCATTTGGTCATCGACTTCAAACGTGTTGACCTTGGTGTTTTCGCCGTAGTTACGTTCAATCTTGCTAGTTTCTGAATGGGCTTTATCTAAATCATTTGTCACTTTTTCAATCTTGTCATCGATAATGTCAGCGACTTTATCGACTCTTTGTTGTTCTAATTCTTTACTGTCATTTATGGCCATATAGTTACCTCGCGTTGACAATCTTCTATAAATTACTTATTATTAAACCTAATTAAAGTATATTAAATCATAGTCATTTTTAAGTACTAATTCAAGTAAGTTGTATCAGAGAATAGTTTCTAGTCTGGAAAAACTATCGACCTTGAACTGGGAAATGGGAATGGGCAGTTACCTTATAACTGAGAGTGGTAGAAGATATTCTACAAAACAGGTGGTACCACGCAAGAGCGTCCTATTAATTTAGGCGCTCTTTTTTTAGTTGGAGTAGCGCAAAAGGCGCATACTCCAACTTAACGCGACGCTCCGCAGGTCGTCGCGATTCCGATTGAAAGAAAAGCGGCAGTTCACTTGAATAAAATATATCAGTTCACTTCAATCAAACATAGCGAGTGACCTATCTACATAAAATGTGGAAATCATTCCGCCTCACTCACCACAGTAACCACCGATTTAATATACTAAAAATCAAATGGAGGAATTACCATGGCAACGAATACAATTTTAACTGGTGACAGACCAACCGGAAAATTACATATTGGGCATTATTTAGGTTCATTAAAGAACCGTGTTGAACTTCAAAATGAAGGCAAATATAAGATGTTTATTATGATTGCCGACATGCAAGCTCTGACTGATAATGCTAGAAATCCCGAAAAAATCCGTAATAGTTTGATCCAAGTGGCTTTAGACTACCTATCTGTAGGAATCGATCCTGCAAAAACTAATATCTTAGTTCAATCACAAATCCCTGCATTGAATGAATTAACAATGTATTATTTGGATCTGGTCAGTGTAGCACGTTTGGAAAGAAATCCAACCGTTAAATCAGAAATTAAACAAAAAGATTTTGGCCAAAGTATTCCAGCTGGATTTTTAACATATCCAGTTAGCCAAGCTGCTGATATTACGGCATTTAAGGCTGATACAGTTCCAGTTGGTGACGACCAAGAACCAATGATCGAACAAACACGTGAAATTGTTAGAACATTCAATCGTGTTTATGACACAGATACTTTAGTTGAGCCAGAAGGTGTATTTCCTCCTAAGGGACAAGGACGTCTACCTGGTATTGATGGCAACGCCAAGATGAGTAAGTCACTTGGAAACTGTATCTATCTATCAGAATCAGCTGATGAAGTCACTAAAAAAGTTATGTCAATGTACACAGACCCAGATCACATTCACGTTGAAGATCCCGGTAAAATTGAAGGAAACACAGTCTTCACATACTTAGACGCTTTTGCAACAGACAAAGCTAAAGTTGCTGAATTAAAGGAACAATATCAAGCAGGTGGTTTGGGAGACGTTAAGGTAAAACGTTACTTAAATGACGTCTTGCAAGAGATCCTTGAACCAATCCGTAAGAGACGTGCAGAATACGAAAAGGATATTCCAGCAGTTTACAAGATGTTAGAAGAAGGAAGCGCACGAGCAAACGAAGTAGCAAATCAAACATTGTCAGAGGTACGCCACGCAATTGGAGTTGATTACTTTTAAGTGCTCTTAGCGCTTCGCGCTTAGAGCACTTTATCGGCCAGCCAAAAGGCTGGGAGATTCCTTTGAAAAGAAAACTGCAGTAACTCACATAAACTAAAGATGAACATGAACTAATCATCCTTAGAATCCAGATACTTGAGCTAAATCAAAGTGAGACTCGAACTCCAATCAGACGGCTGGGAGATTCCCCTGAAAAGAAAACTGCAGTAACTCACATATACTAAAGATAAACCTGAACTAATCATCCTTAGAAACCAGATACTGAATTTACTTAGAGTGAGACTTCAACTTAATATGTATTCGATTGTAGAAGAAATGCTTAGCATTTCTTCTTTTTTTATTGTATTAAAACAACAAATGGAAACTCCTTTGTTACGTGCAAGCCTTAAGTTACGATAAGCGTTTCACGCTAACCGTAACTAAATCTTGACCTACAAACCAATAATTGCCTGTATATGGTCGTTGTTTTTAAGCGCATTCGTGACGACCTGCGGAGCGTCGCGTTAAGTTGGAGTACGCACATTTTGTGCTACTCCAACTAAAAAAAACGCTTTCCCTTGATAAAATCAACAAAACTCTTGATTTTATCAAGAGTAGGCGTTACTATACTTTCTGGCTCTAAAAATGAAATTATATTTTTTATTCGGAGATAATATTTTGGATTATACGATTTTAACTGGTTTTGCTACCAGATACATGATGACTAAGAAACGTACATTAACCTCAATTCTGAAAAAAAGAGGCATGCGTACTCTCGATGGTATCCTGATGGTCTTTGTCGACAAGCACCCTGACTTGAGTCAGGAGAAAATCGGCGAGATCACTCTTTTTGATGGTGCAAGTATTGCGCGTTCTTTGAAGCGTCTTGAGGAAGCTGGGTTTGCTGAACGTAAAGTTCATCCAACTAATCATCGTAAGAAACTTGTTAATCTGACTGAAGATGGGACAGCTTTTTTGAAAGAAATCAAAAAGGCCGACCATAAGGTCAGCGACAAATTGTTTGAGGACGTTTCTGAAGATGATCAAGAGGCTCTTGAAAGAATCTTAACGCATGTATTCAACAACTTTGATAAGATCGAAATCCCGAAATAAAGATGAGTTAAAGCTTTTTAAAAAATTGAGAAGAGGTAATTGCTATCGTGAATAGTGATAAACATTTAGATATAAATGGGAAACCCTTCAACCGTAATCTCATGGTTCTTGTACTCCTTGTCGGTACTTTCTGTACTGTCTTAAACGGAACTATTTTGACTACAGCCTTTCCTACTTTGATGAGCACATTCAACGTTTCAACGTCTGCTGTTCAATGGCTTACAACTGGATTTTTAATGGTTAACGGTATCATGATTCCAGTTACAGCCTGGTTGAGTACTAACTATAGTACAAAGTCGCTATATTTGTTCGCTATGTCAACATTCTTGTTAGGTACTGTACTTGCTTTTATCGCACCTAACTTTGCGACTATTTTGATTGGTCGTTTGGTCCAAGCCGTCGGTGTTGGTATTACGATGCCACTGATGCAGATCATCATGCTTTCGATCTTCCCGGCTAACCAACGTGGTACAGCCATGGGTCTTGGTGGTTTAGTTATCGGACTTGCTCCTGCTATTGGACCTACACTTTCAGGTTGGATCATTGACAACTGGTCATGGAGAGATTTATTCGGAATGATCATTCCTATTGTTATTTTGGTTTTGATTGCCGCTATTTTCTTCATGCATCCAGTTATTAAAACTAGAAAAACTAAACTAGATATTCCTTCATTATTACTTTCAACATTAGGCTTTGGTGCCTTGCTTTACGGATTTTCTTCAGTTGGTGATGACGGTTGGGGTTCCCCAGTCGTATTGATCTCGATCATCGGTGGTCTCTTATTGATCCTATGGTTTGGATATCGTCAATTGCACATGGAAACTCCATTCTTGGAACTACGAGTTTTCAAAGTTAAAAAATTCAGTATCGCTGCTGCACTTTCATCAACAGTTAACATGGCGATGATCGGTGTCGAAATGATCTTGCCATTGTACTTGCAGATCGTTAAAGGCATGTCAGCATTCCATTCCGGATTGACACTACTTCCTGGTGCTCTTTTGATTGGTGTTATGTCACCAATTACTGGACGTGCATTCGATAGATTCGGTCCGAAAGATCTTGCTAGAATGGGTATGTTCTTATTAACAGCCGGAACTATTCCTTTCCTATTCTTGACTAAGAACACACCAACATTAGACATCGTAATTCTTTATGCTGTCCGTATGTTTGGTATTTCAATGGTCTTGATGCCTGTTACTACCGATGGTATGAACGCCTTGCCATTTGACTTGATGAGTCATGGTACAGCCGTTAATAATACTGTTCGTCAGGTATTTAGTTCAATGGGTACTGCTATCTTGGTCAGTGTCCTTACAAACGTTACAAACAACGTTAAACCTGGTAAAGGCTTATTACACTCAGCACCACTTGAATATAAAGACAGTTTCTTCAATGCAACATTGTCCGGATATCACGCAGCCTTTGCTGTTGCCATCTTATTTTGTTTGATTGCAATGATCATTACCTTCATGGTTAAAGACGGTGCAAAATCAAAATCAGTCGTAACAACAAATCCTGTTGAAAAAGCAGCTAATCAAGAAAAGGCGGGTGACAAATAATGATTCAAATTTCTATTCTTGTCTTTGCAGCATTAGCTTATTACTTCGCAGTTTTTCTAAAAAATAAACGAGTTGGCTATTCACTAACAACAATCTTTATTGTTTTGTTTGTTGCTTCAATTGGATTGCTAGTTGGAAACGAATATAGTCATTTTGGAATGGAAAAAGTTACTAATGAGAAAACTTTCCAGATTCAGACAGTTAAAAAGGGTTCAAACTTACTACTATATAAGCCATTAGGTACTAGTGGTAAGGAAAAGGTTTATATTTATCGTACACCTGCTACAGAAAATGCTAAGAAACCTGATACAACTAAGGCAGATGTCAACGTTACTAATAAAGTACAACGTGGAGACAGCGACATTGCTAAGGTCGATCAAAAGACAACACGTTGGGAATACAAGAACGATTTCTATGCTTTCTTGTTTAACCTATCAAACAATAACAATGAGTTTATTAAACAAACAAATACCTTTAAAGTTGGCAACGATTGGTTAGTCTTGACTACAAATCAAGCTAGTCAATTAGCCAAAAAGATGAAAGATAAAAATGTTCAAGCCCAAATGAAACAAGAGGGTGAAGCATTCGTCAAAAAAGCCGTAGCTCAAGAAATGCAAGCTAACCCATCCTTGACAAATGTTCAACAACAACAAATTATCAAAAAAGCTCAGGCTCAATACAAAGCCCAAGCAACTAAAGAAATAATCGCCAGTTTGAAATAACTGGTAATATAATTCTCCCCAGAATTATAAAAGCGCATCTGGAAAAATCCAGATGCGCTTTTTTGGCATTCGTTCATATGTGTATTAATAATGCAGATACTATTTAACGTTCAAATTAACAGTTCCTAGGCCATTGTCAAAAGTTGCATGCCATTCGCCTTTTGTAAGTGATGGTGGCAAGACGAACGTACCAGAAGATACACGTTGATCTTTCAACAAGCGTTTACCCTGTGAATCCAACTTGTTGACCAACCATTGCAATGATTTAAGTGGATTGCCCAACACTTCAGACGATTTGCCTGATTTCAAGTTTTCGCCGTCATGATAGAGGGTAGCTGAAACATTTTCCAAGGCATCGACAGTACCAAATTTATTAGTGTCGAATTCATCGCCATAAACGACCAATCCACTGACAGCACCATCTGACATTACCATGTATTTTGAAAGACTTGGGAACCAGTCTTTAAATCTTGAATCAGGCACCTCTAAGGCAGGGGCAACAGTAGTCTTGTTCATCAAGTCTTCTAGGGTATCGTCAGGCGTCAAATCTTCCTTTGCTCGGAAGCACATTTCCACTTCGACTAAAGGCTCCATAAGGTCTTTTAAATTTACGTTTGCAGGTGCCTTCAAAAAACGATCACGCATCTCGGCTCCATATAGTGGTTCGTCTGAGTCGAACATGTCTTGAGTTTCTTTGCTAGTCAATGAAACTTTGTAGCCGCCAACTTCGCCTTTTTTCAAGCGTGTAAAAGCTTCTTGTACGTTGTAAGCTGCGTTTTCGTCTGGTGCATAGTCTGTCCATTCGTCTTCGTTAAGTGGTAAGCGGGTATTAAATGCGGTTGTCAAAGCATTTGCGAAAGCTTGTTGGTTTCCTGTTAATGTTGTTTGGTTTTCCTTAAGTGTAGTTGTATTTTGTGTCATGAGTGAATCCTCCATAGAATTTTATATTTGTATTTTTAATCTGAATCTGACCTTTGCTAATGTTACTAATATTAGGTTCCATAGGACTCACTTCCTTTGTTGAGATTTGATTCATTAATTTATGTTGGGCAGGGGACTTGATGTTGACTGTGAGGGGGAATGCTGTTAAAGCATGGAATCGCAACATCCTTCGGAGTGTTCCGTTAAATTGCTCTACGTGTCTTCGACGACTAGAGCAACTAAAGGAGCGTTGCGTTAAGTTGCTCTATGTGTCTTCGACGACTATAGCAATTAAATGCAATGTTTTCGGT
This sequence comes from Companilactobacillus sp., assembly GCF_022484265.1. Classification (NCBI taxonomy): domain Bacteria; kingdom Bacillati; phylum Bacillota; class Bacilli; order Lactobacillales; family Lactobacillaceae; genus Companilactobacillus; species Companilactobacillus sp. Next base: position 2,381,734 of record NZ_JAKVLR010000001.1, read on the forward strand.
GGACTGCTGCTTTTTTCAATCGGAATCCCGATGATACGTATGCTATGTTTCCGGTGAGCTGCAGCTTTTTTTCAATCGGAATCGCAACGTCCTTCGGAGCGTTCCGTTAAATTACTCTAAGCTTCTTCGAAGCTAAGAGTAACTAAAAAAAAATACGCCCTAAATGACATTGTATATGTCATAAAGGACGTCTAAACGTGTTACCACCTTTGTTCGCAATATTATTGCTAATATTGCCTCACACAAACTGTCTCCAATTTGTTGGCACTGTAATGGGTGCTCCCAGCATCTTCTACTTGGATTGCTCCTTTTGAATTGCAACTGACAGGTGATTAAGTTGATCCAGCAACTATTGTCTCGCATCTACCGACAACTTTCTGAAGTCCATGGATTAACTTGTTTCCTGTTGAACGTTTTTGTTAAATTAATGATTGCTTGTAATTTAGTCCCATTTTTGGGGAATGTCAACCCTTAAATTAAATTAATATTAAAAATATTTAATTTGATTAGTTCTTAATTTCTGGCTATAAGTAGAAAAGAAAACTATAATTTTGATAAATGATTTTTTTATGATGGGGTGAAGAATTGGACAATATAATTCAGGTCAAGAGCCTTAATTATCAATCTGGGGATCAGAGTATCCTCAAAAATATCAATTTGGAAATTGCACGGGATTCGTATACCACGTTTATTGGTCCGTCCGGTAGTGGGAAGAGTACCCTTATGCGGATCATTGCTGATATGATCACTGCTACGTCTGGACAAGTGATCTTTAATGGCAAAGATTTACACGAGTACGAACCAACTGCTTATCGCCAAAAGGTTTCTTATGCTTTTCAACAACCAACTCTGTTTGGAAAGACAGTTAAAGATAATCTGGAATTTCCTTACTTGGTCCGTAATCAAGAATTCGACCGTGCTAAAGTTGCCGACTATTTAGAAATGGTCAACCTGAACGAATCGTATATCGACAAGAGCGTCAATGATGTTTCTGGTGGAGAAAAGCAGCGGATTGCTTTGCTTCGTAATTTGATTTTTCCACCTGAAGTGTTGATTACTGACGAAGTCACAACGGGTCTAGATGTCGAAAACAAGTCTATTGTTAGACATTTGATCGACAAATTTAATCATGAGTATAACGTTACCGTTTTGCGTGTAACGCATGATGATACCGAAATTGCGGCTGCTAGTCATACCGTGACGATTGAAAATGGGGAGGTCAAAGATGTCTAATTTAACTGTTTCAAATACCACTTTGGCAATGGGATTTTTCTTAGTGTTGATTGCTTTAGGTGTCGGATACCGAGAAAAATTACATTTTAATAAAGATATTATTATTGGTGTTATTCGTGCCATCGTTCAGTTAACGATCGTTGGTTATATTTTGAAATTTGTTATCAGAGTTAACGACGTCTGGCTCACATTAGCGTGCTTTTTGATCATCGTGTTAAATGCTGGTTGGAACGCGGGTAAACGTGGTCAGGGAATTCCCAAAGCTATTCAAATTTCGATGTTTGCGATCATCGTCGATACGGTCATCACGGTCGGTTTTCTTGTCGTAACGGGGTCAATTAAATTTATCCCGGCTCAGATCGTGCCATTTACAGGGATGGTTGCCAGCAACATTATGGTCGCTATCGGTCTGTGTTTTAGAAATATGAAGCAAACCTTTAATGATCGCCATCAACAAGTTTTGGAAAAATTAGCTTTAGGGGCTGATATCAAATTAGCTTCCATTGATATTTTGCGCGATTCAATCAAATCTGGTGTTCAACCGACAATTGATTCAATTAAAACTTTAGGATTAGTTAGTTTGCCTGGTATGATGTCAGGTTTGATTTTTGCCGGAGTTGACCCAGTTAAAGCCATCAAGTACCAGATCTTAGTGGCATTTATGCTTCTAGGAAGTACTAGTTTAGGCTCGATAATTTCTTGTTATTTGGGTTACAAACAATTCTACAATGAGCAAAAACAGCTTAATGAGGAACTATTTTCATAACTTTGCATAAAATAGCCTACTATGTGGGCTGTTTTTTTTATATAATTGTTCTTAATAGGATGTGATGTAATGTGAAGTTAGCAGTCATAGAAATTGGATCTAACTCCATTAGAACATCAATTTATCGATCTTCGAAGAAGAATCGTTTCAAGACATTAGACCGCTGGCGAGAACCAGTAAGACTAGGCAAATCAATTGCCCAGAGTCGACTTTTAACTAATGATCAAATTGAGGAAACAATTGATGTTTTAAAGGAATTCCAGAATAGGATTCAAAGATTTGATGTGGATCGAATTAGTTTGATTGCTACCGCAGCTGTTCGACTAGCGAAGAATCAATCGCAATTGATCTTTGCAGTCATGAAAGAAACAGGCCTGCAACTTGAGGTCATCAACGAAAAAGAGGAAGCGTATTACGATTATGTCGCAGTTCGCAACACGATGCGGATCAAGGATTCCTTGATCGTCGACGTTGGTGGTGGTAGTAGTGAAATCAGTTTAGCCAAAAAGGGACGTCTAAAACAAGGATTGAGTATTCCTATCGGGGCAATCTCAATTTCGGACTTGTATTTGACAAGTGACCCAATCAAAGATTCAGAAGTACAAAAGGCTAGAGCAGCCATTAATGAACACTTAGCCACTTTAAGTTGGATGAAAACTCCAGCGACATTTGTTGGCCTAGGCGGTACGATGCGAGCATTGGCCAGCATTTTAAACCGCGAGGGCAAGAAAAAGAAAACCTTGCATAATTCAGTGATCTCGCGCGAGCAAGTTGATCAATTATTCAACCGTTTGCTTCATGCAACTAATGAAGAACGTAGCCAGATCAAAGAGTTGAGCGATGGTCGATATGAGGTTATTCTTGGTGGGATCTTGATCCTATCTGAGATCATCAAAAAAACCCCCTCTAAAGAAATTCGCTTTTCGAATTTCGGTGTTAGAGAAGGTTATGTATTTAATTACTTTTATAAAGCTAATAAATCTAGAGAGGCTAATTAAGCCCGACTAGGAATTACAAACCGGCAATGCGCAATCATGTGTCCGTTCATCTTGTGCAACAACTCGTTCATCCAAAAGCCTGATTGGATATCTAATTTTTCATCCAAAGCATAGGCCTTTAGAATGTAGTCATGAGTTTGATCTGAAGGATATGGTCCGTTGTAGCCATTCATTAATTCAGGCAAGTTGCCACTTAATAAAGGACTAGCCGAACTGTTCTTTCCCTGGATAATTTCGTCTGGTGCACTCTGGCTGAAGTTTTCTGGTAGACTAGGCATTGAAACCGGAATATTGGCAACTGTCCAATGGATCCATTCGAAACCACAAACTGGAATTGAACCAGGATCGGTAAACGTAAATGCTAAATATTTGGCGTCGCTAGGAATGTCTGCAAATTCAATGGGGAAACTGATAATTGGTTTCCCATTTTTAATTTGATCACCGCTGGCGTATTTGCCGTATTTATCGGCTAAAAGGCCGTTTTCGAGAGGTACTGATACTTTCATAAGTAAAGCTCCTTTCAGAGTTAAATGATTTTTGAGAGGTAATAGAATGGAAAAAATAAATATTGAAGATTTATCTGACAATATTGTAAAACAAATTGCGCAAATAGAGCAAACAAGTCACAAGTCAGTTGAAGTATTCAGCGACTTTGAAGACCAAACGATTTTGAACCTAGATCAAGCTAGTCACACGACTGACGACCAGACCATCAAGGTAGTCATTACTAATGAAAAATATGCCAACTTCGTATTGCTGCATGAGTTGTATCATATTGAACTAGAAATTTCTGATGAGCCTTCGATCAATGTCTCGGTTACTAGCCAAAAACCCGATGTTGACGGACGGATTTTATCAACTGCCAACTCAATTTTTGAAACTTTGGAACATTCGTTGATAATCGGAAAACAAATTGAAGATGGTAGTTTTAATGATGAGACTAAAGCTGAATATCTAAAGGGAATTGAGACTACATTAAACCCTAGCGTTGAAATTGACCGTGCCAATATGATCTTTTTCCGTGCTTTGATTTTATTGGATGCAGTGATTTTTGCCGATAAGAAAAATGATGCAACTTGGAAGAACGAATTTCCAGAAGCCTTTAAGTTTGTCGACAAGGCTTTGGCTGTCATCGAAAAAAATGACTTAACTGTTCCGTTTCAATTTAGACGCGCCTTAGTCAACATTTTGGAAGACTACGATAACTTGATCGAGTCCTTCGGATATGAAGGCATGAACTACCACGAATTTTTAGCAATCACGCCGGTAGTTTCTAAGCACCAATTGCGCTTGTCGTTGAACCAAGTTTATCAAATCAAACATTCAACCTTTAAGATGCGTGACAGTCATGATGATGCCTTCGCATTATTGGCAATCAACGATGGTCAAAGCGTTGCTGCCTTGGGATTTGACGTTAACAAAGTTAATCCTGAATTTTACAAGAAATTTTATCAACAAACAGTTCAAGAAACATTTGAAGCCAACGATATCAATTATTTAATTAGATAGGGGATGGATTTCATGAACGATAAAATTGAAGAATTAAAGGACTTAATTAATAAAGCTCACTATGTAGCCTTTCTCACTGGTGCCGGGGTTTCAACTCCGTCAGGAATTCCTGATTATCGCTCAAAGAATGGTTTATACAAAAAGGAAGAATACGACTTTCCACCTGAGTACATGCTTAGTCATGATAATTTGATTAAACATCCAGATATTTTTCATCAATTCGTTGTGGAAAACATGTATTTCCCTGATGCTGAACCGAACGTCATTCACAAAAAGATGGCTGAGATCAGTAATAAAAAAGGTATTATTGTGACTCAAAACGTGGATAAGCTTCATACAAAAGCAGGAGCTAAACATGTGGTTGAATTTCATGGCAATTTGTACGACCATATTCATTGCTTAACTTGTGGCAAGGAATTCGACTACAAATACTATTTAAAGGACTATCGTCATCATGAAGATGATGGGATCATTCGTCCCGGAACTACCGTACTTTATGGCGAAAGTATCAATCCGGATAACCTTGAAAATGCTGTTTCAGCAGTTTCGAATGCAGATTTGATCATCGTTGCTGGGACTAGCTTTAAGGTTTATCCATTTGCAGGACTTTTAGCATACAGAAGTCCGGATGCTAAACTTGTTGCCATTAATAAGGAAAACTTAGGCTTAGACGAATCAGTTTTAGCAATTACTGATGACGCTGCCAACGTTTTCGCACAGCTTTAATGATTACGTTAAAAAATGCTATACTTAATATCAATTTAATAGTGGAGGCTCACTAGATGACTAATGAGAACAAACAAACTTTTTATATCACCACCCCAATTTACTATCCATCAGGTAAATTAACGATTGGTAATTCATACACGACCATCGCTGCAGATACATTGGCACGTTACAAACGTGCTGAGGGCTATGATGTATTCTTCTTGACTGGTACTGACGAACACGGTCTTAAGATAGAAGAAAAAGCTGAATCAAAACATATGCAACCTAAAGAATATGTTGATATGATGGCGGCTAAAATTAAAGATCTCTGGAAATTACTCGAGATCTCAAATGATAAATTTATCAGAACAACTGACGACTACCATGTCAAGGCTGTTCAAAACATTGTCGAACGCTTGATCAAGCAAGGTGATGTTTATTTAGGCGAATATACTGGCTGGTACTCAGTTGATGATGAAGAATACTTCACAGAATCTCAATTAGCTGAAGTTTACCGTGACAAAGATGGCAAGGTCATCGGTGGTAAAGCTCCATCAGGTCACGAAGTTCAATTAGTTAAAGAGCCTTCATACTTTTTCAAGATGAGCAAATACGCTGACAGATTGTTGAAGTATTATGAAGATAATCCAACATTCATCGAACCAGAAATTCGTAAGAATGAAATGATCAACAACTTCATCAAACCTGGACTTGAAGATTTAGCTATTTCAAGAACTAGTTTTAACTGGGGTGTTCCGATTCCTAGTGATCCTAAACACGTTGTCTATGTTTGGATCGATGCATTGCTCAACTATATTACTGCTCTAGGTTATGGAACTGACGATGATTCATTATTCAAACGTTATTGGCCTGCAAACGTTCAGTTTGTTGGTAAGGAAATTGTTCGTTTCCATACTATTTACTGGCCAATCGTCTTAATGGCATTAGGAATTGATCTTCCTAAACAAGTCTTTGGACATGGCTGGTTATTGATGAAAGACGGTAAGATGTCCAAGTCTAAAGGTAATGTTGTCTATCCAGAAATGTTAGTTGCTCGTTATGGCCTTGATTCATTACGTTACTACTTGATGCGCGCAATGCCATTTGGTAACGATGGTGTTTTCACTCCTGAGGACTACGTTGATAAGATCAACTATGACCTTGCTAACGATTTAGGTAACTTATTGAACAGAACCATTTCAATGGTTAACAAGTACGAAGACGGTAAAGTTACAACAGTTGCCAATGTTTCTGACTTTGACAAGAGCTTAGTTGAAGCTTCAGAACAAGCTATCAAAGAATATCGCGAACATATGGATAAATTTGAATTCCCTGATGCACTTGCCAGCGTTTGGGCATTTATCGGTCGTGCTAACAAATACATCGACGAAACAAAGCCTTGGTTATTAGCTAAAGATCCTGATGGCAAGGCAGAATTACAATCAGTTCTTGGACACTTAGTGGAATCATTACGCTTGATTGCATTAATGATCAGACCAGTCATGACTCAATCGCCTAAGAAGATTTTTGCACAATTAGGTTTGGATTATGACAAGGATACTGAGCTTAAGTTTGGCGAAACTTCAGTTGGTACGACAGTAACTTCTGATCCAGAGCCAATCTTCCCACGTCTTGATGCTGAAGAAGAAGTAAAATATATCAAGGACAAGATGGCAGAGGAACAAGCTAAAAACGGTGCCGGCAAGTTGAGTAAGTCTGCTCAAGCTAAGGCTAAGCAACAAAAAGACAATGATGATGGTTATCCAAAAGAAATCGAATTCGACGATTTTGCCAAAGTTAAAATGGTTGTAACTGAAGTCTTGGATGTTAAACCAGTTGAGAATTCTGACAAGTTGCTCCAATTCAAATTGGATGATGGTACTGGTATTGATCGTCAGATCTTATCAGGTATGCACAAATTCTATCCAAACTACAAGGAATTGATTGGTAAAAAGATTTTGGCTGTTGTTAACTTGAAGCCACGTAAGATGGTCGGCGAATGGAGTAACGGAATGTTGCTTTCAACTGAAAAAGGCGACGAAGTAAAACTTGCAATCGTTGATAATTCACACAAAAATGGAGCTATCTTAGGATAATGAAAATTTTTGATTCACATACACATTTAAATGACGAAGCATTTGCAGGCAAGACGCAGGAGTACATTGATCGTGCAGCTGAACTTGACGTTGATGAGATGGCAATTATAGGTTCAAACGAAGAATTCAATATCGAAGCTATCCGTTTAGCTCAAAACTATCAACCACTGCATGCAGTGATTGGCTGGCATCCTGAATTCGCCAAAGAATACAACGAAGAACAATTGATCAATCAGATCAAATTGCCTGAAGTTGTCGCAATTGGTGAAATCGGCTTGGATTATCATTGGGAGGAAGACCCCGAACCTGCCATTCAAAAAGAAATCTTGATCAAACAATTAGATGTTGCCCAACAATACAACATGCCGGTATCGATTCATTGTCGCGATGCCTTTGACGATATGTACCAGATTCTAAAGAATCACGACATGTCTAAAAGCGGCATCATCATGCACAGCTTCAATGGGGATGTTAAGTGGTTGAACAAATTCTTAGATTTAGGGTTGCAGATTTCATACAGCGGCGTAGTGTCATTCAAGAATGCGCCAGAAGTCCAGGAATCTGCTAAGAATACGCCACTTGACCGGTTGCTGGTTGAAACAGATGCACCTTATCTAACACCGGTGCCTTATCGTGGACACCAAAATGAACCTGGCTATACTAGATATGTTGTTGATGCAATTGCTAAAATCAAGGGCGTTACTCCTGACGAAATTGCTAAACACACTTTCAATAATGCCAAAAGAGTGTATAACTTAAGTTAATATGAAAAAAATAAAAGAAATAATCGTAGTTGAAGGAAAATCAGATACTAGTCGCTTAAGAGATTGTTTAGGCGATGTCGACACGATTGAAACTAATGGCTCGGCGTTGAGTGATGAGACGAAGATTCGGATCAAACAGGCTCAGGATAAACGCGGGGTCATTATTTTTACCGACCCTGATTTCAATGGCAACCGACTTAGAACAATCATTTCCAAAGTAGTTCCAGATGCTAAACAAGCTTTTTTACCCAGGGAAGAAGCTGTCCCTAAGAAAAGCGACGGAAGTTTAGGAATTGAACATGCCAAAGATGCTGACATCAAAAAAGCCCTCGATGCGGTATACACCGTGACCGAGGACAATTTTGAAAAATATACTAACAATGACATGATAGCCTTGAAGTTAATTGGTGACGGCGACTCCAAGCAACGGCGTGAATACGTTGGTCGCCAATTAAAAGTTGGCTATACTAATGCTAAACAATTTTTGAATCGTCTAAATATGTTGCAAGTTGATCCTGAACAATTGCGTGATGCAGTGAATAAATATGATAAGGGAAGTACAAATGACACAAAATAGATTAAGTATCTCTGACCCGATTCGGACCAATGATATTTTACGAAAATACAAACTTCGTGCCAAAAAGAGTCTTGGCCAAAACTTTTTGACTAATGAGAAAGTTTTGAACGATATTGTCGATGCTAGTCAGCTTAAACCTGATGAAATCGCCATTGAAATTGGACCTGGTATTGGAGCTTTAACGGAAAAATTAGCCCAAGTCGCCGAAAAGGTCTTTGCATTTGAAGTTGATCAAAACTTAATTCCTGTATTGGCAGATACATTAAGCGACTACGATAACATTGAAGTATTTAATCAAGATATTTTGGATGTCGATCTTGACCAATTTGTTAAGGATCACGGTATTGAGGGCAAAACTATCAAGGTTGTTGCTAACTTGCCTTATTACATCACTACACCAATTATGCTTAATTTGATCAATAGCGATTATCCATTCCAAGCATTAGTTTTGATGATGCAAAAAGAAGTCGCTGAGCGGATCACAGCAGAACCAGGTCATCGTCAATATGGTTCACTAACTATTGGAGTGCAAACTTTGATGAAGACTAGAATTGACCGAATCGTTGGCAAGAACTCCTTTATCCCAAGGCCTAAGGTCGACTCAGCCGTAGTAGTATTGGAACGTTTGGAACATCCAAATGAGGGCATCAATGATCCCAAATATTTTAATAAAGTAATTCGCTCATCATTTGCACAAAAAAGAAAGAGTCTAATGAATAATTTGCTAAATTGGCAGGGTAGAACTGATGATAATCGTGCAGCAATCAAACAGATCTTTGCTGATTGCGATGTTGCTGAGAACGCTCGGGCTGAGCAATTATCGATTCCGCAATTTAAAGAAATGGCAAATGAATTGCAGGAAACATTTTCTAAATAAAAAACGTTTACATTTTTGTAACATTGTTGAAATATTTTCGCAATCGTGATATAATTTTGGCCCTAAGGAGTGATTATTATTATGCCAACGTCATTGGAAACAATTAAGTCAAATTTGGACCAACATCTAGGTGAAAACTTGACAGTAGTTGCACAAGCAGGACGCAAGAAAGTTATTCGCCGTCGTGGAACTTTGTCAGAAACATTTCATTCAGTTTTCGTGGTAAACCTAGACCAAAATGAAAACTCTTTTGAAAGAGTTTCATACAGCTATGCAGATCTTCTAACTAAATCAATCGACATTACTTTTGATAGCGATGTTAACGAGAACGAGGAAGAAGCAGACGCAGAATAATCGGCTTCTTAGCTGGATTTTATAGGAAGAGTTCTAACTCATAATTTGAGTTAGGACTCTTTTTTTGATTTAGCAAAAACGAACAATTGATAAATAATCACCATAATTTTGTCGTATTTCTGCTAAACACGAATTATTTTGTCCAATTTATGCGAATTTTTCTTGAATTTCCTTATGAAAAAGCGGAAAATGAATGAATTGTTGGGAAAATTACTTTATAATTTTTAGTATGAATTGTTTTTAGGAGAATAGGTAATGAAAACACGAAGAAGTGAACGTTTGATTGATATGACTCGCTATTTGTTGGAGAGACCCCACACATTGATCTCTTTAGCATTTTTTGCCGATCGCTATGAATCAGCTAAGTCTTCAATATCCGAAGATTTAGGTATTTTACGTCGCACATTTATGATCAGAGGAACTGGTGTACTTGAGACTCTACCAGGTGCTGGTGGCGGTGTTATTTTTACGCCCGGCATTTCTCAAAAGGAAGCCACAGAATTTATCAGTACAGTTAAACAACGTTTGATGGAACCTGACCGAATTTTGCCAGGTGGCTATGTCTATCTAACTGACCTATTGGCTGATCCGAACTTGCTTAGAACAGTTGGTAGAATGATTGCAACGCAATATTCTCAAAGTTCAATTGACGTCGTTATGACGGTAGCAACTAAGGGTATACCAATTGCACAAAGCGTTGCCAGCTTTTTAAATATCCCGTTTGTGATCGTTAGAAGAGATTCTAAGATTACTGAGGGTTCAACCATTAGTGTTAATTACGCTTCTGGTTCATCAGATCGAATTGAAAAAATGGAATTGTCCAAACGTAGTCTTGCGGAAGGTTCGCGAGTCCTCGTGGTCGATGATTTCATGAAGGGTGGAGGGACCATCAGTGGAATGCGTAGTTTGATCAACGAATTCAACGCTATTTTTGTTGGTGTAACAGTCTTTGCAGAGAATGCTTTGATTGATCCATCTGTCCGTGATTCTGACGTTACATCAATTTTTAAGGTCGATAATATTGATCAAGAAAACAAAATTATTAACATCGTAAATGGTGATTATTTAGCAAAGACCGATTTCAGTTATTTCGAGTGAAAGTGCATTGAGGCATAGCCTCTAAAAATGCTATTATAGATATATATTTGTGTGACTGAAAGGAAGTTTCCAATGTCTAATCGCTATGTAGTAATTCTTGCAGCTGGTATGGGTACTAGAATGAAGTCTAAGTTATACAAAGTGCTTCAGCCAGTAGCAGGTAAAGCCATGGTCGACCACGTTGTGACTCAAGTCGAAAAGATTCATCCTGACTTGATTGAAACCGTGATCGGCAATGGTGCTGATAAGGTTCGTGATTTGTTGGGAGATCGTACTAAGTACGCCCTTCAAGAAGAACAATTAGGTACAGCACATGCTGTATTACAAGCTGAGAAAGATCTCGGTGGCAAAGAAGGTATGACCATGATCGTTAGTGGCGACACGCCTTTGTTTACTGCAGATACTTTCCAAAAGTTATTTGATTACCATGAAGAACAAAATGCGGCAGTTACTATCTTAACTGCCCATGCTGACGATCCATTTAGTTACGGCAGAATTATCCGTGACCAAAGAGGCAATGTTTCTAAGGTTGTTGAAGAAAAAGATGCAACTGATGAAGAAAAGGCTATTCAAGAAATAAACACTGGCGTTTATTGTTTTGATAACCAAATGCTCTTTGAAAATTTGCATTCAGTTAATAACGATAATGCCCAAGGCGAATATTACTTGCCAGACGTAGTTTCAATTTTGAAATCACAAGGTGAGAAAATCGTCGCTTATCAAATGGATGATTTGAGCGAATCACTCGGAGTTAACGACCGTGTAGCGTTATCTCAAGCTGAGAAATTGATGCAAAAGCGCATCAACGAAGCACATATGCGCGATGGTGTAACTCTCGTAGATCCAGATAATACTTATATTGACGTTGATGTTCAAATCGGTAACGATACGACCATTGAACCAAATGTAAAGATTTTTGGAGATACTAAGATTGGTTCAGATTGTCTGATTGGTCTTGGCTCAAGGATCAAAGATTCAACTATCGAAGACGGCGTAACCGTAATTAGTTCGACCCTTGAAAAAGCTGTGATGCATGAGGGCAGCAATATTGGGCCTAATTCGCATCTTCGTCCAAAGGCAGATATTGGCAAGGAAGTCCACATTGGTAACTTCTGTGAGGTCAAGAATGCTACTATCGGAGACCGTACAAAGATCGGTCACTTGTCATATGTTGGCGATGCCACACTTGGAACTGACATCAATGTCGGCTGTGGTGTAGTCTTTGTTAACTATGACGGTGTTAAGAAGTTCCACAGCAATATCGGCAATCACTCATTCATTGGTTCTAACTCAAATATTATTGCTCCAGTGGATATGGCAGATCATTCATTTATCGCTGCTGGTTCAACTGTAAATAAAGATATTCCTAAGCACGCAATGGCAATTGCTCGTCCAAGACAAACCAATAAAGAAGATTATTGGGACAAACTACCACTATCAAAAAGTGAAGAATGGAAATAAAAGGTGAGAGATTAATGGCATATAAAGATACTGAACGTCCGCTCAAGATTTTTGCATTAAATTCAAACAAACCATTGGCAGAGAAAATTGCCAAAGAAGTAGGGATTCCTTTAGGTAAATCCTCTGTTACACGTTTTAGTGATGGTGAAATTCAAATCAATATTGAAGAAAGTATTCGTGGTGCTGATGTATTCTTGATCCAATCAACTTCAGCTCCAGTTAATGACAACTTGATGGAATTATTGATCATGGTTGATGCACTTAAACGTGCTTCAGCTCACTTCATCAGTGTTGTGATTCCTTATTATGGCTATGCTAGACAAGACCGTAAGTCACGTTCACGTGAACCAATCACAGCTAAGTTGGTTGCTAACATGCTCCAACGTGCTGGTGTTGACCGTGTCTTAGCACTTGACTTGCATGCTGCTCAAATTCAAGGATTCTTCGATATTCCAGTTGATCACTTGATGGGTGCACCATTGCTTGCAGATTATTTCCTATCAAATCATCTTGAAGAAGATGCCGTAGTGGTATCACCTGACCATGGTGGTGTTACTCGTGCTAGAAAATTAGCTGAATTCTTGAAGGCACCAATTGCTATTATTGATAAACGTCGTCCACGTGCCAATGTGGCTGAAGTTATGAATATCATTGGTAACGTTAAAGGTAAACGTGCCATCATTATTGATGATATGATCGATACTGCTGGTACTATCACTTTAGCTTCTCAAGCATTGATCGATGCTGGAGCAACTGAAGTTTACGCAAGTTGTACACATCCGATCCTTTCAGGGCCTGCTATTGAAAGAATTGAAGCTTCACCAATCAAGAAATTGATCGTGACGGATTCAATCAACTTGCCTAAGGAAAAAGTTATTGACCGTATGGTTCAAGTTTCAGTTGGACCACTTATCGGTGATGCCATTGAACGCATTCATAATAATGAACCAGTTAGTCCATTATTTAACAATCGTTTCCAACGCAATAAAGGTTAATATTTCGCAATTTAAAAAGAACTATCTCATGATTAAATGAGATAGTTCTTTTTATTTGTTCTATTTTTCACAAAAAAATCGATCATGTTATTAATATTGTGATACTATGAACTTGAACCTAGGAATCGGATCGATCCAAATTCACTTAAAGGCCAGGCGATCGGATGGAACAATATAAAGTAGTTGTTTGGGGTTTAGGTAACGTTGGACGTGCTGCAGTCAGAATGATTCAATCAAAAAAATCATTACAGCTAGTCGGCGCTGTCGATAATGACCCTGAAAAAATTGGTAAGGATTCAGGAGCTATTTTTGATTTTCCAAATACCGGAGTCATCGTAGAAGGCGATATCGATGAAGTACTAAAGAGGGACGTAGACGTAGTCTTAGACTATACACCGCTAGTCCGTGATGAAAAGGGTGGCTTTACACCAAGTGCTGAAGATATTGTCAAAGTCTTAAATGCCGGTAAGAATGTCGTAACTACCTTACCGATTTATTATTCGCAGGTCACAACACCAGATCTATATAAAATGATCGATGATGCTGCGAAAAAGAATCATGTTTCCTACTTGCCGACAGGCTTGCTACCAGGAGCTTATGCATCCTATATTCCAACAGTTTTGGCAGGATTAATGGGACAAGTAGATAGCATCACTGTTCAGTCTGGTGAAGATGATCAGCATAATTATTCAAGTTGGGTAAAGGTTTTTGGTTATGGAATGGATCCCGACAAATTCCCACAAGATAAATTGAAATTAGGAATTGCCTCATATTATGTATCAGGTGTTTATGAAATGGGAGCTAGATTAGGTATGAAGTTCGATGATATGAAAATCGAACACGAGTGCTTCACCGCTCCAGAAGATTTGCATCCAATATTTGGTACAGTTAAAAAGGGAACTATCAGTGGCCACAGATTTACAATGAGTGGCATGATCAACGGTCAGAAGAAAGCTAGTTTAGTATACGTCCACAAGATTTGTGATGATGTAGCACCTGAGCCAGAAATCAAAAATAATATCCACATTGAAGGAATTCCAAAATCACTCGATATTGATATCGAAGGATTAATGCCACTAGATGAGAGCTATGTAACCAGTGCAGCTCCTAGCGTGAACGTGATCCCGCAAGTTGTAGAAGGTGAAAGTGGATTCTTACAAGCACTTGATTTGAAGGTTGTAACACCGATTCAATAACATTAGAATAAGCAACTTTTACACATTTTGAAGAGAGCTGGATGAAAGTCCAAGCTCTTTTTTTACAAAAAAACACTGATCAACTTAAATGTCGATCAGTGCAGATTTATTAATAACGGTCACGATGGTTATTTTGTTGTGATTGATATCTTAGTAGATCACGGATTTGTTGGAGATATTCCAATTGTGGATCAGTTTCTTGAACGTTATCGAATTTACTAGTACTTCCATCACGACGCATGCGGTTCATGATTCGAACGACCGTAAAGACCACAAACATGATGATCGAGAAATTGATAATGGCATTGATAAAATCACCAATCAAGAAGTTTGCACCAAAGACGGTAAATTTCATATCAGTCAGATCAATACGACCAATAATCAAACCAATCAAAGGATTAAGAATATAGGTGGTCAGTGCGGTGACCAAACTGTTGAAAGCAGCACCAATAATAACACCGACAGCCAGGTCAACCACGCTACCACGTGAAATGAATTGTTGGAATTCCTTAAACATTAAATTTATTCTCCTTTGCTCAATAATCAGTTATGAAATACTTTACTATCAATTTAAAAAAAATTAAAGTGTTTTCAGATTTATTTGTCTAACTATCGCTAATGGTACCTAAACAATGTTATATTTATATTAGTAAGCAAAATATTTATAAGAGGGGTTGCAAAAAATGAAAATTACTAAGTTTGTTATTGCAGGTGTCGTTGCCTTAACGCTCGGCGCTACTGCTACTACTCAAGTTTTCGCCACAGCTGATGATAATAACGTAAGTGTCAATAATCAATACGATTCTGATGGACAATATAACGGTGACTATCAAGTCATCAATGGTGAAGTCCTAACATCAGGACAAACAAAATTGTACAATTCAAATGGCAAACAAGCTACTCGTAGCTTGGCTGCAGGAACATATTGGATTGCTGACAGAATGTTAATGAGCGGTGGACAACCTACTCTTTATCGTGTATCTACTGATGAATGGGTTAAACCAAGCGACGTTACCTTCATCAATCCAATTGGAAACACACTAGTTACAGCTAGAGCAAATGCTGGACTATACGATTCAAATGGTAATGTAGTTGGTACTTTGCCAGCAGGCGTAGCTTATCACTCTGACCAAAGAAAGACAGTTAATGGCGTGATCATGTATCGTGTGTCAACTGATCAATGGGTCAAAGCAACAGAAGTAAACATCGGAAGATAATAAAACTACAAAAACTGACCTCGATAGAGATCAGTTTTTTATTTACTATTTAAGCGAGGTGAATCCAGATGGATGATTACACGAAATTTAACTCAAAAATAATTGATCAATGGGTCAACGAAGGTTGGGAATGGGGAATGCCAATCAGTCACGAAGAATATTTGCAGGCCCAAAAAGGTGAATTTAAGATGGTGCTCACGCCTTTGAAACAAATCCCCAAGGATTGGTTCCCTGATCCTATTAAGGGTAAAAAGATATTGGGATTAGCATCAGGTGGTGGTCAACAAATGCCGATCCTCACTGCGTTAGGTGGGGAGTGCACAGTATTTGACTATTCTCAAAAACAGTTGGATGCCGAAAAAATGGTCGCTGAGCGTGAAAATTATCAAATAGAAATTATCAAAGGAGATATGACTAAAAAATTGCCTTTTACTGACAATACATTTGATATGATCATTCAGCCAGTGGCTAATTCCTATATTGAAAATGTGCAACATGTTTGGAATGAAAGCTACCGGATCCTGAAGCCTGGTGGAAGATTATTAGTTGGATTAGACAATGGTATCAATTACATTTTTGATAAGACAGAGACTAAGCTTTATCATCCACTGCCATACAATCCTTTAAAAAATCCTGAGGTGAATGACGATTTTCCAATCGAAGAAGAGGGTATCCAATTTTCCCACACCTTGGATGAACAAATTCGTGGTCAGATCAAGGCAGGTTTTCAAATCGTTGATTTATATGAGGATACTAATAGCGAGGGTAAACTCAAAGACTATAATATTCCAACTTTTTGGGCAACATATGCAATCAAGAAATAATCGAGACACAAAAAAAGCTTAATTCATTTGAATTAGGCTTTTTGTTTATCATATTAAGCTTTGTAAGCTGCATATTTTGCTTTGATGTCGTGAAGATCTGTCAAGTTGAGTTTTGTATCAACTTCAGCTGTCATAGCTTTCTTAGTATCTTCGCTCCAGTTGTAGTAGTCTGCCATGTAATCAATTACAGCATCTTTGACTTCGTTCATATGATCGATGTCAAATAGCATTTGGCTGCTACGACGTAGCAAGTAATCAATTGGATGTTCAACCATTTCGGCCTTTAATCCGTAATTCAACATTGCGTAATCAACACGTGGCAAGCCATCTTTTTCACCATCTGGCAATAAGTCATAAATGTCAGTAACGTTTGAGCCATAACGTTGAACTAATTTTTCAGCATCTTCTCTTTCAAGATCGTAGTTTACGATACCTTCGTGAACCATCTTGTCAAAGTATGTTGACCAGCCTTCGTCACCGCCAACATCGCCACCTGAAAGAATCAAGTTTTCTGTTTGTTGACCTTCGAAAGTATAATCAGTTTCAGCTGCCAATTGTTCAGCAACACGGTCAACAATCTTGTTAGCCATCTTACGATAACCAGTTAATTTACCACCGGCAATTGAGAGCAAGCCTGAATCTGATTGGAAAATTTCATCTTTACGTGAAATTTCGGAAGGTGATTTACCTTCTTCTTGGATAAGAGGACGAACACCTGACCAGCCAGATTCAACGTCGTCTGGAGTAAGTTTTTGTGGAAGTTCAAACATTTGATTTGCGGCAGCTAGAATATAAGTTACATCAGCAACAGTAATGTTTGGTTCCTTTGGATCTTCTTCCCAAGTAGTATCAGTTGTACCTATATATGTCTTGCCTTCACGAGGAATGGCAAACATCATACGACCGTCATGGAATGGTGTATCAAAGAATAGTGAGTTTGAAATAGGGAACTTAGCATTATCGATAACTAAGTGAACACCCTTTGTTAAGTGAAGATGCTTACCCTTGTTTGAACCATCCATATCACGAATCTCATCAACCCATGGTCCACATGAATTAATAACTTTCTTAGCATGGATCTCACCAGTTTCGCCAGTTTGAACGTCTTCAAACTTAACTCCGCAAACTTGATGATTTTCATCATACAATAATCCAGTTACCTTAGTATAGTTAGCAATGTAAGCACCAAGTTCGCTAGCTTTTTTAGCAACTTCTAGTGTCAAACGAGCATCGTCAGTTCTATATTCAACATAAAGTCCTGAACCTAATAGACCCTCTGAGTTAACATATGGTTCTCTAGCTTCTGTTTCGTCAGGTGTAAGCATTGTCTTACGTTCTGCTTTTTTAACATTAGCCAAACGATCATAAACATCAAGACCAACTGATGTCATGAATGGGCCATATGTACCGCCAGCGTAGAATGGAAGCATCATTTTTAATGGAGTTGTGATTTGTGGTGCATTGTTATAAACAATTGCACGTTCTGATCCGACTTCGTGAACTTCTTTTAGTGCAAATTGTGCTAAGTAACGTAGTCCACCATGGACTAATTTAGTTGAACGACTTGATGTACCTGAAGCAAAGTCACGCATTTCAACCAAACCAGTTTGGATTCCACGAGATTGTGCGTCAAGAGTGATACCACTACCTGTAATACCGCCACCAATAACAAGCAAATCTAATTCTTGATCTTGCATTGCTTGTAAATTTTTAGCTCTAGTTTCATTTGAAAATTCTTTCATGAAAGTTCCTCCTCGGGAAAATGTTCTACGTATATCATAGTAAAATATCACAAAGTTTGAAAGCGTTTTTATCTGAAATGGCTAAATTTTTTAATAATAGAACAAAAAATTCTAAATAATCATATCGTTGTAAATATGTTTCTGAAATTTAGTGTATTCTTCACTGAAAATATCATCGGAATGTTGTTCCAGCATTGCTTTAGGGAAATAAAATCTTTCATCGCCCAAAATTTTACCGGTCAGAGCGTTCACTAAACGACTTACTGTGGACAATTCGATTAATGATCCATCATTTTGCATGATCTCGATTTGAGTTCTGCTTTTGTGCTTTCTTGGATTGTAGACATCATATGGTAAATCGTAACTAGTATTAGTCGAGGTGTAATATTTTTTATCAAAACCGGCGGCTTCAACGATATTTGCTAGCTTAGGCAATAAGTCTTGAGTTCCTTCAGTATATTGAGCTGATTTGAAAGGTTTTCTGGTCAAGAATCGATAAGCAAGATCTTTCAAGATCTCATCGGGATAGTCGAGCCAGAGGGTAAAGTAAGTGTTTAAGATACCATCGTCTAGATGAAGATAGTCGGTGATCGTGACCCGATTTTCAAAAAACGGCACTAATAGGGATGGCATTTCAAATCCGTTCATTTGGTTATGCTCATATAAGTCTTTGGCTCGTTGCAGCAACTTAGTCAAGACAACTTCCATACCTCGTGATACTGGATGGAAATAAACTTGTTGATACATTTGAAAACGTGAGAGAACGTAATCTTCAACGGCATGCATTCCGTTTGCATCAAAGGCGATGCCTTCATGATAAGGACGCATGACACGTAAGATTCTGGTTAGATCAAACATCCCATATTTTGTACCAGTAAAGTAGGCGTCACGTAACAAATAATCCATTCGATCAGCATCGATTTGACTGGAGATCATTTGCACGACTTGTTTGTTGGGATAAGTCTTGGCAATAACGCTAGCAACTTTTTCAGGGAAGTCGCTGGATACTTGTCTTAATACTTGATTGATCTCAGTTTCGGGAGAAGTGATGATTTCTTGAGTCCATTGTTCATGATCGGTATCAAAGATGTGCTCGAAGGCATGAGAATAAGGACCGTGTCCGACATCGTGCAATAAAGCTGCGCACAAGGCAACGATTCGTTCGTTGTCATCCCAGAGTCCATCATCAGGATTCTTAGTTGGATAGTTGCGTTGAAAGTTGTCGCAGATCAAACGTGTGATTTCGTATACTCCCATACAGTGAGTGAATCGAGAATGCTCGGCACCTTGGAAAGTGAATGATGAAGTTCCAAGTTGTTTAACTCGACGTAGTCGTTGAAATTCTTTAGTATTGATCAAATCCAAGATAACTTTGTGTTGGACATGGATGTAGTTGTGGATAGGGTCTCGAAAAACTTTTTCACGAGGTAATTTTTCAACATTAAATGTCATTTTTTTCTCCCAATTGTTTATTCTTGTAGATCAAATCTTCCATTGTTTTGTCATAAGCTTCGCGATATGGCTGAGATGTTTGAACAATGTTAAAACTAGTTTTATCAATGCTATAATCATCAGTGATTAATGCGTTTAATATTTTTTCTTTTGCAAGCGAGATAGTTAGCTCTTGATGTGTTAGAATATCTAAGTTTTCCATACAATGGATATCGATATTCGGATAAGAGATCTTTTCATGAACCGGGTAATTACTGATCTCGTAGAAGTCTTTCATCAATTGTGAACGTTGCTTTTGATCGCCCGTGATGCTGATGTAAGCCATAACCGCCACTGCATCGCCAGAACGTCTTTGAGATATTCCGGCTAGTTTCTTGCCGTCGATGCTAAGATCAAAGGTCCCTGGACAATAGGAACGAACTACTTCGCCAGTCTCAATTTTATCTGAAAAAGCTGCCATCATGATTTGATGCATTTTTTCATAAGCTTGGTCGATCGATAGTTCATCCTTGTTAGGCAAAAATAATGTGAAGTTCAAAATTTCTGGATCGGTCACAACGCCTAAACCGCCAGAATTTCGAAGATAATAGATGTATTCTTTTTCTTCGAGCATTTTCAATCCACCAGATAGATTTTTCAAACGCTGATCCTGCAATCCCAGGATCACAGTTGGCGTAGTGGTCCAAAAATGAGCTACTGGAGTTTTTTCTTCAGAAACAAACTGAAGAATGGCCCCTGTGTCTGCAAATGGTTCGAGCATTTGCTCTGCTTTAGATAAATTTTGGTCGTATAATAAAATTTGCTTATTCACTAGATCACTTCTTTAAGTAGTATATTTATTAATTTTATCATGTGAGGTGTTATATTTTGGAAAATAATCGTATTGATGTAAAAGTTGACCTTGATATGTCAGTTTTTCAAGCAGGAGAGATGACTCATACGAAGATCTCAGAACCTGGAAGATTCACAAGAATGGGCAATGCCGATTATCTGCAATTTAATGAAAGTATGGAAAATAATGATCATGCTTCAATTTTAGTCAAGATCACTAACGATGGCGAGATTCATGTCAAACGTGAGGCAAAGAGTACTAACTTATCTTCAATGCTTTATTTTACGCATCACGATCACAATAGTGCTAGTGTACATACAGGGTATGGCATTATGCAAATGCATACATATACTAAGGATTCACTCGTTGAGATAGAAGATGAACCCTTGCATGGAAAAATAAACATTGATTATGACTTGATTTATGATGATAATATAGTAGGCAATTACAAGTTTAGATTGATTTTTAGCGCTTAAATAGATATTATTAGTTGTAAGACGCTGTGAAAGGACGTGTACACGTTTGAAACTTGAAAAGTTCAAGAATCAAAATAAAGAAGAATTATCAATGATCGAAGTTGCTTATGAGATTCTCAATGAGAATAACAAAGAAGCAATGAACTTCTCTGATATCGTTAATGAGATTCAAACATACTTAGGAAAAACCGACGATCAAATCAAAGATCACTTGCCACAATTCTATACAGACTTGAATAATGACGGTAGTTTCCTTTCACTTGGTGAAAACGTATGGGGATTGCGTAAATGGTATCCATTTGACTCTGTTGACGAAGAGGTTAACCATCCCGAAGACAACGGTACTGAAAATACTCACAAGGCCGCTCAAAAGGTTAATGCTTTCTTGAGTGACGATGAGGAAGAAGAAGACGATGTTGTCGATTATGATGACGACAGCGATTTAAGTCTATCAGATGACGATGATGACGACGACGATGGTTCAGGCGAAAGCAACGGACCAGACTTATCTAAGTTCACTAATTCAGATCTTTCAGTTGATGATGATGACGATGATGATCAAGACGATGGCCTTGATGATGGTATCGAAGGTCAATTGACTGAATTCGACGCCGATGATGACGAAGATGATTCAGACATCGACTTGTCAGACGATGATGACGAAGATGATGACGATGACTTAGATGACGATGATGATTCAGACTCAGATAAATAATTGACATTTTAGGATTTTAGGTTTGACGATTGACCCCAATAACAGTATTATATTGTTTGGGCTCTATTAGATAGACTAATTACAAGTTCCCTGTTCGAAATGAATAGGGAACTTTTTTATTTTTTTAGTTAAGAAATCCCTAGATATAATATGTGGAGGAATACTATGACGAAGTATATTTTTATAACAGGTGGAGTTGTTTCATCTTTAGGAAAAGGAATTGTGGCAGCATCTCTTGGTAGATTGTTGAGAAACCGTGGGCTAAAAGTCACAATGCAGAAATTTGACCCATACATTAATGTGGATCCCGGAACTATGAGTCCATATCAACACGGTGAAGTTTATGTTACTAATGATGGTACAGAAACTGACTTGGACTTAGGTCACTACGAAAGATTTATTGATAACGATTTGAACAAGTATTCAAACGTTACTACAGGTAAGATTTATTCAGAAGTTATCCGTCGTGAACGTCATGGAGACTACAACGGAGCAACTGTTCAAGTAATTCCACATATTACAGATATGATCAAACAAAAAATAACACGTGCTGCAACTACTACAGACTCAGACGTAATTATTACTGAAGTTGGTGGTACTGTTGGTGATATCGAATCAACACCATACCTTGAAGCTTTGCGTCAAATGAAAGCTGATGTTGGTGCTGAAAACGTTGTTTACATTCACACAACCTTAGTTCCCTACCTAAAGGCTGCTGGTGAAATGAAGACAAAACCTACACAACACAGTGTTAAGGAATTACGTGGTATTGGTATTCAACCTAATATTTTGGTTGTTCGTACTGAAAAACCTATGCCTCAAAGTATGAAAGACAAGATTGCCTCATTCTGTGACGTTGATTCAGAAGCTGTTATCGAATCACGTGACGCAAGTTCAATTTATGATGTTCCTTTGAACCTTCAAGCTCAAGATTTCGATGATATTGTTTGTCGTTACTTGCACTTAGAAACTAAGGAATCTGATATGACTGACTGGAACAAACTAGTTGATCGTATCCACAATTTGAAACACAAGACAAAGATTACCCTCGTTGGTAAGTACACTAAATTACAAGATGCTTATATTTCTGTAACAGAAGCATTAAATGCTGCTGGTTATGTATATAATACAGATATCGAATTACAAAAAATTTCTGCTGATGAAGTAACTGAAGATAATGTTGCTGAATTGCTCAAAGATTCAGATGGTATTTTAGTTCCTGGCGGATTTGGTACTCGTGGTCTAGAAGGTATGATCACTACTATTAAGTATGCCCGTGAAAACGATGTTCCATATTTGGGAATTTGTTTAGGTATGCAAATGGCAAGTATCGAATTTGCTAGAAATGTTGTTGGAATCAAGGATGCAACTACTGGCGAAGCGGATCCTGATGCTGATAACAAGATCATTGACTTGATGGCTGACCAAAAAGACATCGAAAATGTCGGTGGTACTTTACGTTTGGGTGCATATCCATGTAAACTAAGAGAAGGTACTAAAACAGCAGCAGCTTATGATAACCAATCTGTGATCCAAGAAAGACATAGACACAGATATGAATTCAACAATGCTTATCGTAAGCAGTTCGAAGAACATGGACTAGTGTTCTCTGGAGTTTCACCTGACAACCACTTGGTTGAAATTATTGAAGTTCCTGAGAATAAATTCCACGTCGCTGCACAATATCATCCTGAATTCTTATCAAGACCAACTAAGCCAGAAGGCTTATTCAAAGCATTTATCGGTGCTGCATCAGGTCTCCAAGAAGACAACTTATAGGATCAGATATTTTTAATTTGATGTAGTTAATAATAGTTAGGGAAAAACTTATGCAAAAACTTGTAATTAATGGTGGAAAAAAATTATCGGGAGAAGTAACGATTGGTGGTGCTAAAAATAGCACAGTGGCGTTAATTCCGGCGGCAATTTTATCTAGTACTCCAGTCGTTTTAGATTCAGTTCCACAGATCAGAGATGTGGACAACTTGCGTTCGATCTTATTAGACATGAACGTTACTTCAGAAGTGAAGAATGATGTGTTAAAGATCGATCCAACTGAGATTCATTTTGCTGAATTACCAAGCGGTAAAGTCAGCAGTCTTCGTGCTTCGTACTACTTTATGGGAGCTATGCTAGGAAGATTTGGCAAAGCTGTTGTTGGATTCCCAGGTGGGGATGATATTGGACCACGTCCAATCGATCAACATATAAAAGGATTTGAAGCACTAGGAGCTCATGTTGAAAATAAAAATGGGCAAATTATTATTACCGCACCTAAAGAAGGTTTAACGGGAGCTAAGATCTTTTTAGACATGGTTTCTGTAGGTGCAACGATCAATGTTATTCTGGCAGCCGTTAGAGCTAAAGGAACGACAGTGATCGAAAATGCTGCGAAGGAACCTGAGATCATCGATTTAGCTACCTTTTTAAATAACATGGGAGCAACTATTCGTGGTGTCGGGACCGAAACAATCCGTATTGAAGGTGTTGACGAATTACGTTCAAATAATTCGCACACGATCATTCCGGATCGAATTGAAGCAGGAACTTATTTGAGCTTGGCTGCAGCTAGTGGTGGAGATATTTTGATCAACAATATCATTAGCGAGCATCTGGACGCCTTTTTAGCAAAACTTGATGAGATGGGCGTTAACTTGGAAATTGGCGAAGATAGTATCTACGTTAAGCCAAGTCCAGAAATCAAGGCAGTCAACATTAAAACTATGCCTTACCCTGGGTTTGCAACTGATTTGCAACAACCAATAACGCCGTTATTGATGCAATCAAAGGGTGAAGCTATGATCATTGATACGATTTATCCAAAACGAATCAAGCATATTTCCCAACTTCAGAAAATGGGCGGAGATATTTCAAGCGAAAACGATTTGATATTTGTTCATGGGGGATCAAAATTAACTGGAGCAACTGTTTCGGCTGATGAGATCCGTGCTGGAGCTTGTTTGATGATTGCTGGATTGATTGCAGATGGTACGACCGTCATTGAAAACGCCGAAAATATTCTGCGTGGCTATGATCGCGTCGTTTGGAAATTACACCAATTGCAAGCTGATGTAGAATTAGTTGGCAAGGATGATTTAAATTAGTATTGACATCTTTGTAATATCTTGTTAATTTATTTATAAATTAAAACACGAAAGGGAGTGCAGCCATTGAGAAATTAAGTTGAAAATCAATTTATATACTACAAGTGTGTAATTTGGCTTCGACTTAATTTCTACAATAGCGTGCTTTCTTAAACTAGAACTGTTTAGGACGCTATTTAGCGTCCTTTTTTGTTGGCGTAACGTAAAAGCTCGTCAGCTCATAGGTCAGCTTTGGGATACCGAATCCTTTGGCTGTTACGTTAATAAGTCGGACCTCTTCGCACCGAAAGAGGGAATTAATAATGGGTACAATTCAAATTGAAAAATTATCATTTAAATATGATCAAATGACAGAGAATCTTTTTGATTCAGTTAATTTAAGCATTGATGGCAGCTGGAAATTAGGCTTGATTGGCCGAAATGGACGAGGGAAAACGACTTTATTGAATTTATTGATGAATAAATTTCAATATCAGGGAAATATCGTCACAGACCTGAATTTTTACTATTATCCACAGCCAGTGTCTGATCCGACTCAGACTGCTCGGAATATTGCCATCGAATTATCTGGTATCGAAGAATACGATATTTGGAAAGTAGAGCAAGAGTTAGAGAAGCTCAAAATTGACCTAGACGTGCTTGATCGTCAATTCAATACACTTAGTCCCGGTGAACGGACTAAATTGCTCTTAGCGGTCATGTTCATCGATGACGAAGGGTTTCAACTGATTGACGAGCCGACAAATCATTTAGATATCGAAGGTCGCCAAGTTGTTGCTAATTATCTCCGTGGTAAAAAAGGCTTTATCGTGATTAGTCATGATCGTGGATTTTTAAATGAAGTCATCGATCACGTGATCTCGATCAATCGCAACGATATCGATGTCTACCAAGGAAACTTTGATACTTGGGAGCACGAGAAAAATTTGCAAGACCAATCAGAGCTAGCTGAAAAGGCTCAGTTGAAAAAAGATATTCATAAATTAAAAGCCTCAGCAGCTAAGAAGGAAAATTGGGCTCAGCAAACCGAGAAAAGTAAGAGTAAAAATATTAAAATGGACCAGCATTCTAATCTAGACAAGGGCTTTATTGGTCACAAGTCAGCTAAGATGATGAAAAAGGCTGGTTCGATCCAACGTCGTGCCAATGCAGCGGTTGAAAAGAAACAGTCTTTACTTAAAAATATTGAGATCACTGACCCAATCAGTTTAAATTACGAAGAAATTTCTCATTTTGATCAAGTTATTACAGCCGATAAGTTGCAGCTCTTTAATGATCACGTCCAAACTCCAGAAGTCAGTTTTCAGGTCAAGACCGGACAAGTGACAGCGTTGCTTGGTAAAAATGGAATCGGCAAATCGACGATTTTTAGACGAATCATGCAAATACCGCAGCCATTTGAACAACGTGGAGAGATCCAAATTAAGAATGGTTTAAAAGTTTCTTATTTGCCACAGGAGTCGAAGTTACGTGGTACCATTAAACAGGTCGCAGAAACTGATGAGTTAGATGTAGAATCGATTTTTTCCAATCTACGTAAACTTGGTTTTGAACGTGAACTCTTTAATGATCCGATTGAAAATATGAGTCAGGGTCAGAAAAGAAAAGTTGCCTTGAGTATTAGTCTGTCCCAACCAGCTAATCTTTACTTATGGGATGAGCCGTTTAATTACCTTGATGTCATCACTCGTGACCAAATAATTGCTGCGATCCAAAAGCAACATCCAACGATGTTGATCATTGACCATGATCTGGGATTGATTGATGATATTGCTACTCAAAAAGTAATCTTGAAAGATTAGAATTATATTGAATATCAACTCTGTTCATGGTAATATTTAATACCGTTAGTAAATTAATCTCTATTTCCGCAAAGGATTTAGGGCAAAGGAGACATTTATAATGAAGCAAGGAATTCATCCAGATTACCACCAAGTTGTATTCATGGATTCTTCTACAGGTAAGAAGTTTCTAGCTGGATCAACTGTTAACTCAGAAGAAACAACTGATTATGAAGGTAAAGAATACCCATTGATTCGTGTTGAAATTTCATCAGATTCACATCCTTTCTACACTGGTAAACAAAAGTTTGCTCAAGCAGATGGACGTATCGATCGTTTCAACAAGAAATATGGTTTGCAAAACAAATAAAGCCATCCTATTTAGGACGGCTTTTATTTTTTTGCTTTTTTTGAATGTAAATGGTTGAATACCCAAAAGAAATTGATCAGTGCCAGACCACTGGTAGTTAAGAATACCGTGGAGTAACTAAAGGCACTGGAGACATATGAACCTAGCAGTGGACCGCAGACGTTTCCGACAGCCTGGAAAGATTGATTGTAACCAAAGATCCTTCCAGTATATTGGGCGTCTGTATTTTTTGCTAAAAGAGTTTGTACCTGCGGAACTAAACAGGCATCGGAAACTCCGACCAAAAATCTTAAAATTGCTAATTGCCAAATATTATTGACGAAAGCTTGCGGAATATAAACTAGTACGGCGAAGATCAATCCACCAATCAATATTTTACCGGTACCGATCCTATCGCCTAAAGCACCAAATCTAGGTGCGGCGATGATGTTAGCAATACCTGGTAGGGCTGCGACGAATCCGGCAATCAAAGTAACTTTGTCGGATCCGTGCATCAACTGCCGAACGTACAAACTGATAATTGGGTTGATCGAATTATTTGAAATTTGAATAATCATGGTCGTAACTAACATTGCGAGAACAAGATTGGGATTTTTCAAAGTCTTGAAAATATCTTTAGTGGTTGCTTCTTGTCCTTTTGGAACTGGCTTGAAGTCTTCTTTAATGAAGATAACAGTTAAAACAAATGCTGTGAACAATAATCCACCAGTAATCATAAATGGGATTCGATATCCAAAGTACTGGGCAATGACGCCACCGACTAAAGGTCCGAGCAGCGTCCCAGAAATTACGCCGGTATTTAACGTTCCCAAGGCTTTTCCACTTTCAGATCTCGGAGCAGTTGACGCTATCAGTGTACTGGCGTTGCTAACGAATCCGGAAAATACACCTTGAAGCGCTCTTAAAGCAACTAACTGCCAAGGAGCTGTTACTAAGGATTGTAAGAAGATAACAATCGACATACCCAAAGCCGCTCTAATCAGCATCAGTTTTCTTCCACGTCGATCGGCGATTTTACCCCAGATTGGAGAGGCAATGGCCATCACTAGAAAAGTTGCCGAGAAGGCAATACCGTTCCAGATGACCAGTTGACTTTTTGTGAAATTCCCTAAAGTATTAATGTATAATGGCATAAAGGGTGTTATCATACTAAAGCCAATACCTGTAACGAAGGTACTAAACCAGAGGACTTTTAAGTTCCTTTTCCAATAGCTATTCTCTTTTGGAGTATTTTGTGTATTTGAACTCATAGTAAATACATCAAATCCTTTCTAAGTAAATTAGTATACTCTTTTCAATTTTTTAGGAGAAAATATTTTTTTAGAACTGGGGATCATTATTCATGAAAATGAAGTTACAAGAAGTTTATTCTGCTTTAAAGATCAAAGCGGACAATGTACCTGATGTCCAAATCACTGGGGTATGTTTTGACAGTCGAAAAGCCAAAACTGGTGATTTATTTTTCCCATTGCAAGGCGAACGCGATGGTCATGAATTCATCGAAAGCGCCATTAATAATGGCGCTTCTGCTAGTGTGTGGCAAAAGGACCACCCAATTACTAATAAAGACATTCCTTATGTGATTGTCGATGATGTGATGGATGCTTTCAATACCTTGGCTAAGTATTATCTAAATAAGGTAAACCCTAAGGTCGTTGCTGTCACTGGAAGCAATGGAAAAACTACTACTAAAGATATGATTGCGAGCGTTTTAGGAACTGACAATAATGTCGCTAAGACGCCACAAAATTTCAACAATGAAATTGGTGTACCATTCACAATTTTGAATATGCCAATCAATACTGAAGTGTTAGTTGTTGAAATGGGCATGGATCGTCCTGGTCAGATCGAACACCTGAGTGAACTAGCTCATCCAGATGTTTCGGTGATCACGATGATCGGCGAAGCTCATATCGAATTCTTTGGCACACGTGATAAAATTGCGGACGCTAAAATGGAAATCACTCATCATCTACAAGAAGATGGTTTATTTGTATTTGATGGGGATGAACCGCTTTTAACAGAACGTGCTAAAGACGTTCAAAGAAATCAAGCAACTTTTGGTCAAAATGATAGCAACACAATCTATTCGACGGAAATAAATAGCGATAAGGAAAAAACTACATTTAAGACTAACTTGTGGCCTGACATCGAATTTTCTATTCCGATCATGGGCGACTATAACGTCAACAATGCATTAGCTGCATTATTAGTTGGTCGTAGATATCATATTAAGGTCGAAGCTATGCAAAAGGCACTCGCTGATTTTTATGCTACAGCTAATCGGACTGAATGGCTCAAAGCCCAAGATGGCGCGGATATTCTGAGCGATGTGTATAATTCCAACCCAACAGCTGCAATCGAAGTGCTTGATAACTTGAAAAAATTGTCAACAGGGCGTAAGATTGTTGTTCTTGGTGATATGCTCGAATTAGGCGATGCTTCAAAGAAACTACATGAATCTTTAGCAGACCATATCGATCCAAATGACTTTGCAAAAGTCTATTTAGTTGGAAATGAAATGAAAGCATTGTACGATTTACTAGTAAATAAGTACGACCCAGCTGATCTCAGCTGGTATGGTAAGGACCAGTTAGCGGAACTAACTGAAAATATTAAAGAAGAAATGAACTCAGATGACACAATATTGCTAAAAGCTAGTCATGGCATTCATCTTGAAAACGTATTAAAACAATTAATTTAAGTGTGTCGGTTGAGTAACATTGGATAACGTGGTAGTGTAGAAAGATTATTGCAACCATGTTCAAACGGAGGATTTTTGTGAAATTTAGCGAATTAAATTTAGATTCAAAACTATTAAGTGCTGTGAACGAAGCGGGATTTGAAGAAGCAACTCCCATTCAAGCACAAACTATTCCACTTGTAATGACAGGTGATGACGTGATTGGACAAGCCCAAACAGGTACAGGTAAGACAGCTGCCTTTGGACTTCCTATATTAGATGCTGTGGATACTAGCTCAAGCGATATCCAAGCATTGATCATTTCTCCAACACGTGAATTGGCAATCCAAACTCAAGAAGAGTTATATAAATTAGGACGCGAAAAGAGAGTTCGTGTTCAATCAGTTTATGGTGGTTCTGATATTAGAAGACAAATTCATTCCTTGAAAAACCACCCAAGCATCGTTGTTGGTACTCCAGGTCGTATCCTTGACCACATCAACCGTCACACACTTAAATTACATAACGTTAAGACAGTTGTTCTTGATGAAGCTGATGAAATGCTAGATATGGGATTTGTTGAAGATATCGAAAGTATCCTATCTAACGTTCCTAATGACCATCAAACATTGCTATTCTCAGCAACAATGCCTAAACCAATCATGAAGATTGCTGACAAATTCATGACAGAACCTAAGATCGTTAAGATCAAGTCAAAGGAATTGACTGCTGATAAGATCGATCAATATTTTGTTAAAGCTCGTGACTACGAGAAATTTGATTTGATGACACGTATTTTTGACGTTCAAGGACCAGAACTTGCGTTGATCTTCGGACGTACTAAGAGACGTGTTGATGAATTAACACGTGGACTACAAGCTCGTGGATACAATGCAGAAGGTATTCATGGTGATTTATCTCAAGATAAGAGAACTAGCGTTTTACGTAAGTTTAAGGCTGGTAAATTGGACTACTTAGTTGCAACTGATGTTGCTGCCCGTGGTTTGGATATTTCAGGTGTATCACATGTTTATAACTACGATATTCCGCAAGATCCTGACAGTTACGTTCACCGTATTGGACGTACAGGACGTGCCGGTAAGTCAGGTATCTCTGTAACTTTCGTTACACCAAACGAAATGAGCTACTTAAGAACAATTGAAAACTTAACTAAGAAGCGTATGAAACCACTTGCACCACCAACTGACAAAGAAGTTCTTAAAGGACAAATGGAATCAGTTAAGGATGATATCAAGGACACGCTCGCACATGATACTCACTTGGATCGTTTCAAAGATGCAGCCGAAGATCTGTTGAACGAGTATACTCCTGAACAATTAGTTATGGTTTACTTGTCATCAGCAATCAAGGATGCCGAAAGTGTTCCTGTCAAGATTGCTCCGGAACGTCCATTGCCAGGACGCAAGCAAAGTCATAATCGTTCCGGTCACGGTAAGAGACAACGATTCAATCGTAATCGTCGTGGCGGTGATCGTAATGAACATCGTGGCGGCAGACGTGGCGATGATCGTCGCAACAATCACGGCGGTGGTCGTGGTGGTAATAACAACAATAGCCACAGACGTAACGAAAATAAGAAACCATCACAATCCAAAAAATCATTCAAAATCAGAACAAATCTATAGTCAAACTTGGTTCATTGAACATTAATTAAATGTTTTATAATAACAATTATTAAGGGGGATAAGGCATTCAGTTGCTTTGCCCCTTTTTTGATTGAAAATAAGGTGAGAGAAGAATATGATTAAAGGCTTAGGAGTAGACATTGCAGAAATTGATCGGGTAAGAAAAATTTACGGACGACATCCTAAATTTATGGATAAAATACTTAATCCAGATGAGATCGTAGTTTTTAACAGTCTGAATACCGAGAAACAAAAGATGACTTATTTAACAGGTAGATTTTCAGCAAAAGAGTCATTTACTAAGGCAATGGGTACAGGACTAGGAAAAATTGGATTCCACGACTTGAGTATTTTGAATTATCCTTCCGGTCAGCCATACATCAAAACAGATATTTTTGAAGGAAATATTCAAATTTCAATATCTGATACTGATGAATTAGTTATCACCGAAGTTATCTTAGAGGAGGAATGATTATGATACCATCACTTCATAGACCTGCGACAGTTGAAGTAAACTTGGGAAATTTAAGAACCAACTTGGAAAATGAATTACGTGCAGTTCCTTCTGGGACCGACGTATTTGCAGTTGTAAAGGCCAATGCGTACGGTCATGGATTGGTTAAAGTTGCAAAGTTTGAAATCGAAAATGGTGCAGCCGGATTATGCGTAGCGACACTTGACGAAGGTATTGAAATCAGAGATGCAGGTATCGTTGCACCAATCTTAGTTTTGGGGATCACGCCAGTTAAGTATGCTGAGATCGCCAATAAGGCTGACATTTCGTTAACAGTTGGATCACTAGACTGGTTAGAACAAGCTGTTCAAGAAAACATTTATCAACTTAAAATTCATTTAGGTGTCGATAGTGGAATGGGACGGATTGGTTTCCAAACTAGAGATGCAGTTGTTGAAGCTTGCCAATTCATCAAGAATCATCCTGAATCATTTATTCCAGAAGGATTATTCACGCATTTTTCAACCGCTGATAGTCCCGATGAAGCTTATTTTAAAAAGCAGGTAGAGCGTTTCAAGGAATTGCACCGTGATCTACCAATCGACTTCAAATATATTCACTGTGCAAACTCAGCCACCGCTCTGTGGCATAAAGATCTAGCTATCAACATGGTTCGTTACGGTATTGCTTTATATGGATTGAACCCATCTCAGACTGATATCACGACTTTGCCATTTGATCTAAAACCTGCTTTAAGTCTCCATTCAGAGTTGGTATTCGTTAAACAAGTTGCTGCCGGAGAAAGCATTGGCTATGGAGCTACTTACACGACTAAAGAAAAAGAATGGATCGGAACAGTTCCGATTGGCTATGCAGATGGTTGGCTAAGGAGAATGTCGGGTTCGGACGTTTTGATCGATGGAGAAAGATGTCCGATCGTTGGTCGAGTATGTATGGATCAATTTATGGTTAAATTACCCCATAAAATGCCCGTAGGAGCCAAAGTTACTCTAATAGGTAAAAGTGGTAGCGATGAAATTACTTGCACTGACGTCGCACAATATGCCGATACAATCAATTATGAGATATTGTGTGGACTAGCAGAGAGATTGCCACGTGTCTATATTGAATAATTAGCATCTGAATAATGATACAAAATTAACAAATTATCCATTTTTTTAAGGTTGATCTGCAAGGGAATATTGCTAGATATAATGATTGCAGATATGAAGTAATGTGAATAGCATCACATGGCAATCTCACAAAATACACAAAAAGGCTAAATTTGAGTTTTACTCAACGATTTAGCCTTTTTTAGTAAATAAAATCGTAAAAAAGCTTATGCTTGAATCGCATAGATTGTGAAAATAATCGTAATATTATTACTCACAAGTTAAAAAAATCACAATAAACATGGCATATATTCAATCGATTTTATTTTCTGAAATGAATAATTATTATTGTAATAATAAAAAACGTGAATAGGAAAGTCAAAAAAGAGTCACATCAATTTGATGTGACTCTTTTTGAATTTTTAGTCTGAATTTGATCGTCAAATCCAGTTTATATGCGTGGCGGGAATGTGTGGGAATCGAACCCACCTAAGAAGCTACTAACCCCTCATACTAGTTTTGAAGACTAGAAGGAACACCAGAACCTATCCACTCCCAATTACAAATGCTATCAATTTACGTAAGCGATGTCAACAAAGTAATTAAGGAATTTATATTAGCCGATTATTAGATTCCAATATTGCCAAAAAGGAAAATTTGTTTTCAGAAATACATATAATGGCGAGAGCACAATAATGAAATAATTAACAGAAATCTAATTTTATTAAATGTGAAATATTTGCTTATTTTACAATTAATTTGTGATGATATGAACGTGCGAATGAAAACGGTTGTATTTCGCTATTCTAGTCGAAGGGGGTGAAAAATAATGGAAAAAGTCACTATTTTACTAAAACAACATGTTGGTGGACCTGATAAACCTATCGTTAAGGTTGGTCAACGTGTTAAAAGAGGTGAATTGATTGCTGAACCAGATGGTTTAGGAGCAAATATTCACGCTAGTCTTACAGGTACTGTTACTGATATTAATGATAAGGCAATTATCATTGATGCTGACGAGGAACAGAGCAAGGAAGATTATGTACACATCCCTGACTCAGATGATTATCTGACTGACATTAAAAATGCCGGAATTGTCGGTGCTGGTGGTGCGGGATTCCCGACATCTGTAAAACTATCTAATAAAATTCCTGGCGGTTATTTTATTGCAAATGCTGCTGAGTGTGAGCCACTTTTGTGCCACAACACTCAGGTCGAGGAACGCTATGCAGATCAAATTGTCCGCGGAATGAAATATATGCTTGAGATCACTGATGCCAAGGTTGGTTATATTGCTGTCAAGAAGATTCATCACGCAGCTGTATTAGCTTTAGGTAAGGCATGTAAGAACGAACCTAAGATTAAGGTCAAGTTCTTAACAAATATGTACCCAGCAGGGGATGAACGTGTTATCGTTCGTCAACTACTTGGTGTAGTGCTCAAACCTGGCGAATTACCAATCGAAGCAAATGCAATCATTGACAACACAGAAACAATTAAGCGTGTTGCAGAAGCAATTGAAGATAGAAAGCCTTTTATTGACAAGGATATTACGTTGGATGGACGTATCAAGGAACGTTCAACTGTTTTTGAAAATGTACCTATTGGTTTACCAGCCAAGAAGTTCATTGATGCTGCAGGTGGTTATATCAACCCGCATGGCGATATTACAGTTGGCGGACCATTTACAGGCCATACAGGCAGTGAAGAAACACCAGTAACTAAGACTACTGGGGCATTCTTAGTCGCTATGCCTTATCCTCAAGTTCATAAAAAGATTGGTTTGCTGGAATGCGAATGTGGTGGTCAAGAACCACGTCTTCGTGAGATTGCTGAAAAGATGGGAAGCGACGTTGTTGCCTTCCGTCGTTGCAAACGCATGGTTTTAGTAAATGGGAGATATCGGTGTAGTCTACCAGGAATTTGTCCTGGACAGGCTGAAGCGGTTCTTGCGATGAAGAAGAAGGGTGCCGAAGCAATTTTGACTGGAACTTGTCAAGATTGAACAAACACCGTCACAGGTGTAGCTCCTCGTGTAGGAGTTTCGGTTTATCATTCAACAGATCATGTACTTAGAGCAGCAGGTCATAGACTATATCGGAAACTTCCAGCAGATTTTCAATCATTATAGGATTAAAAATCATTAATTGAGATAAATTTAAGGGAGGAAGACGATATGTCTATTTCAAAAGAAACAGCAATGGATCATATTGATGATCCAGCTGTCCTATGCTGTAGAGCAGAGGGCGGAATTACACTTGAAGCACCAAATTTGGAAGATCCTGAATTATTTCCAGATTATGTAGATTCTGGCCTTTTGGAATTGCCAGACGATGTCCTAACAATCGGACAAGTTCTTGGCGCAACACTAAAAGAAACTACAGATGCATTAATTCCACTAACACCAGCAAATGTTGATAATATTCAAACAGTTGCTGATGATTCAGCTGATGACGCTTCATCAGACGATAATAGTGACGATGCACCTGCAGAAACTGCTCCAGCTACTGCAAGTACAGAACAAGCAACGCAAGCAGCACCATCAGTTTCACCAGTTGTTTCAACTGGAACAACCAACGGAGTAATCAAAATTGATATTGCTAAAGGTGAAGGAATTCATCTAGAAGTTCCAACAACAGCTACAGCTGTTGCTGGTGGCCAAGCTCCAGCAGCTGCAAAAGACGTTACAGAAACTGCATCAGCAGCTTCAAACGACAATGCAGCTACAACTGACGACTCAGCTTCTTCAGATGATGAAGTTGAAACAAAGATCGTCCGTGAATTGGAACGTGATCACTTCAAGATCGACGAAGTTAAATTCGGCGACAAGACTGAGATCAATGGCACAACTTTGACAATCAGAACTCCAAAGGACCTCTGTGCAGAGGCTGTCGAAACTGAAAAAATCGTTAAAGATATGACTTTGGAAATTATTACACCCGATGATTATGACAAATACAGCGAAACAATCATGGATGTACAACCTATAGCTACAAAAACTGAAGGCGAAATCGGTTCTGGAGTAACACGTGTACTCGATGGAACAGTATTTATGCTAACAGGTACTGATGAAAACGGAGTTCAAATCGGTGAATTCGGTTCTTCAGAAGGTGAGCTAAACAAAAATATCATGTGGAATCGTCCAGGTTCACCTGACAAGGGTGATATCTTGATCAAAGCTCAAGTAACTATTGAAGCTGGACGTAACATGGAACGTGTCGGGCCTTTAGCTTCTCATAAGGCTGCTGATATCATTACACAAGAAATTCGTGAAGCTTTGAAGAAAGCTGACGAAGGACTTATCGTCAACAAAGAAGAATTAGTTCAAAAACGTCATCCAAATCAAAAACGTGTCGTTATTGTTAAGGAAATCATGGGACAAGGTGCTATGCATGATAACTTGATCATGCCTATCGAACCTGTTGGTACATTAGGTGCTAAACCTAACGTTGACCTTGGTAACTTACCAATCATGCTTTCACCACTTGAAGTATTAGATGGTGGTATCCATGCTTTGACATGTATCGGACCTGCATCAAAGGAAACGTCAAGACACTACTGGCGTGAACCTATGGTTACAGAAGCCATGAATGATGAAGATATTGACTTAGTAGGTGTTCTCTTTGTTGGTTCACCACAAGCAAACACAGAGAAATTCTATGTATCTAAGAGATTAGGTATGACTGTTGAAGCAATGGACGTTGACGGCGCAATTGTTACAACAGAAGGATTTGGTAACAACCATATCGATTTCGCATCACATCTTGAAGAAATCGGTAAGAGAGACGTTCCTGTAGTTGGTATGACTTATAGTGCCGTTCAAGGTGCCTTAGTTGTTGGTAACAAGTACATGGATGCCATGGTTGATAACAACAAATCAGCTCAAGGTATCGAAAATGAAATTTTCGAAAATAACACATTATGTCCTGAAGATGCAATCAGAGCATTGGCTATGTTGGAAACTAAGATGGCTGGTGGCAAGATTGAAAAACCAGAACGTAAGTGGAATCCAAATGTTAAAGAAAATAATATCAAGGTCATCGAAAAACATGACAATATTAAGATCGATTTGGAACCTAACGAGCAATCATTGCCTAAGAGCAAGAAGAGACTAGAAATTTACGAAAAAGAATAATGAATGAAGGGTAGTAGGAATGGACAATTACGATAAATTGAATTACCCATCTACAGAATCAGTCTATGAAGGAGTTATCTCCGAAGTAACTGACGCAGGTGTGACAATTGAATTAAAAGGCAGACTTGGAACCTTAGAAATTCCTAAACGTATGTTGATCAGTGAACATGATCCTCAAGTAGGGCACGAAGTAGGTTTTCTAATGTCTTATCCAGAAGTATTATCCGAAACCCCAAACGAAAAATATGTGAAAGCTTTTGATGATTACAAAAAGCATCGCGATGAGATCAAACAGCGTACAGAGGAGAGGAAGGAAAAAGAATGACCCTTAAAAAATACGACGGCCTTCAATCAGAAATTTATGTTCCGATTACACCAAAGCCAGTTTGGGCTCCTGTAACAAAGGAACTTAAAGATATGAATATCGGTATTGCAACTGCAGCTGGTGTTCACTTGAAGAGCGACAAAAGATTTAATTTAGCCGGTGATACAAGTTATCGTGAGATTCCTTGGGATACACCTGCAGAAGACTTGATGGTTTCTCATGGTGGATATGATAACAGTGATGTTAACAAAGATATCAATTGCATGTTCCCAATCGACCGTCTACGTGAATTGGCTAAAGCAGGATTTATTAGAGGACTAGCACCTATTGAATATGGATTCATGGGTGGTGGTGGAGACATCAAAGCCTTCACTGATAAAACTGGTCCAGAAATTGCTCAAAAACTCAAAGCAGAAGATGTCGATGGCATCATCATGACAGCCGGTTGAGGAACTTGTCATAGATCTGCCGTGATCGTGCAGAGAGCAATCGAATCCGTAGGGATTCCAACAATTTTAATAGCAGCTTTACCTCCTGTAGTTCGTCAAAATGGTTCACCTAGAGCTGTAGCACCTCGTGTTCCAATGGGAGCTAATGCCGGAGAACCTAATAATGTCGAAATGCAAACAGGAATAGTTAAAGATACTTTGAAACAACTGATTGAAATTCCATCAGCTGGTAAGATCGTACCTTTACCATATGAATATATAGCTAAGGTTTAATCCTTAGATATTTTGAAGGAGGGCAAATTTTCGCCCTCCTTTATTTTTTGTAAGGGAGCTATTCCTATGAAAAAAAATAAATTAACGATCCAAGCTTATTCAATGCAAAATGTCGAAATTGATGATGACTATCACATCACGCCTCATCAATTACAAATTCCAGATCATCCCTTATTTGATTTAGATGACCGCCTCAAAAGCGTGAACGTCAAATTAGTGGATCCACGAAACTGTCACTTCAAGATCAATACCATCATGGATGTGATACCGATCTCGACCAAAGTCCTTGGGAAAATGGGTTATGGCTTAACTAATACTCTGACGGGAGTAAATGTTATTTTGACTGGTGCCGATGAAACTGGCATTCAGTTGCACGAGTTTGGTTCATCAGATGGTTATCTGGATGAAAAAATCAAGTTTGGCATGGATGGAACGCCAGATCTTGATGACACAGTTATTTTGATCGATGCTGTTTTGAAAAAAGATTTTGAATTTAATCGTGAGACTTGCGAAATGATTTTTCAAATGGCAGATGATTATTTACAGCCGATCCGTGAGGAATTAAAGATGTTAAGTGGCCATGAAGCAACTGAGAGTTTTGATTATGTCGATGAGAAACATCCTGGCAAGCCTAAAGTGGCAATCGTCAAAGAAGTTGCCGGGCAAGGTGCAATGTATGACAACATCTTATTTCCAAAAGAACCTTCTGGGATCACCAAAGGCATATCGATCATTGATATGAATAATATGCCGGTCTTATTAACAGCCAATGAATATCGCGATGGTGCAATTCATGCGCTGGTTTAGGAGGAAGTAACAATGGGAATTGGACCTTCGACAAAAGAAACGACTTTGCATCATTTTCGCGATCCATTAGTTAGGACCATTGCACCAGACCCTGATATTGATTTTCAAGGGGTTATTGTAGTCGGGACACCCCAAGACAATTATTTAAAAAATCTTGTCGGAGCCCGTGCTGCCATGATGCTTGATTCAATGAGGGCAAATGGCGCGATCGTCACAGCTGATGGTTGGGGAAACTCAGATGTGGACTTCATGAATACGATGACTGAAATTGATGATAAAGGCATTAGTGTTGTCGGCATGAAGTTTATCGGTCAACAAGCTGGATTTGTGGTCGAAAACGAATTGACCAAGTTCGTCGTCGACATCAACAAATCAAAAGCCGGAATTGAAACCACGGTAGTTGGCGAAAACAACCTGACTGATAAAGATGCTCAAAAAGCCTTAGGATTGTTAAAACTTAAAATGCGACATGATGGACAACAAGTCCAGTAACGATAGGGTTATTGAAAATTTTGATGGATATCATTGCAGCTGCAATCCGCAATGCAATGAATGGGAGGAAAAGTCATGGAATTTACCAAAATGATGACGGCCATTGATTCTCACACAGCTGGTGAAGCTGCCAGAATCATTACTAGTGGCGGCCCGATTTTAAAAGGAAATAGTATCGCAGAAAAGAAACAATATTTGATCGACCATTACGACAGCGTCCGTACTTCCGTAATGTTAGAACCAAGAGGACATAATGAAATGTTTGGTGCCTTTTTGGTCGACGCAATGAATCCTGAAGCTGATTATGGGATCATCTTCATGGATACTGGCGGTTATTTGAACATGTGCGGCCACAATACGATTGCTGCAGTTACGGCAATCGTTGAGACTGGAATGGTGGATGTAGAACCAGGGGCAAAAGAGAAAAAAGTCGTACTCGACACTCCTGCAGGTTTAATCCATGCCGTAGCACATTTGGATGGCGAACATGTAACTAGCGTTTCATTCCAAAATGTTCCAGCTTTCTTATACAAAAAAGACGTTGTCGTTGATGTTCCAGATCTAGGAAAGATCAAGCTCGATATTTCATTTGGCGGTAGCTTCTTCGCAATTTTGCCAGTAGCTGAAATCAATGAAAAAATCGAACCAGACAACTCACAAGCTTTAGCTGATGCTGGTATGAAGATTCTTCATGCAGTTAACGATCAAGTTAAAGTTCAACATCCTGAGCTCAAACATATCCACACAGTTGATCTAGTTGAAATGTATGGCGATCCAAAAGATGCTGAATCGACTAAACAAAACGTGGTTATTTTCGGTGATGGACAAGTCGACCGCTCACCTTGTGGAACAGGTACAAGTGCAAAACTTGCTACCTTGCATGCCAAAGGCGAATTGGGAATCGATGAACAATTCGTCTATGAAAGTATTTTAAAGACTAAGTTCTATGGTCGAATCGTAAAGGAAACTAAGGCCGGAGACCTTCCTGCTGTCATTCCAGAAATTACTGGTTCTGCCTGGATCACTGGCTTTAACCAATTTGTATTTGATCCAACAGATCCACTATCAGATGGATTTGAATTGAAGTAGGGGAGGAAACTTATTATGATATTACGCATTATTCAAACAATCTTAGCTATTTTATTGATTTACGTAGTAATCCTTTTTGGTAGAGATATCTACAAGCACCGTCACGAAAATGACGGAAGCATTCCTAAAGCTGCCGGAATCGGATTTATTACTAACTTCTTCGATGCTTTAGGTATCGGAAGCTATGCTCCAACGACAATGTTGTTGAAGCTAACGAAATATTTGAAGTCAGATAAATTGATTCCTGGAACATTAACAGTTGCTTGTTCAATTCCAGTTATCGCAGAAGCTTTCTTGTTCACTAACACAATTAAAGTTGAAGGAACAACCTTGATCTCAATGGTTGTTGCTGCTGCTGTCGGATCATTTATCGGTTCAAAAGTAATGACTAAATTTAATGAAAAAATCGTTCGTATCGTTATGGGTATTGCTCTAGTTATTACTGCCGTATTGATGCTACTTTCACAACTTGGCGTTTTGAGTGCTTTAGGTGCTGGAAACACTGCTATCGGTCTTCACGGAACAAGCTTAGTTATTGCACTTGTTGGTAACTTTATCTTAGGTGCCTTGATGACTGCTGGTGTTGGTTTGTATGCTCCATGTATGGCTTTGGTATATATGCTAGGCATGAGTCCTGCAGTTGCCTTTCCAATCATGATGACCTCATGTGCCGTTCTAATGCCCGTTGCAGCCTACGAATTCATTAAGACTGGTAACTATAACAGGAACGCTAGTATTGGTATCACCATTGGTGGTATTGTAGGTGTAGTAATAGCAGTTCTATTCGTTAAGAGTTTAGACTTGAACGTCTTGACATGGTTGATCATTGTTGTTGTAACATTTACCGGTTTCCAAATGTTATATCAAGGTATCAAACAAAAGAACGAAACAGTCAAACAAGCTCAACAAAATTCTGAAACTAGTTCAGAAACTAAATAGAGCAGTTTAGGATTGCTAATTTTTAAAAAGGGGATGAAATTATGAGTTCAGCTGATGAAAAATTAATCGTATGTGGTGGTTGAAGCTCCAAATTAGGGCCAGGTAGGCTCGAAGATATTCTCAAAGATCTCCACCAAGATAAACAGCCTGATGTAATGGTTGATTTTGATACGACTGATGATGCCGCAATTATCAAGATCAACGACGATACAGCAATTATTCAAACAATTGATTTCTTCCCAACCATGGTTAGCGATCCCTATCTATTTGGTAAAATTGCTGCAGCTAATGCATTGAGTGACGTTTGGGCCATGGGTGGCTCAGTCGTTTCTGCTTTAAATATTGTTGGTTTCCCTGAAGAAATGAATCCAAATATTTTAAAGAAGATTTTACAAGGTGGATTAGAGAAAGTTACTGAATCAGGTGGTTTCTTAGCAGGAGGTCACTCGATCCAAGATCAAAGACCAAAGTATGGTCTTTCAGTTAATGGAATCGTTGATCCAAAGAAAATTTGGAGAAACGATACTTGTCAATTAGGCGACGACTTGATTTTGACCAAGCCACTAGGCGTTGGTATTATCACGACAGCCTACAGTTATGAATCTGTTAGTGAAGACGCATTTAATGCAGCCGTTAATAGTATGTCAACTTTGAACAAGTATGCATCAGAAATTATCAGAAATTATCCAGTTACAGCATGTACTGATATAACCGGATTTGGTTTACTAGGTCACTTAAATGAATTTTTGGATGACAAGTATTCCGCTGAAATTGACTCGACTAGCGTACCAATTTTGCCATCTGCATACGAGTGTGCAGAAGAACTATTGGTAACTGGTGGCGGTCAACGTAATCGTAAATTCCTTGAGGACAAGGTCGACTTTACATTCGACGATATGGCCCTTGAAGAAGTCTTATATGATCCCCAAACTTCTGGTGGTTTGTTATTTAGTATTGATCCTAAATATACTGACGAAGTTTTGGAGAAATTAAATACATTGGATCTAAAGAGTGCTCGAATCGGTCGAGTTACTGAAAAACAAGATCACGAAATCATTGTTAAATAGGGGGAAACATTTTGAAGACAGTAAATGCATTAGACAAGGTATGTCCTGCACCAATTATTATGGCTAAAAAGGCTTTAAAAGAAGAGTCAGAAATCGAAATTAAAGTTAATGACGATATGGCTCCAGAAAATTTAAAGAAATTAGCTCAACAAAAGAAATACGACTATAAAGTTGTTGAAAACGGTCCTAGCGAATGGACAGTCACTTTGAAAAAGACTGCCGAATCAGATCAACCAGATTCAGCAAAAGCTGGTTTTAACGAACAAGGCGAGTCCTATATCGTAGTTATCAATACTGATGTCATGGGACATGGCGATGAACAATTAGGTCAAAACTTACTACACGGTTTTGTTTATTCATTAACAGAACAAGATGTCTTGCCTGACAAGATCATTTGCTACAACGGTGGTGTTAAGCTTCTTCAAGAAGGTTCAGATTATTTGACTGACTTGAAAGCTTTACAAGAAGCTGGCGTAAAGATCTATGGTTGTGGTGCATGTATCGATTACTTCAACCTCAAGGATAAGATTGCAGTTGGAGAAGTCACTAACATGTTCAACATTGTTGAAATGATGCGCAAGCAAAACAGAATCGTTAGACCAGACTAGAGGTAATTGAAATGGCACAAATTTTTGGATTAATGACATTTAACACCACTCACGAGGCAATTGAGATCAAGGAATTGTTGCGACAATATCCTGAATACACTACAAGTATTATTTCAACCCCTGGTAGTATTTCAGCCGGTTGCGGGATGAGCGTTAGATTCAACTATGAAAAAAAGGCTGACATTTTGAAATTACTGTCTGATAAGGGATTAGACTATCAAAAGATTTACAAGGGGACTCGCGTTGGTGTTAAAAGCACTTATGCGATTGATCAATAGGAGGATATCATGGAAACAGTAGGTCAAGATCAAATTATTATTGCGACGGCCGGACATGTGGATCATGGTAAAACTACTTTAATCAAAGCTCTCACTGGAATCGATACTGATACCATGGAAGCTGAAAAAAAGCGTGGCTTAACGATTAACTTAGGCTTCGCTTTTTTCGATTTACCGAATCATGAACAAGTGGGAATCGTTGATGTTCCAGGACATGAGCGATTCTTAAAAAATATGATTGCCGGTTTAAGTGGGATTGATTTAGTTTTACTAGTGGTCGACGCTGCTGAAGGAATTATGCCACAAACTAAGGAACACGTTGAGATCATGTCGTTATTAGGCATCGATAATTACATTGTCGTGCTCAGTAAGATCGACACAGTCGACGACGATATCCGCGAATTAGTTACAGAAGACGTGAAAGATTTTTTGAAAAAACACGATATCGAAGCACCAATCGTACCAGTTGACGCTATTAGTGGCACCGGTATGAAGAATTTGATCGAAATCATGGATAAAAAAGTTGATTCGATCAAGAAACCGAAATATAACGGTATTCCTCGAATCAACGTTGATCGTTCATTTTCTATTAAGGGATTTGGAACGATCATTACCGGAACGTTGCTAGAAGGCGAACTGACTAAAGGGATGACGCTTGAAGCCTTTCCTAGCGGCAAGACAACTAAGATCAGAAATATCCAAGTACATGACGAAGATGTTGACAAGGCAATGCCAGGAACTAGAACTGCCGTCAATCTAGCCAACTTGAAGACTGAAGAGATCAGACGTGGGGATGTACTGACCTTGCCAGGAAATATTCAACCAACTTCGATGCTCGATGTTGACTTTAGGATCTTGCCAGATAAAAATGCACATCTAGTTGATTTGTGGAGCCGTGTCCGGGTTTATCTAGGTGCTGAAGAGATCATCGCTAGAGTCGTTCCTTTGGGAGAAGAAACGATTGATGCAACTAAAGATAATTACTTGCAATTAAGATTGGAAAAACCAGTCGCTGTCAAAAAAGGCGATCGCTATATCATTCGCTCATATTCACCAATGGTCTTGATCGGTGGCGG
Source organism: Companilactobacillus sp. (assembly GCF_022484265.1). Classification (NCBI taxonomy): domain Bacteria; kingdom Bacillati; phylum Bacillota; class Bacilli; order Lactobacillales; family Lactobacillaceae; genus Companilactobacillus; species Companilactobacillus sp. The sequence goes on from NZ_JAKVLR010000001.1 coordinate 2,426,312, forward strand.
AACTGTACTGGATCCTAATCCTAAAAAGCATCGTCGCTACAACGATGACGTTTTGGAACAGCTTTCCGTTAAAGCCTCTGGAAATCAAGAACAAATTGCACTCGACTTTTTAATGAATCAGTCAGAACTAGGGGCTACGATCGACGGATTGGCAGACTATTTGAATATTTCAGTTGATGATGCCAAGGCGATCGTCCAAACCTTGACCGATGAAAACGAGGTCACTAAGTACGGTAAGTTAGTCGTAAGCAATGATCGACTAGCTAATTTCAAGAAAGATATTTTGGAAACTCTTGGTGTTTACCACAAGAGCCATCGTCTAGAAAACGGAATGAATAAAGAAGAATTAATAGCAAAATTCCGTACAGTTGTCGATGGTAAAACAATGGAACGCATCCTCGAAAAGATGGTTTCCGAAAAATTGATCCGGATCAAAGGCTTTATTGTTGCGGATGCTAATTTCCACGTTAAGTTAAATAAGTATCAACAAGCAGCCTATGATGAGATCATCGCAACCTTGAAAAAAGACCCATTGATGCCACCAAGCGATGACGATATTGTCGGTAACGATAAGAACAAGCAAGAAGTTTTCAAGTCGCTTGAAGGTCACGTAACAGTGCGGTTAGGCGAAAAAAATGTCATGCTCAAATCGGCTTTTGACGACGTTACTCAACAGGTAGTCAATTACTTGAAGAAGAATCAAACAATGACGATTGCTGAGTTTAGAGACTTAACTGGAGCCAGTCGTAAGTACGGCATGTTGATCCTGGAATACATGGATAAACAGGGAGTAACTCGTCGTAAAGAAAATATGCGGGTATTAGCTAAGGGGTGAAATAAATGATTTATTTTGACAATTCTGCAACCACGGCCATTAAGCCAAAGTCTGTTGGTGAGACTGTCTATAAGACTCTCAGCACGGGTACGTACGGTAATCCTGGACGTGATTCGTCTGATTTTAGTGTCAATGCCAGCGACATGGTCAATCACGCTAGAAACCAAATTAAACAGCTTTTTAACGTGCCATCAACGGACTTGGTCACGTTTACTAACAATGCTACAGAAAGTTTGAACACTGTTTTGAAAGGTTTGTTGCATGCTGGAGACCACGTGATTTCGACTAACTACGAGCATAATTCAGTGATCCGTCCCTTGAATCAATTGCATGAGAATAATCAGGTGGAAGTCAGCTTTTTGCCATTTGATCCCAAAACAGGTCGCTTGATGATCGAGCAGTTAGATCAATTGCTACAGGATAATACCAAAATGATTGTTTGTACTCACGCCTCAAATGTGACCGGCTATGTTTTACCAGTCAAAGAGATCAGCGAGTTTTGTCAAAAACATGACTTGCTGTTCGTAGTTGATGCTGCTCAAACGGCTGGTTTTGAAGATATTGATATTCAAAAAATGCAGATTGATGCACTTTGTTTTACTGGTCATAAATCTTTGTATGGCCCACAAGGCACAGGTGGTATTTGTCTGCGCAAGCCGCTGGAAATTGAACCTTTAAAGAGTGGGGGTACAGGAATTGAATCATTTAATCCACTCATGCCGGCACATTATCCAACGCATTTAGAAGCGGGAACACTCAACGTACCAGGTATTGCGGGATTAGCTGCAGGTGTTGATTATGTCTTAGAACATGGTACTGACAAAATCCGTGCTCAGGTCAATCACCTGACGGATATGATCCAGGATGGATTGGAAAAGTATCCTCAGATCAAGGTTTATACCCCTAGAAATTACGAGACGACTGGTGTAGTGTCATTCAATTTAGAAGGTGTAAATTCAGCTGACGTTGGGCAATGGCTCTGGGATGAATATCAAATCGCCACACGCTCTGGAGCTCACTGTGCACCAAAGGTTCACCAAACCTTTAAAACCGTAGAACAAGGCATCGTACGATTATCGCTATCAAGTTTTAATACCGAAGCAGAAGTTAAAACATTGCTGAGTGCAATTGATAAGATGATCGAAGAAAGTCAGGAGGAAGTCTAATGGATCAACGTTCAATGTTACGTAAATTACCTTCAATGAATGATTTGCTAAATTCAGATATTGCCAAAAATTGGGAACAGCAAGTTGATCAATCAGTAGTCAAAGAGATGATCGAGCAAGTTATTCAAGATACTCGTAAAGCTATTCTAGCTGGTGATATCGATGAATTGGCTGACAACTTTTTTGAATCTAAGGTTGATAAAATGTTAGCTGATCGTCGAGTCAGTGCATTGCAACCTGTTGTCAATGCGACAGGTGTAGTCTTGCATACCAATCTCGGACGTGCCAAATTAGCTAAGGAAGCTGAAGATGCCATCGACAGCGTTGCAAGTCACGCAACTAATTTGGAATACGATATCACCATCGGTCAACGTGGCGATCGCTATAAGTACGTTGGAAAATTAGTTTCCGAATTGACTGGAGCAGACGACGCAATCGTGGTCAACAACAATGCTGCTGCCGTGATGCTGGTATTGAGTTCGTTGTTCAATCAAAAGGAATTGATTATTTCACGTGGTCAATTAGTTGAAATCGGTGGTTCATTTAGAATTCCTGATATTATTACTTCGACTGGTGGAATCTTGAAAGAAGTAGGAACTACCAATAAGACGCACTTGAAAGACTATGAAAATGCTATTAGTGAAGAAACTGGTGGAATCTTACGAGTACATACTAGTAACTATAAATTGATCGGTTTCTCAGAAACGCCAACATCCAAAGAGTTAGCTACCGTAGCGCATAAGTATCACCTGCCACTGGTTAACGATTTAGGTAGTGGTTTAATGATTGACCTTGAAAAATATGGACTAGGTCATGAACCAACGATCCAGGAAGAACTTGAAGACTGTGACCTAGTAATGTTTTCTGGCGACAAGCTTTTAGGTGGCCCACAAGCCGGTATTATCGCTGGTAAACAAGAATATATCGATAAGTTGAAGCACAATCAGCTATTGCGTGCATTGCGTGTTGATAAGATGACCTTGTCCGCCCTGATTGCCACATTGAAGCTATATCGTGACCCTGAATCAGCCATCACCAAAGTTCCAGTATTGCGTGAATTGACAATGAAGGAAGAACAAGTTTTGCAAAAGGCCAAGACCCTGCAAGACTTGATTGAAAAAAATACTGACTTCCATGCCACAATTGAGAAAGGTACTTCCATGGTTGGTGGGGGATCGTTCCCTGATGTCCAATTGCCAACGTATTTGATTGATTTGGAATCAGACTCGTCAGAGACTAAATTGAATCGCTATCTGGAATACGCAACGACACCAATTATTACCCGTGTCAGCCATGGTAAAGTTTATTTAGATCTTAGATCCATCGACGAATCAGACTTCGACAAAATCATTGTTAGTTTGAATGAAGTCCAAAATAAAATCTCGAAATAATTCACAAGCTTTTGAAATTCAGCGATGATATTTTCAAAAGCTTTTTTTGTTGTCTGATTTAATTTTTTTGAAAAGTGTCTTTAAATCCATAACACACGTCTATCATATTTAAACAGAAATGAGCTTTAACTGTATGTTTATCAAGTGATTGGTGAATTCACTGTATTGGATTTTTATTAATAAAATTCGAATCACTTAATAATTAGGGTATGTCCTAAATAATGAAAAATTATTTGTAAACGGTTTATTGAACACTGAAATCTGCTATAATTGATTAGTGAAAAAAATTACAAATTGGGGAGAGTTTTATGGAACGGATGAGAAAAGCCTGGAACCCGTTGATCGTGGTTCCTATTTTGGGTGTTCTGTCAGCTTACTTTTTTGGAATAACTAGTAAGCAATGGGCAGTCACAGGGGAGTTTACTAGATGGGGTGGTCATTTAATGAACTTCGTGGGGATCGATACTTCGAAGTTTACCTACTTTAAAATGATCAAATTTCAAGGAACACCACTTGATCGTGTTGATGGAGTTATGATCATCGGGATGTTCATCGGTGCCTTTGTCGCCGCTTTAATTTCAAATAACGTTAAATTCCGCCTACCAACTTCTAAAACCAGAGTTTTCCAAGCATTAGGTGGCGGTATCATGGCTGGATTTGGTGCTAGATTGGCTATGGGATGCAATTTAGCAGCATTCTTTACAGGAATCCCACAGTTTTCATTGCACGCATGGTTCTTTACGATTTTTACAATTATCGGAACTTATGTTGGTACTAGAATTATCAAGGAACCAGTATTTCAATCAAAAATCAAATTGAAAAAGGTCCACAAGAACACGCTTTATAACATTCATGAAAAAGATAATTCAACTAGAAATAATTGGTTGTTGATCATTAGCACTTTATTAATCTTGTTCTTATTCGTTGTGGAATATAACAAGCAATCATTGTTCCCACTAGTATTGGTATTTGGTTTAGCTTTTGGCTTCTTATTGGAAAAAGGCCAAGTTTGCTTTACTTCAGCTTTCCGTGATCTTTGGACAGCAGGTCGTTCAAACATGACCGTTGCAATCATTCTCGGAATGATCATCAGTACAATTGGTACTTTTGCATTTATTCAAAATGGCACACCTGCGGTTATTCACTGGGCAGGCTGGAATACCGTTATCGGAGGATTCATCTTTGGTGTTGGTATTGTTATCGCTGGTGGTTGTGAAACTGGCTGGATGTACCGTGCTGTTGAAGGACAAGTACATTACATGCTAGTTGGTGTTGGTAACATTTTAGGTTCAATTTTATTAGTTTTAGTTTGGGACAAAGTTGCGCCGGTGCTAGCCTACAATGGCCCAGAAGTTAACTTATTGAAGACTTTCGGACCATATGGTGGCTTGATCATTACTTATGTAGGATTATTGGTCATGCTTGGACTCGTGTACGTTTATGTAAAATGGTACTTCAGAAAAGTTAATAAAAAACAATCTGTTGAGCAGGGAAACCTCAGTAATGAACAACCTGCACAACAGGTTTAATAGGAGGCACTACCATGAAAGAAACAAATAACGCAAAGACAGATTACACAATTGATTACTTTTTAAACTTGGAAGGCGAACCTTGTCCATTCCCAGCAATGTCAACGATCGATGCTTACGATGACATGAAAGATGGCGAAGTTATTGAAATCATCAGTGATTGTCCACAATCGATCAACAACATTCCGGTTGATGCAAAAAATCGGAATCATGAAGTATTGTTGGTTGAACAAAATGGACCAACTTTCAGATATGTAATCAGAAAATAGACAAAAATAAGGTAGAAACCAATCGGTTTCTACCTTATTTATTTGCGATTATATTTTTACAAGGTTGATTTATCTAAAATCTTACCTGACTTGAGGTCGTCGATTTCTGAAACTACAAAGCCTTTGCGTTCTAGTTTAGTGATGATCAATTTAAGTGTATCGATCGATACGCCAGAAGGAAGGGTGAACAAAGTTCTACGAACAACTTCATTAGACTTCGCATCCAAAGTAACACAGGCAGCGATTGAAACATACTTAGAAATGATCTTAGACATTTTAACTAAGTCGCCACGGTCTCCAGATGAACTGACAGTTAGGACGTAGCTACTGATCTCTAAGTTCCAAGCATCTGACAGCATGCTGAGCAATCTAGCATGGGTCAAAATACCGTAGAACAAGTTTGATTCATCTAAGACTGCAATGTAAGGCAAGTCTTTAATGTTGAAGAAGACTTTGAAAAATGGTGAGTCAACGCTGATCGTTTTAGTAGCGTTTTTCATCAAGGTTGTGACTGGTAAGTTCATGTCGCCGCCACGTGATTTGTGACGATAGATGTGCATCTTATAAATATTTCCCCTAAATATTTGTCCGCTTTCATCTAAGATCGGAACGCATCGAAAACCTGAGTCTTCAAGTACTTTTAATGCTTCTTCAAGAGTGACCGTTTCTTTAACTGTGGTCAATTTTTCTTTCTTTAGTACTAGTGTTTTAACTAACATAATATCATTCTCCATCCGCACTCAATGTACTTATAATACAGTAATTTGGTCCAAAACTAAAGTGGGGTAGGGTGGCTACGATTCAAAACGGATTATTGTCTGGAACGTAGTGGTCTAAATTGATTATGTTCGTGGTCATGGATAGTGGGGATGAATATTTGTAGTTCATTGAAATGCAGACGAAGTAGGACTGCTTTGTACGATTTGTGTCTGATTTATGATCTAACCATAGTTCTTTTTCAATAGGAATCGCCGTCGGCTCCGCTTTGCTCCACGCTCCGCCGTTTACTCAGACTAAGCGCCTTGCGCTAAATCTGAGTAGATGACCACCTTTTTCTTTTAATAGGAATCGCCGATGGCTCCACTGCGTTGTGCGCATCGCCGTTTACTCAGACTACGCACCTTGTCGCTAAGTCTGAGATATATATGACTGCAATTTCAGTGCACCTATCTGATTTATGTTCTGACCATAGTTTCTTTTAATAGGAATCGCCGATGGCTCCACTGCGTTGCGCGCATTGCCGTTTACTCAGACTAAGCGCTTTGCGCTAAGTCTGAGTAGAAAAAAAGAACCCACATAGTGGGTTCTTTAGATTAATGCTATAAAAGGATTATTGACGACCTTTGATTCCTGTTGCTTCGAATCCGTCTTTAAGGATCTTAGCTAATTCGTCAGCTGATTTGTGCATTTGTTTTGATTCTTCATCTGTCAATGGTACTTCGATGATTTGGTTCAAACCTTTACGGTTAACAATAGCTGGTGAACCGATATAAATATCTGAAACGCCATATTGACCTGTCATCATGTTTGATAATGGAAGAACAGTGTTTTCATCTGAAAGCAATGCTTTTGAGATTCTTGCAAGTGCAGTACCGATACCGTAGAATGTAGCACCCTTAGTATTGATAATGTCGTAAGCTGCGTTAACAACTTTCTTGTAGATTCCGTCAAGTGTTTCTTGAGTGATTTCTGGATGTTGTTCCATCCATTCGTTCATTGTTACGCCACCGATTGTAAGATGTGACCATGCAGCAAATTCTGAATCACCGTGTTCACCTAAGATGTAACCATGAACTGAACGAGGGTCAACGCCAACAGCTTCACCGACAAATTTTTGTAGTCTAGCTGTATCTAGTGATGTACCTGATCCAATTACACGTTCCTTAGGGAAGCCTGATAGTTTCCATGTAGCATATGTAAGGATATCAACTGGGTTAGCAGCAACTAAGAAGATACCATTGAAGCCTGAGTCAACGATTGGGTCAACGATTGTCTTCAAGATGTTCAAGTTTTTGTTAACCAAGTCAAGTCTTGTTTCACCTGGTTTTTGTGGTGCACCTGCAGTGATAACTACTAAGTCAGCGTCTTTAGCGTCTGAGTATTCACCTGCATGGATGTTCTTAGGATATGAGAATGGAAGTGCATCAGCAAGATCCATTGCGTCACCCTTGATCTTATCCTTAGCAATATCGCAGATAACTAGTTCTTGAGCGATACCTTGAAGTGTCATTGCGTATGCGTATGTTGAACCTACAGCACCGTCACCGACTAAAAGTACTTTTTGATGATTCTTTTCATTTGTTGGAGTCGTCATTATAAAATATCATCCCTTCAAAAAAAATATTATGTTCCAGAGCTAATTATACAAATAATCATCAATAATGTACAATAACGATACGAAAATAGTGAAAAATTTTCTTATCTTAAATGATATAATTGGACTTCGAAATGGGGAATTAACGTGAAATGCATCATCGGATTAGGCAATCCTGGTAAAAAATACGATAAGACTAAGCATAATATGGGCTTTATGACTATTGATAAATTAATGGATAGTTATAATCAAACTCAAATGAAAAAAGATTTTGAAGCAGAATACTGCAAATTCAAAGTTGGTTCCGAGACCGTTTTTTTAGTCAAACCACTAACGTTTATGAATGATTCAGGCCGTGCTGTCAGAATGATCAAAGGCTATTTCCAAATTCAAGATGACGAGATCATGGTGATTCAAGATGATCTTGATATGCCAATTGGAAAAATTAGACTCCGATCCAAGGGTTCTGCAGGTGGTCATAACGGAATTAAGAGTATAATCTCAGCTGTAGGCACGAAGGACTTTAAACGAATTAAAATTGGTATTCAACACCCACAACGACAGACAGTTGTTAACTGGGTCTTGACGCCATTTTCAAAAGATGACGCTCCAGCCGCTTTTAACGGTATCGACAACGCTGCTGCGGCAGTGGAAGACTGGATCGATGGAGCAAGTTTTGATCAATTAATGAATAAGTATAATTAGGTACCTTCTGGAAGGGGGCCAAATGTGGATTTTTTAAAGTACATTTCCAATAAGCTCAATCTCGGGGAATTTATAGAGAACGTTAAGCCTGACACTAAGAATATGTTGACAGGCCTAACTGGATCGACGATTTCCCTTTTTGCGTTGGATCTATTAGAGAAAAAGAATCAGAAGATCATGATTGTGGAAAATACCAATTTCCACGCTAATCGTTTATATGACGATCTCAATCTTCTTAACTCGGAACAAGTACATCTTTTTCCAGTTGAAGAAGCTATCTCAACTGAAATTGCTACTAGTTCACCAGATGAATTAGCTCAAAGACTAGATGCTTTGAGTTTCTTAGTCGACGACAAGCCCGGTATTTTGGTGACATCGACATCTGGGATCGAATACGCTTTGTCAGCTAAAGAGCTGTTTGAAGCTTCTCAGCTAAAAATTAAACAAAATGAAGATTACGACTTAAATAGTTTGAATGCATCATTTGTCCAAATGGGTTACAGCAAAGAAAAGTTAGTTGCTAAACCTGGAGACTTTGCGATTCGTGGTGATATTGTCGATATTTATCCACTAAATGTCGATGACCCGATCCGAATCGAATTTTTTGGCGATCAAGTTGATAAAATCAAATCGTTTGATACTGAGACTCAACGTAGTATCAATGAGTTATCAGAGATAAATATCTTGCCAGCCAAAGACCGTATCGTCACGCAAGAGCAAGCTGATGCCGGACTTAAAAAGCTGCAAAAGAGTTATGACAAACAATTAGATACTGATGATAAAGATGTTAAAAATAATCTTGAGGTGACCTTCGGACAAACCGTTGATGCTTTAGCAGAAGGGATGCGTCCAGATAATCTCGGTTCGATCGTTGATTTTATGATCGAGAAACCAGTGAGCTTGATCGATTACTTAACTGACGATGATATCGTGATTTTTAATGAATATAACCGTCTGGTTGAACAGTCGAACGATAATCAAGCTGACAATCAAGATTGGCTAGCTAGTCAGTTGGAATACGGCAAAGCCTTGCCTGAACAAAAGATTCGTCAGAATTTCTCAGACATCGTCAAAAATGACGAACATGCGGAGATTTATTTATCGACTTTCCAACAAGGAATGGGTCGAATGACCTTGAACCAATTGCACAATGTACCAGTACGTTCGATGCAACAATTTTTCAGTCAGATGCCTTTATTAAAATCTGAAGTAGAAAGATGGCAGAAACAAAAATATACTGTCATGATCTTGATCAGCAACGAAAAGAGAATCCAAGCTATCAGCAATACCTTAGTTGATTTTGGAATCAAAGCTTCATTAACTACTGCTGACAAGATCTTGCCGGAACGTACGCAGATCATGAACGCTACTTTGGGATTAGGTTTTGAAATGTCTGAAGAAAAAGTGGCTGTGATCACTGAAAAAGAATTATTCAACAAGCAGCCTAAACGTCGTCGCCATCAAACGTTGGCTAACGCTGAACGTTTAAAGAGCTATTCAGAATTAAAGCCAGGCGACTATGTTGTCCACGTCAATCATGGTATTGGTAAGTTTATTGGCATGAAGACGATGGAAGTTGACGGTAAGCACCAAGACTACATCACAATCGAGTATCGTGACGACGGCCGTTTGTTCATTCCAGTATCTCAACTGGATATGGTACAAAAGTACGTTTCGTCAGAAGGTAAGTCGCCGAAGATCAATAAACTTGGCGGTAAAGAGTGGGCTAAGACTAAGAGCAAGGTCCAATCTAGTATTGAAGATATTGCTGACGACTTGATCGACTTATATGCTAAGCGTGAATCCGAAAAGGGCTACCCATTTCCAAAGGACGACCAAATGCAGCATGACTTCGACAATGCCTTCCCATACCCAGAGACACCAGATCAATTGCGTTCGGTCGATGAAATCAAACGCGATATGGAAAAAGCTCACCCAATGGACCGACTGTTAGTTGGTGACGTTGGCTTTGGTAAAACTGAAGTTGCATTAAGAGCGGCCTTTAAGGCAGTCGAAGGTGGCAAGCAAGTTGCATTTTTAGCACCGACGACACTTTTAGCTCAGCAGCATTACGAAACTATGAAGGAACGTTTTGAAGGTTTCCCAGTAAATATTGCCGTCTTGTCACGTTTCCAGACTCGTAAGCAAAGTAAAGAAATAATTGAAAAATTAGAGACCGGCGAGGTAGATATCGTTGTCGGTACCCATCGACTTTTGTCTAAGGATGTTAAGTTCAAAGACGTTGGGTTACTGATCATTGATGAGGAACAACGATTCGGCGTTAAGCATAAGGAAAAGATCAAGGAATTAAAGGCAAATGTTGATGTCTTGACATTAACCGCAACGCCAATTCCGAGAACCTTGAATATGTCGATGCTCGGAGTTCGTGATTTGTCATTGATCGAAACGGCGCCTAGCAATCGTTATCCAGTTCAAACTTACGTCATGGAACAAAATTTTGACGTGGTAGCTAGTGCCATCAAGCGTGAAATGGAACGTGGCGGGCAAGTGTTCTACTTGCACAACCGTGTTGAGGATATGGAACAGACTGCTAACCAGATTCAAGCCTTAGTTCCAGAAGCTAGAATTGCGACTGCTCATGGTCGAATGAATGAAACGCAAATGGAAGGCGTGATTGCCGATTATTTGAATGGCGAATATGATGTCCTCGTCACAACGACTATCATTGAAACTGGTGTGGATATGCCAAACACCAATACCTTGATCGTTGAAAATGCCGACCGGTACGGATTATCACAGCTTTATCAAATTCGTGGTCGAGTCGGACGTTCCAGCCGTGTGGCGTATGCTTACTTAATGTATCGTCCTAATAAGGTCTTGACTGAAGTTGGTGAAAAACGACTAGAAGCCATCAAGAACTTTACTGAGTTAGGTTCTGGTTTTAAGATTGCCATGCGTGATTTATCTATTCGTGGAGCTGGTAATTTACTAGGAAAACAGCAGCATGGATTTATTGATTCAGTCGGATTTGATTTATATACGCAAATGCTGAATGATGCTGTGGCTAGAAAACGTGGTCACACTCGTGCTGAAAAAACTAATTCAGAGCTTAATTTGGAAATCGATGCTTATCTTCCTGCAGATTACATTACTGACGAGCGTCAAAAAGTCGAACTTTACAAACGTATTCGTCAGATCGATTCAGTTGAGAACTATCAAGAGGTTCGTTCTGAGTTGATCGACCGTTTTGGGAAGTATCCAATCGAAGTCGCTAACTTATTAGACGTCAGTTTATTAAAGGCTAACTTTGACGAAGCGCTAGTCCAAAAAGTCATGATGAAAAATGGTATGATAGCAATTACTTTTTCAAAGAAAGCTACAGATTATTTAACAGGAGATTTGGTTTTCAAATTTTTAGAGAACACCACTATGAAGGCAACTGTCAAAAACAATAACGACTCATTTGTGATTACGTTAGATTCAGGCAGCGTTGCTAAAGATCAGTGGTTTAGCCAACTACAAATTTTTGCTGAAAAGATGGCTATTAAGTTTAATGAACTCAAGAAAAAGAAAGCTAAAGATAAGAAGTAATGAAGAGAGAAACCGTTTCTAGAGCAGTTCGTGGCACTTGGGTCTTAACGATTGCTTCATTGTTCTCTGAATTCTTAAGTGCTGTTTATCGGATTCCCTTACAAAATATCGTTGGAGATCGAGGATATTTTATTTATCAGCAAGTCTATCCAATCTATGGGATTTTTTCCGTTTTAGCATTGACTGGGCTGCCAGTAGTGTTGTCTAAAACATTTGCGCAACAAGAAAATGATGCTGCCAAGAATAGATTATTAAAATTAACGTTTGTAATTTTATTGGCGATATCTATCGGAGCGACCGCAGTTTTGTGGGGTGCGTCAAGATATATTGCGTCATTCATGGGTGATCCAAGCTTATATTTAGAGATCAGGACAGTCAGTCTTGCGTTTTTACTAGTTCCATTTGAGGCTAGTTTGAGAGGACTCTTTCAAAGTGATCTGATCATGGAACCAAGTGCTATCTCGCAAGTTTTGGAGCAATTTATTCGAATTGTCTTGATAATTGTGGCAGCGGTGATGTTTAGCAAAAGCACTATCAACTTGTATCAGATGGGTGCCTTAGCAAATAGCGGATCGTTTTTTGGAGGAATTGTTGCGGTTGTAGTTTTACTGTTTACCTTTTTTAAAAAGGAACGAAATTTCTTCCAGAAGACTAATTCTGTCAATGTAAAACTGGAAAAAGGACTTGGATTAGAGATCATCCTGATAATATTTTTTACCGGGATAACGATTTTTTACCAGTTCATTGATTCGTTTAGCATGCTGCGATTATTGATGCGCAGCGGGATGCCATTAAATCAAGCGGAGATCATGAAAGGTGTATTTGATCGGGCTCAGCCGTTGATCCAGCTGGGAATCGTGATTTCCTTGTCGTTTATTTCGACTATCATGCCGCAACTAAGGCAGGGTCAACAATCTGAGAAAAATAAATCATTGATCAATTCAATGGTCAGGGTTTGCATTGTTTTAGCAATTGCTGAAACAGCCGGGTTGATTGCTCTGATGCCGGATGTCAACACGATGCTCTTTACAGATTCCACTGGCTCAGTCGCATTGGCAATTTATATGTGTTCGATTTTCTTTGTTTCAACAATTAATTTGTTGATTGCAGTTACTAGTGGGGATGCTAGCAAAAATTTTGCCAAGCTATTGATTTTTATTTTTTCATTAATAATCAAAATCGGCTTGAACATAATCTTGATACCAAGATTTCATATTTCAGGAGCTGCCTTAGCGACAGTCGGAAGTGAAATTGTTATCTTAATAGGATTGATCCTGATTTATCGACGAGATTTAGAATTTTTAAGTCTCAGTTGGGATTTTATGGTCAAAAGTCTAAGTTCAGGTTTGATCATGGCACTTTCAGTCAGAGCATTAGAACAATTTACATTGCATTTTATTGAATTGACTCGTGGTACTTCAGTTTTGATCAATTTGATCTTGATACCAGTAGGGATCTTAATATTCGTATTCCTGATTGCGCATTTGAAAATATTGAAAAAATCCGAATGGGAGATCTTGCCGCTCGGTGCAAAAATAACTAAGTTTATAAAAGTAGAGGAATAACTATGAGATTAGATAAATTTTTAAAAGTCAGTCGGATTATCAAGCGTCGGACAGTCGCTAAAGAATTTACCGACAACGGCCGTGCTTTAGTCAATGATCGAGTTGCAAAATCTTCAACTAATGTTGAGGTGGGAGACACGATCGAGCTTCACTTTGGTGAAAGAACTATGAAAGTTCGCGTTCTAAATACCAAAGAAACTACCAAGAAAAATGAATCAGCTGATTTGTACGAAGAAATAAACTAGCTAATTTCTTAACCAAAGTTTAAAAAATATAAAATTTTAACAAATTCCCTTGCAAAGTTGGTATACTCAATGTATTGATTTTTTACGGGGGAAATATGGCATGGAGTTACGAAATATAGCACATTCAAACGTCTCGGTCCTTAGTCCCAAGCAGGATTCAGTGTCCAAGTCGAATCAAAGACAAGCTGACTATGTTGCTAAGGTGCATCAGAGAAGATTGATTTTTATCGGTGCATTGTTTGCTGTCGTGATCTTATTTTTTGGGTCACAGATATTATTTTCACAAAGATCTTATTCTCAAATAAATCAACAAGTTGAAGTCAATCAATCTAAGTTGGCAAAACAAAAGTCAACTGAAAAGGATTTGAAAATTCAACTCAATCAGTTACAAGATACCAATTATTTAGAAAAATACGTTCGGGATAAATATATGTACACTAAGCCAGGCGAACAAGTCTATAATCTACCTGTTAACGACACGGCGGTACAAAAATAGGGAAAGGGAATTTTTTATTTAGATGACAGTTGAAGTAGGATCCAAAACAGAAGGTAAAGTTACCGGCATTACTAATTTTGGAGCATTTGTTGATCTCGGCGATAACCAGAGCGGAATGGTTCATATCAGTGAGATTGCTGATAGTTACGTCAAGGATATACATGACGTTTTAAAAGTCGGGGACACGGTCAAGGTGCTAGTATTAAATGATAAGGACGGCAAGATAGCTCTTTCAATTAAACAAGCATCTGACAAGCCTAAACCTCGTCATCATGAAAGAAAGCCACGTCAACAGCATCAACCACAACATCACGTTGAAAGTTTTGACGATATGATGTCTGGATTTATGAAACAAAGTGAAGAAAGATTAAGTACAATTCGTAAGAATACAGAAGGTAAACGTGGAGGCCGTGGAGGTCGTCGCGGATAATTATAAATAGGGGTTGGGACATTTGTTCCAACCTTTTTAATTAGGAGCAATAATGACACATGAAGTAAACATGGTCAGTTCAGTCAAAAAGTTTTTAAAAGCCAATCAGGCAAAACGAGTCCTGATTGCGGTATCTGGTGGGATCGATTCGATGGTTTTAACGGATATCCTTCTGAGAATTTGGAACAAAGCTGATCTGGCAGTTGTCAACGTCGATCATGATTTACGACCCGAAAGTAGGTCAGAAGTTGAATTTGTCCAACAATACTGTCAAAAGCAGAGCATAGCTTTTTATACCGCAAAATGGAATCACGATTCTGATGGGTTAGGGATGGAAGCAGCTGCTAGAGAATTCAGATATAATTTTTTTCAAAGAATCATGCAGGAGCAGAATTTTGATACCTTATTGACGGCACATCATGCCAATGATTTGTCAGAAAATGTTTTGATGAAACTGATTCGTTCGGGAAACGTTTATGAAGTAACCAGTCTCAAAAAAAGACGTGATTTTTCAGTGGGACAACTTCTACGTCCTTTACTTGAATATTCCAAATCTGAGTTAAGAGAATACAGTGATGAGCGTCAATTAAAACATATTCAAGATGAGACCAATTTTGAAAATATTACAATGCGTAATCGCTTGAGAAATGATATTTTTCCCCAATTACAAAAAGAAAATGGACAATTGCTGAAACATTTTAATTTATTTGAGAGTCAATTAAATGCTTTGATCAAATTAGCCGACACGCAGTTTTCGCAGATTGAAGATGCAATGCAATTACAATATCAACCTGATCAGCTTTCTGGAGAATTAATTCCATTAAGTCAACTTGACGATAGCCAACAAACTTTGTTTTGGGGAAGAATGTTCACTAACAAATTTCCAAAACTTTCAATTAGCAATCGACAGATTCAACAAATTATCACGATTGTAACGGGGCAAAAGCCCAATACAGAGGTTAATTTGGAAAACGGCTGGAATTTTGAACGGGCTTATACGAAGTTCTACTTGAAGAAGATTCAGCAATACTCAGGCTTTGATTTGCCGGTCGAGATTGGCAAAGAATATCGGGTCAATGGCCGAATTTTTAAATTAGAGCCTGCCACAGCGGATACAGCAACAATTGCTTTTTCGCATAGGCCCAAACAAATCGTTTTGCGAACGAGAAAAAATGGCGACAAGTTGTTGATCAATAATTCAAAGCATCAAAAACTCAGCAAAAGATTTATTAATGAAAAGATACCCGAAGATAAAAGAAGAAATTTGCCGATATTAATATTCGATAATGAGATTGTTTGGGTTGAAAAAATATATAATATAGGGGACTATTTAAAAAAGAACACTGTTTTCTATAAAATCACTTTCAAAGAGGTAAAGTAATGAATTCCGACATACAAAGAGTTTTGGTATCTGAAAAAGAAATTGCTGATGCAAATCAAAGATTGGGCAAACAGCTTTCAGAAGATTATGCTGGTAAGAATCCACTATTCGTATGTATCCTACGTGGTGCAGCCATGTTTATGATGGATTTGATCAAAAACATCGACATTCCGCTAGAATATGACTTCATGGATGTTTCAAGTTACGGTGGCGAAAATACTGTATCGACTGGAGACGTTAAAATCATTAAAGATCTCGATACTTCTTTACGTGACCGCGATGTTGTTATTGTTGAAGATATTATCGACACTGGATATACTTTGGATCGACTGATCGAATTGTTTAACACTCGTCATGCTAAGTCGATTAGAATCGTATCTTTTTTAGATAAACCATCTCGTCGTATCAAACATGTTCATGTTGATTATAATGGTGTTAAGATTCCAGATGAGTTCGTTGTTGGCTATGGTATGGATTACAACGAGAGATATCGTAATCTTCCATATGTTGGAGTCTTAAAACCAGAAATTTATTCTTCAAAATAGCAAATTAGAAGTACAATTATTATTGTGTTAATATCCACTAATGTTACAATATGTAACGTCTAAGTCTTAGGAGGAAACATATGAAAAATAATCGAAATAGGCTAATTAATAATAGCCTGTTTTATATCTTGCTATTTGTGGTATTGGTACTTGCAGCAAGTTGGTTTGCGGGCGGTCAGTCAACTGATCAATCAAAGACACTTAGCCAAGACCAATTCATTACGCAATTAAAACAAGGCAAGGTGAAGAGTTTCAAAATTGAGCCAATCGGAGGAGCTTACCAAGTAACTGGTAATTACAAGAAAGCTCAAACTTCAAATACTACCCGTGTTTCGTTGTTGGGTCGTAATAGTTCTTCGAGTTCAAAAGTAACTCAATTTACTTCTACCGTGTTACCTAACAATGATACTTTGAAACAAATTAATAATGCCGCTATGGCTAAAGACGTTAAGACTACAGCAGCTGCTAAGTCTCAATCTAGTCAGTGGGTATATTTGATTATTTCCTTTGTTGTACCACTAGTACTTATCTTCTTCGTATTCTTTGCCCTAATGGGCCGAGGTGGACAAGGCGGTGGCGGTGCCAACCGAGTAATGAGCTTTGGGAAATCTAAGGTTAAACCCGAGGATCCTAAGAAGAACAAAGTTCGTTTCTCAGATGTTGCTGGTGCTGAAGAAGAGAAACAAGAACTTGTTGAAGTTGTTGATTTCTTAAAAGATCCACGTAAGTATGTTTCACTTGGTGCTAGAATACCATCTGGTGTGCTTCTAGAAGGACCTCCTGGTACTGGTAAAACTTTACTAGCTAAAGCTGTTGCTGGTGAAGCTAAGGTTCCATTCTATTCAATCTCTGGTTCTGATTTCGTTGAAATGTTCGTTGGTGTTGGTGCATCTCGTGTTCGTGATTTATTCGAAAACGCCAAAAAAGATGCTCCTTCAATCATCTTCATTGATGAAATTGATGCCGTTGGTCGTCAACGTGGCGCTGGTACTGGTGGCGGTAACGACGAACGTGAACAAACTCTTAACCAATTATTGATTGAGATGGATGGTTTTACAGGTAACGAAGGTGTTATCGTTATGGCTGCTACTAACCGTTCCGATGTTCTTGATCCTGCGTTACTTCGTCCAGGTCGTTTTGACCGTAAGATCTTGGTTGGACGTCCTGATGTTAAAGGCCGTGAAGCAATTCTTAAAGTTCATTCTAAGAACAAGACCTTTACAGACGATGTTGATTTGAAGGTTATTGCTCAACAAACTCCTGGTTTCGTTGGTGCTGACCTTGAAAACTTGCTTAACGAAGCTGCCTTAGTTGCAGCAAGACGTCATAAGACTAAGATCGATTCTTCAGATATCGATGAAGCTGAAGATCGTGTTATTGCTGGTCCTGCTAAGAAGAACCGTGTTATTTCTGATAAGGAACGTCACATGGTTGCCTACCACGAAGCTGGACACGCATTGATCGGTTTGGTACTTAATGACTCACGTGTTGTTAGAAAAGTTACTATCGTACCTCGTGGACGTGCCGGCGGTTATGCTATCATGCTTCCTAAGGACGATCAAAACTTAGTTACGAAGAAAGAATTAACTGAACAAATTACTGGTTTGCTAGGTGGTCGTACAGCCGAAGAAATTATCTTTGGACAACAATCATCCGGAGCCTCAAATGACTTTGAGCAAGCTACTAATATTGCCAGAACAATGGTTACTGAATACGGTATGACTGATCGACTTGGTACTGTTCAACTTGAAAAAGATGGACAACCTGTTGGTTCAGGTGGTTACCGTGCAGAACCTACATATTCACAAGATACTGCTAAAGCAATTGATCAAGAAGTTAAACGTATTATTGATGAAGCTCATGAACAAGCTCGAGAAATTATCGAAAGCCACCGTGATCAACATAAATTGATTGCTGAAGCACTCTTGAAATATGAAACACTTGATGAAAAAGAAATTCTTAGCTTATTCAATACTGGTAAGATGCCAGCTAACGATAAGAACGAACAATTCCCAAGTGAAAGTGCTGCAACATTTGAACAAGCTAAACGTGCTGCTGAAGCAAAAGATGCTGCTAAACAAAAGTCTGAAGATCAAGCAAATGATCATGATGATTCTAATAACTCAGATGACTCAGGTTCAGATAACGGTTCAGGAACTTCCGATGTTGAAAAGCCAGATGATGTTTCAAATGATTCAGATAATCAAAAGTCAGATGATTCAGATGACGATCCAAACAAAATTGAATTTCCATCTGAAAAAGATGACAACAACGATAATAATAAAGATTAAACGAAAGCGACTCGATGAGAGTCGCTTTTCTTATGGAGGTTAATGCAATGGCAGATAAATTATTAAAGGCTGTTTCTAACAATGGTAAATTTCGTGTTTATGTGATTGATGCAACCGACACTATTGCGGAAGCTCAAAAGCGTCACGATACATGGACTAATTCAACTGCTGCCTTAGGTAGAACAATGATTGGTTCGATCTTAGTAGCAACATCAACCTTAAAAGATGATGAAGATTTAACAACTAGAATCGTAGGCGATGGTCCAGCTGGTGCGATCGTCGTTGATGCTAATGCACAAGGAGAAACTAAAGGATACATTCAAAATCCTCATGTAAGTTTACCGTTAAATGACAAGCACCATATCGATGTTCGCGGTGCAGTTGGTACAAAAGGTACTTTAAGCATTACTAAAGACCAACATTTAAAAGAGCCATTTACTGGTCAGACACCATTGGTGTCAGGTGAAATTGGCGATGATTTCGCTTATTACATGGCTCAGTCAGAACAAATACCATCTGCAGTTGGTGTTTCAGTTTTTGTTCACCCTAATGAAACCGTCGGGAAAGCTGGTGGATTTTTGATTCAAACGTTGCCTGGAGCAAACGATGATGATATCACGACAATCGAAAATAACCTGAAGGTCGTTCCTAACATTTCTGAACTGATGAATGAGGGACTCACATCAGAAGAAATCATGGATAAGTTGATGCATGGTATCGAGATGAAGATTCTTGATTCGCTAGATATCCAGTTTAAGTGCGATTGTTCCAAAGAACGTTTTTCAAAATCTTTGGCTACACTAAGAGACTCAGAAATCCAAGCAATGATTGATGAAAATCACGGTGCAGAGGCAGTTTGCAAGTTCTGTAATAACAAGTACGAATTTTCTGAAGCAGATTTAAAGAAAATTCTCGTTGAAAAAAATCAATGATATTTGCCAACCAAAGATAATTTTTGATATCATGACAAGTTGTAATTGAAAAAATTAGAGGTACAAATGATGGAATGGAAAATAGGTAATGTCACAATTCCTAATCAGATCGTTGTCGCACCTATGGCAGGGATCACGAACAAATCATTTCGACTTACCGCACGTGAATTCGGTGCAGGTATGGTGGTTTGCGAAATGGTCAGTGATAAAGGAATTCAATTCCGTAATAAAAAGACGCTTGGCATGTTATCAGTTGATCCACATGAGCATCCAGTAAGCATTCAACTTTTTGGCGGGGACCAAGAGAACTTGGTTCAAGCTGCTCAATACGTTGCTGAAAATACTAATGCGGATATTATCGATATCAACATGGGATGTCCAGTCAAAAAGGTCACTAAAGAAGATGCAGGTTCCAGATGGTTACTAGACCCTGATAAGATTTATCAAGTTGTCAAAGCAATCACATCAGCTATAGATAAACCATTAACAGTTAAAATGAGAACTGGTTGGGACAGCGACCATATCTATGCCGTTGAAAATGCTTTAGCTGCTCAAGAGGGTGGTGCATCCGCAATCGCCATGCACGGTCGGACAAAAGCCCAATTTTATCAAGGCAAAGCAGACTGGGATATTTTGCATGAAGTTGCACAAAAGTTGACTATTCCTTTTATGGGAAATGGCGACATCAAGACTCCTCAGGATGCTAAATACATGATCGAGGAAGTTGGGGCAGATGCCGCAATGGTCGGTCGTGCTGTACTTGGTAACTTGTGGAAACTAAATGCTATGGAGCATTACCTTGAAACAGGTGAGTTACTTCCAGAGCCAGAACCACGAGAAAAAATAAATACTGCTAAAATTCAGCTCGAACGTCTGGTAGACTTAAAGGGTGAGAAAGTCGGCGTTCCAGAATTCCGTCAACAAGCAGCTTATTATCTCAAAGGTATCCCACATGCTGTACGTACGCGTGCACAAGTGATGGAAGTAGATACTATGCAAGAAGTATTTGATATTCTGGATCGTTTCGTCGAAGACTACGAAAAACGCGAAGCTAGATCAAGTAGAGTTTCGTAGGAAAAGGGGAAGAAAATTTGAGCAATCGTAAAAAGCCAACTGGCGAAGAAAGACAAATGAACGACCAACTTAGAGTTCGTCGCGAAAAATTACAAGAATTATATGATGAAGGCGTTGATCCATTCGGTTCACGTTTTGAAAGAACAATGCTTGCCCAAGAAATCCACGACAAGTATGGCGATGAAGACAAGGAGACTCTTGAAGAACAAGATCTACCTGTAGTGATTGCCGGTCGTATGATGACTAAACGTGGTAAGGGTAAAGTTGGTTTTGCGGATATTAGAGACCGTTCTGGTAAGATCCAAATTTACGTTCGTAAGGATGAAGTCGGCGAAGAAAACTATCATATCTTCAAACGCGCCGATATTGGTGATCATCTAGGTATTCATGGTGAGATCATGAAAACTGATATGGGTGAATTAACTGTCAAGGCCACTCACATTACAATGTTGGCTAAATCATTGCGTCCATTACCTGATAAGTATCATGGTTTAACAAATGTTGAACAAATTTATCGTCAAAGATATTTGGACTTGATCGCCAATCCAGATAGTTTTGACCGTTTCAAAAAACGTACTAAGATCATTGCTGCTATTCGTGAATATTTGGATGGCGAGGGATTTATGTCGGTTGAAACACCAGTCTTAAATACTCAAGCTGGTGGTGCTAGTGCCCGTCCATTCATCACGCATCACAATGCTTTAAATATGGAAATGTATTTACGTATTGCGTTGGAATTACCATTAAAACGTTTGGTCGTTGGTGGATTCGAACGAGTATACGAAATTGGTCGTGCCTTTAGAAATGAAGGATTGGATACTCAACACAACCCTGAATATACTTCTCTTGAAACATATGCTGCTTACTGGGATATGACTGATGTAATGAAAGAAGTTGAAGGAATCTTTAGACATGCTGCTGATAAAGCTTTAGGAACTCAAAAATTCACTTATCAAGGTGAAGAAGTTGATTTAAGCAAGCCTTTCAAACGTATCAAGATGGTTGATGCTATTAAGGAACAAACTGGCGTTGACTTTAGTCAAGACATGGATCTTGAACAAGCACGTAAGCTTGCTGATGAGAAGGGCGTTCATTATGAACAATTCTGGGGAGTAGGGCATATCATTGCTGCGTTCTTTGATGAGTTTGTTGAAGATACTTTAAAAGAACCAACATTTGTTTATGAATATCCACTAGAAGTTTCTCCATTGGCTAAGAAGTCAAAGGATAATCCAGAATTCACAGATCGTTTTGAATGCTACATTTTAGGTCATGAATTTGGTAATGCCTTTACCGAGCTAAATGACCCAATTGATCAAAAACAACGTTTTGAAGCACAAGCTGAAGAGCGTGAACAAGGAAACGATGAAGCCGAACATATCGATGATGACTTCGTTGAAGCACTTGAATATGGTATGCCACCAACTGGTGGACTAGGAATTGGTGTTGATCGTCTAGTTATGTTATTAACAGACGCACCTTCAATTCGTGACGTGATCTTGTTCCCAACAATGAGACCAGAAGACAATAAAGAAAACGAAGAATAAATATTAAGCCATGACGTTGAGTCATGGCTTTTTTGCTGGATTGGCTTAGTTTAGAGTCCTTTGAAAATATCTTCAAAAAATTTGCTTTTTTACGTTGACAATCATTTAAACTATTAGGTATACTAATATAGTTGTTTCGCAAGACATGGAGGATTAGCTCAGCTGGGAGAGCATCTGCCTTACAAGCAGGAGGTCACAGGTTCGATCCCTGTATCCTCCATTAAGCAATTAATGCTTAATGGTTTCATAGTTTTGCGGGTGTGGCGGAATTGGCAGACGCGCTAGATTTAGGTTCTAGTGTCCAATGGACATGAAGGTTCAAGTCCTTTCACCCGTATTGTATTAAAATAAATGGTAATGCAAAATGTTGCCGACTTAGCTCAGTTGGCAGAGCATCTGTCTTGTAAACAGGGGGTCGGAAGTTCGAATCTTCTAGTCGGCATTTTGCGGAAGTAGTTCAGTGGTAGAACATCACCTTGCCATGGTGGGGGTCGCGGGTTCGAATCCCGTCTTCCGCTTCATTCAAAGAGTTATGAGAAGTTAGATATTTCTCATAACTCTTTTTGTTTTAACTGGAGAAAATAACTTAAGAGTAATAACATTATATATGACAGTAATTTGCTGTGTAATAAAACGGGAAGTAGCTCAGCTTGGTAGAGCACCACGTTCGGGACGTGGGGGTCGCAAGTTCAAATCTTGTTTTCCCGATTCAGAATAATCAATCCGAGAGGATTGATTATTTTTGTTCTAAAAAGGATCTAATACTTTACAAACTATGAAGTAAATATTAATATAGTTGTCCTTAAACTCTTCATAATCTCTAAATATTCAACATACAAATTTTCAATTTATCAAGAATTAAGATGGTTATTATTTTGCACCCGGTCAGATAGTTGGTAAAATAACACATAAGAACATGAATATTTTTTTGAACCAATTTGTATGAATTACAACATAACAATGTTATTGTTGCTTTAGATTCTATTAGGGAATATTTAAGAGCGAAAGTTTAGGAGATTGCATATTGCTTGCAATTTTATTCATGAGAATTATACTTTCATCACAAGTAAATTAATAAGTCGAGGTAACTAATATGGACAAAGTGTTTACCGAAAGCGCGAAAAACGCACTTGTTTTGGCTCAAGAGCAGGCCAAGACATTTCATCATAATGCTGTTGGAACTGAACACATTTTACTAGGTCTAACCATGGAAAATGATGGTATTGCAGGAATTACTTTGCGAGATTTAGCTGTTAGTGATCGAGACGTTCAAGAAGAAATCGAACATTTGACTGGATATGGCGATACTTCAGCTAATGCTGCAAGTGGTATTTACTTGCCATACTCACCAAAAGGTCAACAAATCTTATCAAGTTCAGAGACTGTTTCAAATCAATATAGTTCAAGCAGAATCGGAACAGAGCATATTTTATTAGCAATCTTAGATGATTCTGATAATTTAGCAAACAGAATTTTGACCAACTTAGGTCTTAGTTTAACTAAAACTAAAAATCTACTACTAAGTAAAATGGGAATGAGCAATAAGACTGCTCGTCGTGGATTAGGAATAAATCAAAAGAAGAAGACTGCCCAAGCAGGTACTCCAACGCTAGATTCCCTTGCACGTGACTTAACAAAATTAGCTTCAGACAACCGTGTTGACCCAGTTGTAGGTCGTGCTAAAGAAGTTGAAAGAACTATCCAGATCCTCAGTCGTCGTACTAAGAACAACCCTGTTCTTGTCGGTGAACCTGGTGTTGGTAAGACTGCCATCGTTGAAGGATTGGCCGAGGCAATCGTTGCTAAAGATGTTCCTTCTGATATGCAAAACAAACGAATCATGATGTTAGATATGGGCTCACTCGTTGCCGGTACTAAGTATCGTGGTGAATTTGAAGATCGTTTGAAGAAAATCATTGAAGAGATCTATGCTGACAAGCATGTCATCTTATTCATTGATGAATTGCATACTTTGATTGGTGCCGGTGGTGCTGAGGGTGCCATTGATGCTTCGAATATCTTGAAACCTGCACTAGCTCGTGGAGAACTTCAACTTATTGGTGCAACTACATCAAATGAATATCAAAAGTACATTGAAAAAGATACAGCCTTAGAGCGTCGTTTTGCTAAGGTCTACGTTGAAGAACCAACTGCTGAAGAATCGATTCAGATTCTTGATGGTTTACGTCCACGTTACGAACAACATCATGGATTGACTATTTCTGACGAAGCGGTCAAAGCTGCCGTTAGATTATCAACTAGATACTTAACTAACCGTTTCTTGCCAGATAAGGCAATTGATTTAATGGATGAAGCTTCAGCTAAAGTTCGTATCCACAACAGTGAGAATAACAATGAGCTTGAAAAATTAAACACTAAATCACTAGAATTGATCGATGAAAAGAATGCCGCCATTATGAATCAAGACTTTGGCAAGGCAGCTCAAATTCGTGAGAAGGAACAAGATCTTCAAGAAAAGATTGAAAGCTACAAACAAGAACAAGCTAACGGCAAACACAAGAAGCCAGTCGTTACTGAAGAAGACATTGCCGAGATCATTGCTGACTGGACCGGAGTTCCTGTTAAGCAGATCACCCGTAAGGAAAGTGAACGTCTGCTTAATCTTGAAAAAGAATTGCATAAACGCGTTATTGGACAAGATGATGCAATCAGCGCTGTATCAAGAGCTATCCGTCGTGCCAGAAGTGGTATGAAAGACCCAGATCGTCCAATCGGTTCATTCATGTTCTTAGGACCTACCGGTGTTGGTAAGACTGAGTTAGCCAAATCAATTGCTGAAGTAATGTTTGGCTCAGAAGATAACTTGATCCGTGTCGATATGTCAGAATACATGGAACAATACAGTACTTCAAAACTGATTGGTTCAGCTCCTGGATACGTTGGATTTGATGATGGTGGTCAATTAACTGAAAAAGTTAGAAATGAACCTTATTCAGTTATCCTTCTAGATGAGGTTGAAAAAGCTCATCCAGATGTCTTCAACATCTTGTTACAAGTACTAGATGATGGTATTTTGACAGATGCAAAGGGACGTAAGGTCGACTTTAGAAATACGATCATTATCATGACTTCTAACTTGGGTGCACGTTCACTTGAAGATGACAAAGAAGTTGGTTTCGGTGCTAAAGATGTCACAACTGACTTTAAGGAAATGCAATCAAGAATTGATTCAGAATTGAAGAAGTTCTTCAGACCTGAATTCTTGAACCGTATTGACGAAACAATTGTCTTCAAAGCACTAAATAAGGAACAACTCAAGTCGATTGCTAAGATCATGAGTAACAATCTTAGAAAGAGATTGGCTGAAAGAAATATCGAATTATCGATCTCACCATCTGCTTACGATGATCTAGTTAAAGATGGTTACAATCCAGAATATGGTGCACGTCCAATGAGAAGAACTATCCAACGTGAGATTGAAGATCCAGTCAGTGAATTGTTGTTGATGAACAACATCACTGAAGGAGACACTATCAAAGTTGGCTCAAAGAAGGGCAAGATCGATATCACGATTGCAAAGCCAAAGAGTTCAAATAGTAAGAAAAATAAAAACAATCAAAAGAGCGACGATAAGGTCAAAAATTAATTAAGCTTTACCATTGACAAATTAGTTTTAGGCTAGTAATATTACTTTTGAGATTTAAAGTTCAAAACGCAAACCGCGATCTATTGTCCGTGGCGATGCCGTATAGAAAAAGCAAAAATAGAATTAGTTTCTATTTTTGGTTTTTTTTTGCCTAAAATTAGGTAGAAAAACCGTTTACATGCAATTTGTAACCAAATTGTAATATTTCTTGCGGCTTCAAGTTTTGGCAAAAATAAATGTTGAGGTGAAGAATTTGACTTTTCATAACGTAAATTATGGTGCACACCGTGTTCGTCGTAGTTATGCCAAGATCAAGGAAGTACTTCCACTACCAAATCTTATTGACATTCAAAAGAATTCATACAACTGGTTTTTAGACGAAGGTCTAAAAGACATGTTTGATGATGTTATGCCAATCGATGATTTTGCTGGAAATCTTTCTTTGGAATATGTTGACTACAAACTGCTAGAACCTAAGTATACAGTTGAAGAAGCTAGACAACATGATGCTAATTATTCAGCCCCATTGCACGTTACTTTGAAATTGACTAACCACGAAACTGGCGAAATCAAGACTCAAGACGTGTTCTTTGGCGACTTCCCAATAATGACTGACCAAGGTACTTTCATTATTAATGGTGCTGAACGTGTTATCGTTTCTCAATTAGTTCGTTCTCCTGGTATCTACTACAATACTGATACTGATAAGAACGGCCGTGTAAGTTGGGGAACTACTGTTATTCCTAACCGTGGTGCATGGTTGGAATATGAAACAGATGCTAAAGGATTAGGATATGTCAGAATTGATAGAACTAGAAAACTTTTGATCACAGAACTTGTTCGTGCTCTTGGTTTTGGTTCAGATGCTGAGATTCTTGATATTTTTGGCGAAAATGATACTTTGAACCTCACTCTTGAAAAAGATGTACATAAAGATACTTCTGATTCACGTGTTGAAGAAGCTTTAAAGGATATCTATGAAAGACTTCGTCCTGGTGAACCTAAGACTGCTGACAGTTCTCGTTCATTGCTATATGCTAGATTCTTCGATCCACGTAGATATGACTTGGCTCCAGTTGGTCGTTACAAGATCAACAAGAAGCTAAACTTAAAGACACGTCTATTGAATCAAACATTGGCTGAAACATTGGCTGACCCTGATACAGGTGAAGTTGTTTTAGCTAAAGATACAGTTATCGACCGTGATGCAATGAGCAAATTGAGCCCATTCTTAGATCGTGACGATTTCAAGACAGTTACTGTTCAACCTTCTGATGAGGGTGCTCAAACAGATCCTGTTACACTTCAAATCATCAAGATCTACTCAAAAGAAGATAACGAAAAAGTTGTTAATATCATCGGAAACGGTCATATTGACGAACACAATCGTACAATCCAAGTTGCTGATATCTTAGCTGGCTTGAACTACTTCTTGAACTTAAAAGAAGGTATCGGTTCAACAGATGATATTGATCACTTGGGTAACCGTCGTATTCGTTCAGTCGGTGAATTACTTCAAAACCAATTTAGAATTGGTTTGTCACGTATGGAACGTGTTGTACGTGAAAGAATGTCAATTCAAGACTCATCAACTGTTACACCTCAACAATTGATCAACATTCGTCCAGTTGTAGCTTCAATCAAGGAATTCTTTGGTTCATCACAACTTTCACAGTTCATGGATCAGACTAACCCACTTGGTGAGCTAGAACACAAGCGCCGTCTATCAGCCCTTGGACCTGGTGGTTTAACTCGTGACCGTGCCGGATATGAAGTTCGTGACGTTCACTATACTCACTATGGTCGTATGTGCCCAATTGAAACTCCTGAAGGTCCTAATATTGGACTTATTAACAACTTGGCTTCATACGCTATTGTTAATAAATATGGATTTATTGAAACTCCATATCGTCGTGTTTCATGGGATACGCATAAAGTTACTGATAAGATCGATTACTTAACAGCTGATGAAGAAGATAACTATATCGTTGCTCAGGCTAATACTAAGTTGACTGACGATGGTGCCTTTGCTGAACCAACAATTTTGGCTCGTCACAAGGATGACAACATTGAAACAACTGCTGAAAAAGTCGATTACATGGACGTTTCACCTCGTCAGGTAGTTTCAGTTGCAACAGCATGTATTCCTTTCTTGGAAAATGATGACTCGAACCGTGCCTTGATGGGTGCTAACATGCAACGTCAAGCTGTTCCTTTGATCAATCCACATGCACCACTTGTTGGTACAAGTATGGAATATATTGCTGCTCATGATTCTGGTGCTGCACTTCTTGCAGATCATGCCGGAACCGTGCAATATGTTGATGCTAAAAAAGTTACTATCGAACGTGACGATGACGGCACGATCGATGAATATAAAGTTACAAAATTCCGTCGTTCAAATAATGGTAAATCATACAACCAAAGACCAATCGTTCGTAAGGGCGAAAAAGTTAAGGCTGGAGATATCATTTGTGATGGTCCTGCCATGGAAGGTGGAGAATTGGCTTTAGGTCAAAACCCACTTATCGCTTTCATGACTTGGAACATGTATAACTACGAAGATGCTATCGTTCTTTCAGAAAAATTAGTTCGTGAAGATGCTTATACTTCAATTCATATTGAAGAATATGAATCAGAAGCACGTGATACTAAACTTGGACCTGAGGAAATCACTCGTGAAATTCCTAACGTCGGTGAAGAGTCACTTAAAGATCTTGATGAATTCGGTGTTATTCGTATTGGTGCCGAAGTACGTGACGGCGATATCTTAGTTGGTAAGGTAACTCCTAAAGGTGTTACTGAATTATCTGCTGAGGAACGTCTACTGCACGCTATTTTCGGTGAAAAAGCTCGTGAAGTTCGTGATACATCACTCCGTGTACCTCACGGTGGTGGCGGTATTATCCAAGACGTTAAGGTATTTACACGTGAAGCTGGCGATGAATTGAACCCTGGTGTAAACATGATGGTTCGTGTCTACATCACTCAAAAACGTAAGATTCAAGTTGGTGACAAGATGTCTGGTCGTCATGGTAACAAGGGTACTGTTTCAATCGTTGTCCCTGAAGAAGATATGCCATACATGCCAGACGGTACTCCAGTTGATATCCTATTGAACCCAATGGGTGTTCCATCCCGTATGAATATCGGACAAGTTCTTGATCTTCATTTAGGAATGGCTGCTAGAAAACTTGGTATTCACGTTGCCACACCTGTTTTCGATGGTGTAAGTAATGAAGAACTTTGGGACATCGTTAAAGAAGCTGATATGGATTCTGATGGTAAGTCAATTCTTTATGATGGACGTACAGGTGAACCATTCAAGAACCGTGTTGCTGTTGGTGTCATGTACTACTTGAAACTAGCTCACATGGTTGATGATAAGTTACATGCTCGTTCAATCGGACCTTACTCATTAGTTACTCAACAACCACTTGGTGGTAAAGCTCAATTCGGTGGACAGAGATTTGGTGAAATGGAAGTTTGGGCTCTTGAAGCTTATGGTGCCGCTTATACACTTCAAGAAATCTTGACATACAAGTCTGATGATATTGTTGGACGTGTTAAGACTTATGAAGCAATCGTTAAGGGCGAAAGTATTCCTAAGCCTGGTGTTCCTGAATCATTCCGTGTTCTTGTCAAAGAATTGCAAGCTCTTGGACTTGATATGAAAGTTCTAGATAACGATCAAAAAGAAATCGAACTTAGAGATATGGATGAAGACGACGATACAGTAAGCATCGACGCTCTATCTAAATTTGCTAAGCAACAAGAACAAAAACGTGCTGAAGAAGAAGCTAAGAAGTTAGAAGCAGAGGATAACAACTCATCTGTTCAATCTAACAATTCGCAAGGTACAAAATCAGAATAATAGTCAAAATTTAGCATGTTAGGGAGGTTACCTTTTGATAGACGTTAATAAATTTGAAAGTATGCAAATTGGTTTGGCTTCTCCAGATAAGATCCGCAGTTGGTCTTATGGTGAAGTTAAGAAACCCGAAACAATCAACTACCGTACTTTGAAGCCAGAAAAAGATGGTCTATTCGATGAAAGAATTTTTGGACCAACTAAAGACTGGGAATGTGCCTGTGGTAAGTACAAACGTATCCGCTATAAGGGTATTGTTTGTGATCGCTGTGGTGTTGAAGTTACTCGTTCAAAAGTTCGCCGTGAAAGAATGGCACACATTGAATTAGCAGCTCCTGTTACACATATCTGGTACTTCAAGGGTATTCCATCACGTATGGGACTAGTTTTGGACATGAGCCCAAGAAACCTTGAAGAAGTAATCTACTTTGCTTCATACGTAGTTATTGATCCAGGTGATACAGACCTAGAAAAGAAACAATTACTAACTGAATCTGAATACCGTAAGAAGCGTGAAGAATTTGGCAACAAGTTTGTTGCCAAGATGGGTGCTGAAGGTATCAGAGAACTTCTTAGTCAAGTTGACATGGAAGAAGAAGTTAAAGATCTTCGTGAAGTCTTAAAGACTGCTCAAGGTCAAAAACGTACACGTGCAATCAGACGATTAGATATTTTGAGTGCTTTCCAAAATTCTGGTAACAAACCAGAATGGATGGTAATGGATGCTATTCCAGTTATCCCACCAGATCTTCGTCCAATGGTTCAACTTGAAGGTGGCCGTTTTGCCACTTCCGATTTGAACGATTTGTACCGTCGTGTAATTAACAGAAACAACCGTTTGAAGAGATTGTTGGACTTAAATGCTCCTAATATCATCGTTCAAAATGAAAAGAGAATGCTTCAAGAAGCTGTTGATGCTTTGATCGATAACGGTCGTCGTGGACGTCCTGTTACTGGTCCTGGTAACAGACCATTGAAGTCACTCTCACATATGCTTAAAGGTAAGCAAGGACGTTTCCGTCAGAACTTACTTGGTAAGCGTGTTGACTATTCAGGTCGTTCTGTTATCGATGTTGGTCCTACATTGAAGTTCTATCAATGTGGACTTCCTCGTGAAATGGCTTTGGAATTATTCAAACCATTCGTAATGCATGAATTAGTTAAAAGAGAAATTGCTTCTAACGTTAAAAATGCTAGAAGAAAAATTGATCGTCAAGATGATGACATTTGGGATGTTCTTGAAGATGTAATCAAAGAACGTCCAGTATTGCTTAACCGTGCCCCTACGCTTCATAGACTTGGTATCCAAGCTTTTGAACCTGTATTGGTTGATGGTAAGTCAATTCGTCTACATCCACTTGCTTGTGAAGCTTATAATGCCGATTTTGATGGTGATCAGATGGCTGTCCATGTGCCACTATCAGACGAAGCTCAAGCTGAAGCACGTATGTTGATGCTTGCTGCTCACCATATCCTTGCTCCTAAAGATGGTAAACCTATCGTTACACCATCACAGGACGTTGTTTTAGGTAACTATTATCTAACAATTGAAACAAGACATATGGATGGCGAAGGTAAGATCTTCAAAGATATCAATGAAGTTAAGATGGCCTTGTTGAACGGACAAGTTCACTACCATACAAGAATTGGTATCTCGGTTGCATCAATGCCTAATAAGCCATTTAGAGAAGATCAACGTGATAAGGTTATGATCACCAGTGTTGGTAAAGTAATCTTTAACGAAATTCTTCCTGAAGACTTCCCATACTTGAATGAACCTACTGATGATAATCTTATCAATGGTGTTCCTGACAAGTACTTCCTTGAAAAAGGTCAAAACATTGAAGACCGTTTGGATGAAATGGAACTTATTGACCCACTTAAGAGTAGTTATTTAAGTGACATCATTGCCCAAATCTTCAAAGTTTACCGTGTTCAAAGAACATCAGAATTACTTGATGATATGAAACAATTAGGTTACACAATCTGTACATATTCTGGATTAACAGTTGGTGTTACAGATGTTCCTAACTTGACTGAAAAACCAGAAATCATTGAAAAGGCCCACAAACAAGTTGCTTCAATTTCAAAACAATTCCGTCGTGGACTTATCACTGACCAAGAACGTCATGATCGTGTTATTAGTGTTTGGAACGAAACAAAGGACGATATTCAACAAAAGCTTATCGACTCATTTGATCCAACAAACCCTATCTCAATGATGTCTGACTCTGGTGCCCGTGGTAATATCTCAAACTTTACACAGCTTGCCGGTATGCGTGGACTTATGGCTGCCCCTAACGGTGGTATGATGGAAATCCCTGTTATTTCTAACTTCCGTGAAGGACTATCTGTTTTGGAAATGTTCATGTCAACTCACGGTGCTCGTAAAGGTATGACCGATACAGCCTTGAAGACAGCCAACTCAGGTTACTTAACTCGTCGTCTAGTTGATGTTGCTCAAGATGTTATCGTACGTGAAGAAGATTGTGGTACTGATCGTGGACTTGAAGTAAGTGCTATTACTGAAGGTACAGATATGATCGAACCATTATTTGACCGTTTAGTAGGACGTTATACACAAAAGACAGTTAAAGATCCTTCAACTGGTGAAGTAATTGTCCCTCGTGGAGTCCTAATGGATGAAGACATGGCTCAAAAGATCGTTGATGCCGGTGTTCAAACAGTTACTATTCGTTCAGCATTTACATGTAACACAAAACACGGTGTATGTAAGAAATGTTACGGCCGTAACCTTGCTACTGGTGAAGAAGTTGAAATTGGTGAAGCAGTCGGTACTGTTGCTGCTCAATCAATCGGTGAACCAGGTACACAGCTAACAATGCGTAACTTCCATACTGGTGGTGTTGCTGGTGGCGATGATATTACACAAGGTCTTCCTCGTGTTCAAGAAATCGTTGAAGCAAGAAATCCTAAAGGTCTTGCAGTTATTTCAGAAGTTGACGGTACAATTACTGCCATCGATGAAAACCCTGCAGAACATACTAAGGAAATTACCGTTGAAGGTAAGATCGATTCAAGAACTTACAGTGTTCCTTATACATCAAGTGTTGCTGTTGCCGAAGGTGACGTCATCACTCGTGGTTCTAAGTTGACACAAGGTTCAATCGATCCTAAGGAATTAATCAAGATCACAAACGTTCAAACAACAGAAAATTATCTACTTGCAGAAGTTCAAAGAGTTTACCGTATGCAAGGTGTTGATATTTCTGATAAGCATTTCGAGGTTATGATCAGACAAATGCTTCGTAAGATCCGTGTTCTTGATCCAGGTGATACAGATGTATTGCCAGGTGAATTAATGGATATCTCTCAATTCACAGATCACAACCGTGATACTTTGATCAAGGGTGGAGTTCCTGCTACAGGACGTCCAGTATTGCTTGGTATTACTAAAGCCTCACTTGAAACAAACAGTTTCTTGTCTGCTGCTTCATTCCAGGAAACAACTAGAGTTCTTACTGACGCATCAATTCGTGGTAAGAATGATCCACTTCTTGGACTTAAAGAGAATGTTATTATTGGTAAACTTATCCCTGCAGGTACTGGTATGGCTAAGTACAACCACATGGAACCTAAGAAGACAGGTCCTATGGCAGCAAACTCTTTAAACGGAGCCTACACAATTTCTGACATCGAAGAGCAAATGAAAGCTGAAGATGCTAAGAAGCAAGAAGAAAAAAATAAATAATCAGTTGAATAGCTGATTTTCAAAAAGCTGTTGTGGTTTATGCCACAGCAGCTTTTTTGGTGCAACGATCAATTACCTCCAAGACTTTTGCAAAACTCCAAAGTGTGTTAATTTACTTGACAGAAGGTTATTAAATACGAGATGGAGGAATTGTATGTTAGAAAAAGAAACGCTTGAATATCAGGGAAACAAGTTTGGCCTAGATGCTTATTGGCTTGATATCATCAAAGATTACGACAAAGAAGTTAAACATCCGTTGGCAATTATTATTCCTGGCGGTGCATTCAAATTCCATACTGACCGTGAATCTCAACCAATCGCAATGAAATTTGCAGCCGCTGGAATTCATTCGCTAGTATTTCATTACCAATTGCTAGAAGATAATAAGTCAGTTTATCCTTTAGCACTTCAAGAATTAGCAACAACGTTGAACTGGGTTCAAACTCAGGCTCAATCTAAACAAATTGATTTGGACAAAATCTTATTGATTGGATTCTCTGCCGGAGGACAAATCGTTGCCAACTTCAATTCGCTTATGACCAATGCCAAGACTAAGCAACAAATTTTTGATCATGAAATCTCAGTAATGCCTGCGGCTAATATCATGGGATATTCAGTTGTCGATATGACTTTAGGTTGGCCTAAAGAAATCTCAGATGTTGAAAAAATCAGTCCAGATAAACTATTTTGGAAAGCACAAGACACACTAACAGCCAATGGCAAGCCTTGTTTCATCTGGCAAACTGTGACCGATGGAACGGTTCCAGTAACTAATTCGTTAGCTTATGCGAATAAATTGGAAGAATTAAATATTCCGTTTGAGATGCATCTATTTTCTAGTGGCCCCCACGGATTGTCATTAGCCACTTATCAAACACAAGCACCAGGTGGAACCGATAAATTAAATCGTCAAGCATCTAAATGGTGGGGACTATGCCTTAATTGGTTAGCCCAAATTGGAATAATTCCGGAAAACTAAATATTTTTAAATCAAAGATCAGATAGTTTACTCCTATTGAAACTGTTAAATAGGGGATGAATCTAAATGATCTTTTTTGATTGATTGAAAAAACAACTAAGCAAAAGATGCATGCAAATAGCAACGCTTTAATAGCAAATGGAATTCCAAACAATAAGCAGACCATCACTAGAACATCGATATCTCCGGAGCCGATTCCGTTGACTAGCATTTGAAAAATTTTGAGTAGTATTAAAAATATCAATGCTTGTAGATAATATAAATGTGTGATGTGCATGATAAAAGCAGGTAATAGCAATAAATAATAATACGGGTAGATGTAGCCCTTGTAATAATCTGAAAAAGCCAACAAGATCAATGTGGCGAAAATTGGTAAGATAAACCAAAAATCGTTTTTCAAAATATAGAACAAAAGTAAAAATATCCCTCCCAATGTCTCAGTTAGAGGATATATCAAGGAAATTGGATTATTGCAGCAATTGCTCTTACCAAATTGTTTTAAATAGCTTAAAATAGGAATGATATTTATCAACGATAATTGTTTTTGACAAAAATCGCAGTGGGATCTGCGTAAACTAAAGAGTTGGTCAAGGTCCTCACTTCCGACTACGTTCAAAAACGAAACTAGACAAGCACCTGAAAAGAAGATTGTTATGTACAGCAGTAATTGCATTTTTATCACCTCAAAATAGATTACGTGATTTAATCAGCAATTTTCTTATAAAGTTACGTTGACACTATCATTTCTAGATGGTATTCTAATAGACGTGCTTTTATTGGCAGCAAGAATAGTTTTGTTTATAAATATAAGCTCAAAAGGTATGCCACGCTAGTGGTTTATTATTTTTCAAAAATTGTGAACCACCTGGATGTGTGTACTTAAAATTTTTAGGAGGAACTTTGAATGCCTACAATTAACCAATTAGTACGTAAAGGCCGTAAGTCACAAACTTCAAAGTCTGATGCACCTGCATTGAACTACGGCTACAACAGTATGAAGAAAATTGCTACAAAGAACCCAGCACCACAAAAACGTGGTGTTGCAACTCGTGTCGGAACAATGACACCTAAGAAACCTAACTCAGCTTTACGTAAGTATGCCCGTGTTAGATTATCAAACCTTATCGAAGTAACAGCATATATTCCTGGTATCGGACACAACTTGCAAGAGCATAGTGTTGTTCTTGTCCGTGGTGGTCGTGTAAAGGATCTACCTGGTGTTCGTTATCACGTTGTTCGTGGTGCTCTTGATACAGCCGGTGTTGATGGACGTATGCAAAGCCGTTCAAAATACGGTGCTAAGAAACCTAAGAAATAATTAGTTAAGAATAATAACGGAGGAATTTAATATGCCAAGAAAAGGTAGCGCTCCAAAACGTGACGTTTTGCCTGACCCAATGTACAACTCAAAATTAGTAACACGCTTGATCAACCATTTGATGTATGACGGTAAAAGAGGTACAGCCTCAACAATTCTTTACCGCGCATTTGACATCATCAAAGATAAGACTGGTAACGAACCATTGGATGTCTTCGAAGAAGCCATGAACAATGTTATGCCAGTTCTAGAAGTTAAGGCTCGCCGTATTGGTGGTTCTAACTACCAAATTCCTATTGAAGTACGTCCAGACCGTCGTACAACATTAGGTTTACGCTGGATCGTAAGTTATGCTCGTTTACGTGGTGAACACACAATGGACGAAAGATTAGCAAACGAAATCATGGATGCAGCTAACAATACTGGTGCTGCAGTTAAGAAACGTGAAGACACTCATAAGATGGCTGATGCCAACCGTGCCTTTGCTCATTATCGTTGGTAGAATTCAGATCACACAAAAGGAGATATAGTTCTCAATGGCTAATAAACGTGAATTTCCATTAGAAGAAACTCGTAATATCGGTATCATGGCCCATATTGATGCTGGTAAAACAACAACAACAGAACGTATTTTGTACTATACTGGTAAAATCCATAAAATTGGTGAAACTCATGATGGTGCTTCACAAATGGACTGGATGGCCCAAGAACAAGAACGTGGTATTACTATTACATCAGCTGCTACAACTGCTGAATGGAAAGGTAACCGTATCAACATCATCGATACCCCAGGACACGTTGACTTCACAATCGAAGTTGAACGTTCACTTCGTGTTTTAGATGGTGCCATCACAGTTCTTGATGCACAATCTGGTGTTGAACCACAAACTGAAAATGTTTGGCGTCAAGCTTCAACATACGGTGTTCCACGTATTGTTTTCGTTAACAAGATGGATAAGATCGGTGCTAACTTCGACTACTCAGTTGAAACACTTCACGAAAGACTAGATGCTAACGCTCATGCTATCCAAATGCCTATCGGTGCTGAAGATAACTTTGAAGGTGTTATTGATCTTATCGAAATGAAGGCTGACCTTTATGACGAAGATGAATTAGGTACAAAGTGGGATACAGTTGATGTTCCTGACGAATATGTTGAAGAAGCTAAGAAGAAACGTGGCGAATTGATCGAAGCTGTTGCTGACGTTGATGACGGAATCATGGAAAAGTATCTTGATGGTGCTGAAATTTCTAACGATGAAATCCGTGCTGCAATTCGTAAAGCTACAATCGACTTGAAATTCTTCCCTGTACTTGCAGGGTCTGCCTTCAAGAACAAGGGTGTTCAAATGTTGATGGATGCGGTTGTTGATTACCTTCCATCACCACTTGAAGTTCGTCC
The DNA here is from genome assembly GCF_022484265.1 of Companilactobacillus sp. Lineage (NCBI taxonomy): Bacteria > Bacillati > Bacillota > Bacilli > Lactobacillales > Lactobacillaceae > Companilactobacillus > Companilactobacillus sp. The sequence continues at coordinate 2,463,468 of NZ_JAKVLR010000001.1, forward strand.
TTACAATGCTACTAACCCTGCTGATGGTAGTGAAGTAGAATTGCAAGCTGACGACAGCAAACCATTTGCTGGTTTGGCATTTAAGATTGCTACTGACCCATTCGTTGGTCGTCTAACATACATCCGTGTATATAGAGGATCACTTGAATCAGGTTCTTACGTTCTTAATGCTTCAAAAGATAAGCGTGAACGTGTTGGTCGTTTGCTACAAATGCATTCTAACCACCGTAAAGAAATCCCAGAAGTTTTCTCTGGTGATATCTGTGCCGTTATCGGTTTGAAGAACACAACTACTGGTGACTCATTGACAGACGTTGATGATCCATTGATTCTTGAATCATTGGATATTCCAGATCCAGTTATCCAAGTTTCTATCGAACCTAAATCAAAAGAAGATAGAGATAAGATGGATGTTGCCATCCAAAAACTATCCGAAGAAGATCCAACTTTCCAAGCTGAAACAAACCCTGAAACAGGTCAAACATTGATCTCAGGAATGGGAGAACTTCACTTGGATATCATGGTTGACCGTATGAAGCGTGAATTCAAGGTTGACGCTAAAGTTGGTGAACCACAAGTTGCCTACCGTGAAACATTTACTCAAGCTACTAAAGCTCAAGGTAAATTCGTTCGTCAATCTGGTGGTAAAGGTCAATATGGTGACGTATGGATCGAATTTACACCTAATGAAGAAGGAAAAGGCTTCGAATTCGAAGATGCTATCGTTGGTGGTGTTGTTCCTCGTGAATACATTCCTTCAGTAGAACAAGGATTGAAAGAAGCTATGGAAAACGGTGTTCTTGCCGGATATCCATTAATCGATGTTAAGGCTAAGTTGTATGATGGTTCATACCACGAAGTCGATTCATCTGAAGCTGCCTTCAAGATTGCTGCTTCTATTGCTCTACGTAACGCTGCTAAGTCAGCTGGTGCTGTTATTCTTGAACCTATCATGAAGGTTGAAATTGTAACACCAGAAGATTACTTAGGTGATGTTATGGGACAAGTTACAGCTCGTCGTGGACGTATCGAAGGTATGGAAGAACGTGGAAACGCTCAACTTATCAACTCATATGTTCCACTTTCAGAAATGTTCGGTTATGCTACTACACTTCGTTCAGCTACACAAGGCCGTGGTACTTTCACAATGGTATTTGACCATTACGAAAAGGTTCCTAAGTCAATTCAAGCTGACATTATCAAGAAAAATGGTGGCACACCTGCAGAAGACTAATTTAGTCAATTAAAAAACCAAAGCTTAGGCTTTGGTTTTTTTGTTGTCTAATAAAATAATTGAAATGTTTGGTTTTGTTTCTTTTGGCTATTCACTAATAATAAAATTGCGATGATTATAAAGACAGTCGATTCTGCAACGGTAATAATGATACTATCCAAATTGATTTTTCCAGTCATCAATTGGTTTGAGGATGAAAGAAAAACTAGTACATCGATCAGTGCGTGGAAAAAGACCGTTAAGTAAAATGCATTGGTGTACAAATATACTGCAGCTAAATACATTCCAAATGCGAAAGCAAAGATAACTTGGGTAATAGTATTACCCAGATCTTGACCAGCAAAAATATTCATTCCGTGCATTAATCCAAACAAGATACTGCTGATTACTGCGGAATAAATGAACCTGTTTCTACTATTATAGAAAGCTTTCATCAGGATAGTCAGGATCCCAAATCTAAATATAAATTCTTCTGCGATTCCAGCTTCCAAACCACCTAAAATATTATTAGCGGTAAAATGCAAATTTTTAATACTAAAGGTTACTAATGAGGCAAGCATGGTATTTCCACTGGCAAAAGCATTCCAGAGTGCAAACCAGATCGTAAACAAACAAATAGCTGCAAAGGCCCAATGATTTATATTTTTTGATAGTCGATACTTTGGGAACCCATATCCCCACGCATACATGGCTACTAGAACCATGATCATCATGATGATTGCCCCATCAAAAATAGTATTCGATAATGTCTTGATGATAGACATGGAAGCTAATTCTGTGCTATCGACCATTAAATCCAGTGCTGAGCTGGCAGTAAAAAAGAAAGAAAAAATCAACAAGACGATTCTCATGAGAGCTGTCTTAACTGGAACTATCAACATATAAGTATACGGTATGTACATGATCACAGAATACGCGATCACAACAGTCAGTCCAAAAGGAGACTGCCAATTGATAAATGATTTGGTCAAGATTATCAGGTAAGAGACTGAGAAGGGAATCAGCATCGCTTGAGCAAAGGCTTGAATTGCCCAATTGATTTTCGCAAGGGTGGATCGTAGGTTGGATTGAGTTACGAACAATCCCAGAATATTGAAGAGAAGCAAAAGCATATAAAGAGAATTCCCCTTTATAAAAGAAAAAAGTAAAACTATTATAGAATTTACGATCAATTGAGCGTAGAATAACTTCTGTTGGACTGAAAAGTTTTTTAACATAATGTTTTCCTTACTATATTAGTAGTTAATTCAATTATGACACAATGTTTTCATTTGGCATTGAATAGAGATTTTTAAGTTTAAATACCTAAAAATTCCTTGATAATGCCGGTTCAATCGTGTATTATAAGAAAAGTGCTTATTTCATAGGAGAAGTATGCGCCTATAGGTATTTAATAAATATCGACGGCATAGAAGTGAGAGGTTGCGACACGCCCGGCCGCTTTGCCACGGCAGAGCTGTTGGATATTTTCACTGAGCCGGTCATCTTGAAAGAGACAAAAAGGAGGTAACCCCATGGCAAGTCAAAAAATTCGCATTCGCTTGAAGGCTTACGAACATCGTATCTTAGATCAATCAGCTGACAAGATTGTGGAAACAGCAAAGAGAACTGGTGCTGAAATTTCAGGTCCAATTCCTTTACCAACAGAACGTTCACTATATACAGTGTTGAGTTCACCGCATAAGCATAAAGATGCTAGAGAACAATTCGAAATGCGTACACATAAGAGACTTATTGACATCGTTAATCCATCACCTAAGACAGTTGATTCATTAATGAAGTTAGATCTACCATCTGGTGTAGATATCGAAATCAAATTATAATAAACAAAAATAAATTATTGGAGGTGCAAACATGGCCAGAAAAGGAATTCTTGGTAAGAAAATTGGAATGACTCAAATTTTCAGTGATAACGGCGAATTAGTTCCTGTTACAGTTGTTGAAGCAACACCTAATGTTGTTACTCAAGTGAAAACAGTAGAATCAGATGGTTATGAAGCTATTCAACTTGGCTTTGAAGACCGTCGTGAAGTTCTAACTAACAAGCCTGCCAAAGGTCATGCGCAAAAGGCAAACACAACTCCTAAACATTACACACGCGAATTTCGCGATGTTGAAATGGGAGATTACGAATTAGGTGGAGAAGTTTCAGTAGACACATTTAATTCAGGTGACATTGTCGACGTTACAGGTACAACAAAGGGACATGGAATGCAAGGTAACATTAAGAGATTTGGTCAATCTAGAGGTCCAGAAACTCACGGTTCTAGATATCACCGTGTTGCTGGTTCAATGGGTGCCATCATCAACCGTGTATTCAAAGGTAAGATGCTTCCCGGACGTATGGGTAACAACCGCGTTACAACACAAAACTTAGCAATCGTTAGAGTAGATGCAGATAAAAATGCTATCTTGATCAAGGGTAATGTCCCTGGTGCTAACAATTCACTAGTTAAAATTCAAACAGCTATTAAAGCTAATACAAAATAGGAAGGAGGAACTGAGTTATGACAAAAATCACAGCCTATAAAAACAGCGGTGCTGAAAATGGTACTGTTGAAGCCAATGATTCAATCTTTGGTATTGAACCAAACGATAGTGTAGTTACAGATGCTGTTATCATGCAACGTGCTACATTAAGACAAGGTACACATGATGTTAAAAACCGCTCTGAAGTACGTGGTGGTGGTAAGAAACCATGGCGTCAAAAAGGAACAGGTCGTGCTCGTCAAGGATCAATCCGTTCACCACAATGGGTTGGCGGTGGTACTGTTTTCGGTCCCACACCTAGATCTTACGCATACCATCTTCCTAGAAAGATTAGCCGTTTAGCATTGAAGTCTGTACTTTCACAAAAAGCTGCTGACGGTAACATGATCGTTATCGACTCAATTTCATATGACAAGCCAAGTACAAAATCATTTGCACAATTACTTACAAAAGTAGGTGCTGACAACAAGGCTTTAGTTGTTCTTGAAGACGGAAACGATAACGTTGCTTTATCAGCAAGAAATATTGATAAAGTTACAGTTGTAGCACCAGAAGGTGTAAACGTTCTTGATGTTATCAACGCTAACAAGTTAGTCGTTACACAAGCAGCACTTTCTAAAATTGAGGAGGTGCTCGGATAATGAGTGCAAGAGACGTAATTATTCGCCCAGTCGTTACTGAAGGCTCAATGGATGCAATGGCAGACAAGAAATACACATTTGATGTTGCTCTTGATGCTAACAAAGTTAACGTTAGACAATCTATTGAAGAAATCTTCGGTGTAAAAGTTAAAAAAGTAAATATTATGAATGTTTCAGGTAAGAAGAAGCGCCAAGGTCGTTATGTTGGATTTACAGCAAAACGTCGTAAAGCTATTGTTACACTTACTGAAGATTCAGACGAAATTAAGATTTTTGATGAAGAATAATTAAGGAGGTCAAATAATGGCGATTATCAAGTATAAACCAACCACAAACGGTCGTCGTAATATGACAGGTTCTGACTTTGCTGAGATTACAAAGAAATCTCCTGAAAAGACATTGTTAGAATCACAAAGCCATACAGCTGGTCGTAACTCATACGGTCATATTACAGTTCGTCACCGTGGTGGTGGTCACAAGCAACACTACCGTATCATTGATTTCAAACGTACTAAAGATGATGTAGTTGCTACAGTTAAGGCAATCGAATACGATCCAAACCGTACAGCTAACATTGCATTATTACACTATTCAGATGGTGTTAAGTCATACATCTTAGCTCCTAAGGGCCTTGAAGTTGGACAAAAAGTTCAATCAGGTACTGAAGCAGATATCAAACCAGGTAATGCTCTTCCATTAGCTAACATTCCTGTTGGTACAATCTTGCATAATGTTGAATTGAAACCTGGTAAGGGTGGTCAATTAGGCCGTTCTGCTGGTACATCAATCCAATTGTTAGGTAGAGATGGAAAGTACTCATTACTACGTTTACCTTCTGGTGAAGTTCGTATGATCCTTTCAACTTGCCGCGCTACTGTTGGTGCTATTGGTAATGAACAACATGAATTAATTAAGATTGGTAAAGCTGGTCGCAAACGTTGGTTAGGTTTCAGACCTACAGTTCGTGGTTCAGTTATGAACCCTAACGATCACCCACACGGTGGTGGTGAAGGTAAAGCTCCTATCGGTCATCCATCTCCTATGTCACCATGGGGTAAGAAGACTCTTGGTAAGAAAACTCGTTCAACTCATGCCAAATCTGAGAAACTTATTGTTCGTCATAGAAAAGGTAAGTAATCATTTCGCAAGAATAATATAAGGAGGACATAAGATGAGTCGTAGTTTAAAAAAGGGACCATTCGCTGATGCACATCTTCTAAAGAAGATCGATGCTCAACAAGATTCTGAAAAGAAGTCAGTTATCAAGACATGGTCAAGACGTTCAACAATTTTTCCTAGTTTTGTAGGATTCACTATTGCAGTTCATGATGGGCGTAAACATGTGCCAGTTTATATCCAAGAAGATATGGTTGGCCACAAGTTGGGCGAATTCGTTCCAACACGTACATTCCATGGTCATGGAACTGACGATAAGAAAACAGCAGCTAAGTAATAAGAAGGGAGACTAAATGATGGCAGAACAAGAAATTACATCGGCAACAGCCGTAGTGAAAAATGTTCGTATTGCACCTCGTAAAGCCCGTCTTGTTATTGACTTGATCAGAAACAAGAACGCTGCTGAGGCATTAGCAATTTTGCAATTCACACCAAGAGCAGGCTCTCCTATTGTTGCCAAGGCTCTTAAATCTGCAATTGCAAACGCAGAACACAACTTTGATTTAGATGCACAAAACCTCGTAGTTAGCGAAGCATTCGTTGACGAAGGTCCTACTCTAAAACGTTTCCGTCCTAGAGCAAAAGGTTCAGCATCACCAATTAACAAAAGAACAAGTCACATTACAGTTGTAGTAACAGAAAAAGATTAGTATTGGAGGTAACTTGAGTGGGTCAAAAGATTAATCCAGTCGGATTCCGTGTCGGCGTTATCCGTGACTGGGATGCCAAATGGTATGCAGAAAAAGATTTTTCAACATTCTTACATGAAGATCTTAAGATTCGTAAGTATATTGAAGACAGACTTTCAAACGCTTCAGTTTCAAGAATCGAAATTGAACGTACAGCAAAGAACGTTACTATTTCAATTCACACTGCCAAACCTGGTATGGTTATTGGTAAGGGTGGTTCCGAAGTTGAAAAATTACGTAACGAACTAAACAAATTAGTTAACAGAAACATTCACATCAACATCATTGAAATCAAGAAACCTGATTTAGATGCAAAACTTGTAGGTGAAAACGTTGCTCGTCAACTTGAAGCACGTATCGCATTTAGACGTGCACAACGTCAAGCCGTACAACGTTCACGTCGTGCAGGTGCAAAGGGTATCAAGATTCAAATATCTGGTCGTTTAAACGGTGCCGATATGGCTCGTAGAGAATGGCATACAGAGGGAACTGTTCCTCTTCACACATTGCGTGCAGATATCGATTATGCATGGGTTGAAGCAAAGACTCAATACGGTAACTTAGGTGTTAAAACTTGGATCTACCGTGGTGAAATTCTTCCTGCTAAACCACAACATAACAATACAGACAATAACGAAGGGAAAGGAGAATAATCTATGCTAGTACCAAAGCGTGTAAAACACCGTCGTGAATTCCGTGGCAAGATGCGCGGAGAAGCTAAAGGTGGTAAGAACGTCGATTTTGGTGAATATGGTTTGAAAGCACTTGATTCAAGCTGGATCACTAACAGACAAATCGAAGCAGCTCGTGTTGCTATGACTCGTTACATGAAGCGTGGTGGTAAGGTTTGGATTAAAATCTTCCCTCACAAATCATACACTGCTAAGGGTGTAGGTGTTCGTATGGGTTCTGGTAAAGGTGCTCCTGCAGGTTGGGTTGCCGTAGTAAAACGTGAAAAAGTCATGTTTGAAATCGGTGGCGTTCCTGAAGAAGTAGCTCGTGAAGCCCTAAGACTTGCATCAAACAAACTTCCAGTTAGAACTAAGTTTGTTAAAGCAGAGAAAGTAGGTGGCGCTGATGAAGGCTAGTGAAATCAAAGAGCTAACTGCTACTGAGTTACAAGACAAAGTTAAGCAATATAAAGAAGAATTATTCAACCTTCGTTTCCAACAAGCTACTGGTCAATTGGAAAATACAGCACGTTTAAAGGCTGTTAGAAAGAATATCGCAAGATTAAGAACTGTTCAAAATCAAGCAAACAACGATAAATAATAAACAGGAAGGGAGATCTCACGTTGAGCGAAAAAGAAACTCGTAACAATCGTAAAGTATACCAAGGCCGCGTTGTTTCAGATAAGATGGACAAGACAATTACTGTCGAAGTTTCAACTTACAAGAAACATCCAGTTTATGGCAAACGTGTAAAATACTCTAAGAAGTTTTACGTTCAAGACGAAAAGAACGAAGCTAAAATGGGCGATGTTGTTCGTATTATGGAAACTCGACCTTTGTCAAAGACAAAGCGCTTCCGTTTATTAGAAATCGTCGAAAAAGCAGTTATTATCTAGTATTAAATACTGACGAGAGGAGGACTAATAAGTGATTCAACAAGAAAGCCGTTTAAAAGTTGCAGATAACTCTGGAGCTCGTGAAATTCTAACTATTAAAGTTCTCGGTGGTTCAAACCGTAAAATAGCAAATATCGGTGACATTATCGTCGCTACTGTCAAACAAGCAACACCAGGTGGCGTTGTTAAAAAAGGTGACGTTGTTAAAGCCGTTATCGTAAGAACTGTATCAGGTGCACATCGTACAGATGGTTCATACATCAGATTCGACGAAAACGCTGCAGTTATTATTAATGCTGATAAAACACCTAGAGGAACTCGTATCTTCGGACCCGTTGCTCGTGAACTACGTGATAGCGATTTTATGAAGATCGTATCATTGGCACCAGAAGTGCTATAAAAAGAACAATTTAATTCAGGAGGTGCTGAATAGTGTTTGTAAAAACTGGAGACAACGTTGAAATTATTTCTGGCGATGACAAAGGCAAGCAAGGTACTGTAGTTAAAGCTTTACCTGCTGTCAACAAGGTTATTGTTAAAGGCTTACATGTTGTAAAGAAGCATTCAAAGCCAACTAACACTCAACCACAAGGTGGAATCGTCGACGTTGAAAGACCTATCGATGCAACTAACGTTAAAGTCGTTAAGGGATCAGCTAAGAAAACATCTACAGCCAAGAAATCAACAAAATCAACTGATAAAAAAGAAGATAAGTAAGAAAGGAGAAAACTAAATGGTTAATGCATTAAAAGAAAGATATGTAAAAGAAATCACACCATCAATGATGGAAAAATTCAATTACACATCAATTATGCAAACACCTAAGATCGAAAAAATCGTTCTTAACATGGGTGTTGGTGATGCTATTGCTAACTCAAAGAACCTTGATGAAGCCGTTGAAGAATTAGGACTTATTGCAGGTCAAAAACCTTTGATTACAAAAGCAAAGAAATCTATTGCCGGATTCAGACTTCGTGAAGGAATGTCAATCGGTGCCAAGGTTACAATCCGTGGCGATCGTATGTATGACTTCTTAGACAAGCTAATCAATGTCGCTCTACCTCGTGTTCGTGATTTCCGTGGTGTAAATACTCGTTCATTCGATGGCCGTGGTAACTACACATTAGGTCTTAAGGAACAATTGGTTTTCCCAGAAATTGATTATGATAAGGTTAACAAGATTCGTGGATTGGACATTGTTATCGTAACAACAGCTAATTCTGATGAAGAATCACGTGAACTTCTATCACAAATCGGAATGCCATTTACAAAATAAAGGAGGGTCATTAAATTGGCTAAGAAATCTCAAATCGTACGTAACCATCGACCAGCCAAGTTTTCATCACAAGAATACACACGTTGTGAAAACTGTGGCCGTCCACATTCTGTATATCGCAAGTTTAAACTTTGCCGTATTTGCCTTCGTAATTTAGCTCACGACGGTCAAATTCCTGGTATGAGAAAAGCTAGTTGGTAGAATTTAACTATAACAAGGAGGTAAATTAAATGGTCATGACAGATCCTATTGCAGATTACCTAACACGTATCCGCAATGCTAATATGGTAAAGCATGAATCTCTAGAAGTGCCTGCTTCTAACATTAAGAAGAGCATTACTGAGATTTTAAAGAACGAAGGATTTATCAAGGATTACGAAGTTGTTGAAGACAATAAACAAGGTGTTCTTCGTATTTTCCTTAAATATGGACAAGATCAACAACGCGTTATTACTGGCTTGAAACGTATTTCAAGACCTGGTTTGCGTAGTTATGTTGATGCTGATAATGTACCAAAGGTTCTTAATGGACTAGGTATTGCAATTATCTCAACTTCAAAAGGTGTAATTACTGATAAAGAAGCCCGTGCACAACACGTTGGTGGAGAAGTAATTGCTTACGTTTGGTAATAATTTTTAAGGACAAGGAGGTGCACAAATTTGAGTCGTATCGGTTATAAAGTAATTGAAATTCCAGAAGGCGTTACAATTACACAAAATGATGAAAACATCACTGTTAAAGGTCCAAAGGGTGAAATTACAAGACATTTCAACCCTGCAATCAAGCTAACTGTTGAAGGTAACGAAGCTAAGTTCACACGTGAAAGCGACAATGACAAAGCTCTTCACGGAACAATGCGTTCAAACCTAAACAACATGGTTCTTGGTGTTACTGAAGGATTTGAAAAGAAACTTGAACTTAGAGGTGTTGGTTACCGTGCCCAAGTTAAAGGCACAAAGCTAACTCTTTCAGTTGGTTACTCACATCCTGTAGACATGGATGCACCAGAAGGCATTAAGATCGAATCTCCTTCAAATACTGAGATCAACATCTCAGGTATTAGTAAGCAAAAAGTTGGACAATTTGCTGCTGAGATTCGCGACGTACGTCCCCCAGAACCATATAAGGGTAAAGGTATTCGTTATGTTGATGAATATGTACGTCGTAAAGAAGGTAAAACTGGTAAATAGTAAATAATTCTATGAGGTGAAAATTGTGATTACAAAACCAGATAAAAACAAAGCACGTCAAAAGCGTCAAAAACGCGTTCGTGCCAAAATCTCTGGTACTGCTGAGTGCCCACGCTTAAATGTGTTCCGTTCGAACAAAAACATTTACGCTCAATTAATTGATGACGTAAAGGGTGTAACGCTAGCAAGTGCCTCAACTCTTGATAAAGAAATCAAAGACGGTTCAAAAGTTGAACAAGCTTCTGCTGTTGGTGCATTACTTGCAACAAGAGCTAAAGCTGCTAAAATCAGCGACGCTGTATTTGATCGTGCAGGTTACCTATACCACGGTCGTGTACAAAGTCTTGCTGAAGCTGCTCGTGAAAATGGGCTAAAATTCTAGAAGGAGGAAACCAAACTTATGACATATATCGATCCATCTCAATTAGAGTTAGAAGATCGCGTTGTTTCAATCAACCGTGTTACTAAAGTTGTTAAAGGTGGACGCCGTCTACGTTTTGCAGCCATCGTAATCGTTGGAGATAAGAATGGCCACGTTGGTTTCGGAACTGGTAAAGCACAAGAAGTTCCTGAAGCTATCCGTAAAGCTGTTGAAGATGCTAAGAAGAACTTGATTACCGTACCTATGGTCGGATCAACAATTCCTCACGAAGTAATTGGTAGATTCGGTGCTGGTAAGATCATGCTAAAACCTGCTGTTGAAGGTTCTGGTATCGCTGCTGGTGGTTCCGTTCGTGCCGTTATGGAATTAGCCGGTGTTGGTGATATTACAAGTAAATCACTTGGAAGAAACACACCAATCAACGTTATCCGTGCAACAATCGAAGGACTAAAACAAATCAAGACTGCTGAAACAGTTTCAGACATGCGTGGAATTTCAGCTCAAAACTTGCTTAACTAGAAGAAAGGTGCGTAATAATGGCTAAACTTAAAATTACTCTTATTAGAAGTGCAGCTCACCGCCTTCCTGCTCAACGTAAAACTGTTAAAGAACTAGGACTTGCAAGAGTTAATAGTTCTGTTGTTAAGCCGGATGATCCTGCTATTCGCGGTGCTGTTTTAAAAATTGCTCATTTAGTTAGTGTTGAAGAAGTTAAAGATTAATAATTCATTCATAGATTAGGAGGTGCAAGAATGGAACTACATGAACTTAAACCTAGTGAAGGTTCAAGACATTCTAGAAAACGTTTAGGTCGCGGTACTTCAAGTGGTACTGGTAAGACTGCTGGTCGTGGACAAAAAGGTCAATTAGCTCGATCAGGTGGTAAGACACGTATCGGTTTTGAAGGTGGACAAATGCCTTTATTCCGTCGTATGCCAAAACGTGGATTTAAGAATATCAACCGCAAAGAATATGCAGTTGTGAACCTTAAAGACTTAAACAAGTTCAGTGACGGCGCTGAAGTAAATCTTCAAACATTAAAAGAAGCTGGAATCGTTAAGAAAGAATATAACGGTGTTAAGCTACTTGCCAATGGTGAAGTATCAGCTAAGTTAACTGTTAAAGTTGCAAAAAGCTCTGACGCCGCTACCAAAGCTATTGAAGCTGCTGGTGGCTCAGTCGAGGTGATCTAATGTTTAGAACTATCAGAGATGCTCTAAAGGTTAAAGAAATTCGCCAAAAGATCTTCTTTACCCTTATGTTACTTGTGATTTATCGATTGGGTTCTCAGATAACTGTACCTGGCGTTAACGCTGCAGCAATGGACAAAGTTAGTCAATCTGGCTTGGTTCCATTGCTTGATACAGTTACTGGTGGTGGTTTATCAAACTATTCCATCTTCTCAATGGGTGTATCACCATTCATCACTGCACAGATTGTTGTTCAATTGTTACAAATGGACATCGTTCCTAAGTTTGTTGAATGGAGTAAACAAGGTGAAGTTGGACGTAGAAAACTTAACCAAGTAACAAGATATCTAACAATTGTGTTAGGATTCGTACAATCAATCGGTATTACTGCCGGTTTCAACACATTGAGTAGCTTGCATTTGGTTAAAACACCAAACGCTCAAGCATTCATTACAATCGGTATTATTCTTACCGGTGGTACAATGTTGCTAACTTGGATTGGTGAGCAAATCACTGATAAAGGTCTTGGTAATGGTGTTTCAGTAATTATCTTTGCTGGTATTGTTGCTAGATTCCCTTCTGGAATTCAACAAATCTGGCGTGATTACATTCAAAATGCCAATTCCGCAGACCTTGCTAAAAATATCGGATTCATCGTTGGACTAGTAATTCTTATCTTGATCGTTGTTCAGTTTGTTACATATGTACAACAAGCAAGTAGAAGAATTCCTATCCAATATACAAGACGTGCTGCAGGTAGCGGAAGTGAAAGTTTCTTGCCACTTAAAGTCAACGTCGCTGGTGTTATCCCAGTTATCTTCGCTAGTTCGTTTATCGTAACGCCTCAAACTATTTTGATGGCATTCCAAGCAAACCATAGTGGAGATTCATGGTACCAAGTACTATCAGAAATATTCAGTATGCAAACAACTACAGGATCATTACTTTATACGTTGTTGATTGTGTTATTTACTTTCTTCTATGCATTCGTTCAAGTAAATCCTGAAAAATTATCAGAAAACTTGCAAAAACAAGGTGCATATATTCCAGGTGTTTGGCCTGGAAATGAAACAATTAAATTTATGAATGGTGTCCTACTTAGACTTTCTACAGTAGGTTCAATCTTCTTAGGTTTAGTTTCATTGCTACCTTTACTTGCAGCTAACTTGTTTAACCTACCTCAATCAATTGGATTAGGTGGTACAAGTTTACTTATCATCGTTGGTGTTACAGTTGAGATGGATCGTCAACTTAGAGGTCTATTGATGAAACGTGAATACGTTGGGTTTATCAGATAAGTAAATTGTTGGGAGATGTAAAGAATGAACATTATATTGATGGGATTGCCTGGTGCTGGTAAGGGTACACAAGCAGAAAAGATTGTTGAAGATTTTGATATTGTCCATATTTCGACTGGCGATATGTTCAGACAAGCTATGGCCGACAAGACTAAAGTTGGTTTGGATGCCAAGTCTTATATTGACAAGGGAGAACTTGTTCCTGATGAAGTAACAGAATCTATTGTCGAAGAACGTTTAGGCAAAGATGATGTTCAAAAGAGCGGATATATGTTAGATGGTTTTCCAAGAACTATCGATCAAGCTAACGCTTTACAGACAATTGCAAAAAATGTAAACAAGCCGATCGATGGTGTAATATATATTGATGTTAAACCAGAGGTTCTTGTTGAACGCCTATCTGGTAGATATATTTGCAAAAATTGTGGAGCAACATATCACAAAATCTACAATCCAACAAAGGTAGAAGGTACTTGTGATGTTTGCGGTGGTCATGAATTTTACCAACGTGAAGATGACAAACCTGAAACTGTTAAGAACAGATTAAAAGTAAACATCGAAATGAATACTCCACTTATTGATTTTTACGACAAGTTAAACTTGTTGCACAAGATCAATGGTGAACAAGAAATTGATGATGTATATAAAGAAGTTAAAAAGGTTTTACAAAGTCTGTAAAACTTTTTAACTTTGGTTTGTTTACTTTATGGTAAAAACATTGTATAATGTTGAGCCGTATGCAAATGAACTAAATCCCGTGATCATTGGAGGTTAATATCTTTGGCAAAAGATGATGTCATTGAAGTAGAAGGAACAATTTCAGAAACATTGCCTAATGCAATGTTTAAGGTGAAACTTGAAAATGGAGCTACTGTTCTAGCCCATGTGTCAGGTAAAATCCGTATGCACTATATTAGAATTTTGCCCGGCGATAAGGTCACTGTTGAATTGTCACCTTATGATTTAACCAAGGGAAGAATTACATATAGATATAGATAACAAGTATTTTAATGGAATGGAGGTTCCACAATATGAAAGTAAGACCATCCGTTAAACCTATGTGTGAACACTGCAAGGTAATCAAGAGACGTGGACGCGTCATGGTTATTTGTTCTGCAGATCCAAAACACAAACAAAGACAAGGATAATAAAATAGGAGGCGCAACTTAATGGCTCGTATAGCAGGTGTAGATTTACCTCGTGATAAGAGAATTGTTATTGCCTTAACTTACATTTTTGGTATCGGCAATACTACTGCACAAAAAGTACTTAAAAACGCTGATGTTTCAGAAGACGTTCGTACACGTGACTTGACTCCTGATCAAGAAGACAAGATTCGTGCTGAAATCGACAAGATCCCTGTTGAAGGTGACTTACGTCGTGAAACAAGTATGAACATCAAGAGACTTCAAGAAATTGGTTCATACCGTGGTATGAGACATCGTCGTGGTTTGCCCGTTCGTGGACAAAACACAAAGAACAATGCTAGAACTCGTAAAGGCAAGAAAGTTTCTATTGCCGGTAAGAAAAAGTAGGATAGGAGGTTAATTCATGGCTCAAAACAAAGGTCGCAAACGTCGTACAAAGAAACATATTGAATCTGGAGTAGCTCATATCCACTCAACTTTCAATAACACACTAGTTATGATCACTGATGTTAACGGTAATGCCGTTTCATGGTCATCTGCTGGTGCACTTGGATTCAAGGGAAGCCGTAAGTCAACACCATTTGCTGCACAAATGGCTGGAGAAGCAGCTGCTAAGGAATCAATGGAACATGGTATGAAAACAGTAGAAGTAGCTGTCAAAGGACCTGGTTCAGGTCGTGAAGCCGCAATTCGTTCATTACAAGCCACAGGTTTGGAAATTACTGCAATTCGCGACGTCACACCAGTTCCACATAATGGCTCACGTCCTCCAAAGCGTCGTCGTGTATAGTATGGTCTTATACCCATATGAACTGAGCTACACACATTTCGTTTTGAAAGGGGAACTAACCGAATGATCGAATTTGAAAAGCCAACCATTACACCTGTTGAAGAAAGTAATGATCATGGTAAATATATTATTGAACCGCTCGAAAGAGGATACGGTACTACATTAGGTAATTCATTACGTCGTGTTTTACTTGCATCACTACCTGGTACAGCGGTTTCTGATATTCAAATAGATGGTGTCTTGCATGAATTTTCTGCAGTTGATGGAATTATCGAAGACGTTACACAAATCGTGCTTAACGTTAAGAGTCTATCATTGAAGTCTTATGCTGAAGAAGGCAGCCTAAAGGCAGAGATCGACGTTACTGGTCCTGCTACTGTTACAGCAAAAGACATCAAAGCAGATGACGACTTGGAAATTTTAGACCCTGAACAATACATCTGTACTGTTGCAGAAGGTGGACATTTCCACATGCAATTGACAATTAAAAATGGTCGTGGATATACTCCTGCAGAACAAAACAAATCAGACGAAACACCTATCGGTGTTTTACCAGTTGACTCAATTTTCACACCAGTTGAAAAAGTTAACTACCAAGTTGAAAATACTCGTGTGGGTAAAAGAAACGACTTCGATAAATTGACAATCGATATCTGGACTAATGGTTCTATTGGTCCTAGAGAAGCTATTAGTTTGTCTGCTAAGATCCTTACAGAACATTTAACAAGTTTTGTAAATCTTACCGAAGAAGCTAAAAGTGCCGACATGATGATTGAAAAAGAAGAAACACAAAAAGAGAAGAAGCTTGAAATGACTATTGAAGAACTAGATCTTTCTGTTCGTTCATATAATTGTTTGAAGCGTGCCGGTATCAATACTGTGCAAGAGCTTACTGAAAAGACTGAAGCAGATATGATGCGTGTTCGTAACTTAGGACGCAAGTCACTTGTCGAAGTTAAAGAAAAGCTTTCTGATCTTGGATTATCATTAAAGCAAGAAGATTAATATCAAATTCATACAGGAGGTAAACACATGGGCTACCGTAAATTAGGACGTACAAGTTCTCAAAGAAAAGCAATGTTACGCGATTTAACTACTGATTTAATCATTAATGAACGTATTGTTACAACACAAACACGTGCTAAAGAACTCAGTCGTACAACTGAAAAGATGATTACTTTAGGTAAACGTGGCGATTTACACGCTCGTCGTCAAGCTGCTGCTTTTGTTAGAGACGAAGTTGCTAACATCACAGAAGATGATGATGCAGTTGTAGTACAATCAGCTCTTCAAAAGTTATTTAGTGATATCGCTCCTCGTTACAAAGAACGTAACGGTGGATATACACGTATCTTGAAGACTGCACCACGTCGTGGTGATGCTGCACCTATGGTTATTATTGAATTAGTTTAATAATAATATTAAGTTTCATTAATTAAAAAATCAGTCATTCTGATGGATTAGTGAGTGTTAAGATGATGGTTACAATGTAACTAAGTCTATCTCTGAGATCTCTGGAAACAGGGACACTAATTCGTCGAATGATTTTTTTTTACCCAAAGGTGATCAAATGGCCAATATAATCTCAATTAAAAATGTTTTTTATAAATATCCAGGTTCCGAATCATACGCTGTTAATGGCATTAGTTTAGATATTAAAGAAAACGAATGGATCTCAATTGTTGGTAAAAACGGTAGTGGCAAGACTACTCTGACTCGTTTGATCGACGGTCTTGAAGAATGTGAATCCGGTACGATTGAAGTGGATGGCGTCATTACCAATGAGGAAACTATCTGGGATGCCAGAAAGAAAATTGGAATCGTTTTTCAAAATCCTGATCATCAATTCGTTGGCGCAACAGTGGAAGATGACGTTGCTTTTGGTTTGGAAAATCAAGGTATGCCACGTGAACAAATGGTTCAAGCTGTGGACGAAGCCTTAACGATGGTCGATATGCAGGATTATAAGAAACGTGATCCTCAATCATTGTCAGGTGGTCAGAAGCAACGTGTGGCCATTGCTGGCGTGCTGGCTATTAAACCTGAGATAATTATCATGGATGAGTCGACTAGTATGTTGGACCCCCAAGGTAGAAAAACTGTCATTGATTTGATTAAGCATTTGCGTGCTGAACAAAACCTGACGGTAATTTCTATTACCCATGATATTGAAGAGACGCAACTTTCTGATAGAATTATAGTATTGAACTCTGGGAAAATCGTCGAAGACACTGACCCGGCTGAGTTATATAAATTAGGTCCTAAATTGATCGATTTTGGATTGGAAGAACCTTTTACTAATTTAGTGGCAGCTGGTCTGACTGATTTGATCGATTACGATGGCTATATCACTGAGAAGGGGTTAATAGATCAATTATGCAAATTGAATTCAAACACGTAACACATTCATATGAATCTAATAATCCTATGTCTGGTCTCGGTCTAGCAGATGTCTCGGCTACCATCAAAAGTGGTGGATTTACCGCCATTGTCGGAAAAACCGGTAGTGGCAAATCAACCATGGTCAAACATATCAATGCTTTGTTGAAGCCTACAAGTGGCGAGATAGTTGCGGGTACTCATGTGATAACGCCTGAGACCAACAATAAAAATCTTAAGCCGCTTCGTAAACAAGTCGGCATGGTCTTCCAGTTTCCTGAAAGTCAATTATTTGAAGATACTGTGGAAAAAGATATTATGTTTGGACCACAGAATTTTGGTTACTCCGAACAAGAAGCGAAGGATTCAGCCAGCAAAATGATCGATGTGGTCGGCTTAGGTCAAGATTACCTTCAAAAGTCGCCATTTGATTTATCTGGTGGACAAATGCGCCGTGTTGCAATTGCTGGAGTTCTAGCTAGTGATCCTGAAACAATTATTCTTGATGAACCGACCGCGGGACTAGATCCAGTTGGTCGAAAAGAGATTATGGACTTGTTTAAGCAACAGCAAGCAAAAGGTAAGACAATTATCCTGATAACTCATAATATGGATGACGTGGCAAATTATGCTGATTCAATGATGGTCATGCATGACAGTCGGTTAGTTGCCACCGGAACTCCACAAGAAATTTTTAACAACAGTGATTTATTAAATAAGGGATACATTAGCCTGCCACAAAGTGCCATTTTTGCACAAAAATTAGCTGACAAGGGCTTTGATTTTAAACAACTACCAATTACTATCAGTGAGTTGACCGCTGAAATAAAAGAACAAATTCACGGTGATTAGATGGATAAATTAATAATAGGACGATATTTACCCGGGGATTCACTGATCTATCGTTTAGATCCTCGGTTAAAATTTTTAATTACATTTTATTTTATTGGCATAGTCTTTTTAGCAAATAATGTGGCTTCATATGCCTTTTTACTAGTCTTTGTATTGTTTGCTGTTTATGTTTCCAAGGTCAATCTGCTGTTCTTTATTAAGGGATTGCGGCCGATGTTTTGGCTGATACTCTTCACCGTGGCCTTACAGGCGTTCTTTACGCCAAGTGCTCATCCATACTGGCATTGGGCATTCCTGTCGCTTTCTAAAGAAGGATTTACCATTGCAGCCTATATTTTCATGCGTTTTGTACTGATCATTTTCATTTCAACTTTGTTGACCTTAACAACTACACCTATCGAGATTTCAGATTCAATCGAGAGCATTTTAAAACCGCTCAAAGTCGTAAAATTTCCTGTTACGCAGGTTGCTTTAATGTTGTCGATTGCATTAAGATTCGTGCCACTGTTGATCGATGAAACGACTAAGATAATGGATGCTCAAAGAGCCCGTGGGGTCGACTTTGGTGAAGGTGGACTAATCAAACGGATCAAGGCGTTTGTTCCGATCCTGATTCCATTATTTGTTAGTAGCTTTTCAATTGCTTATGATCTTGCCATAGCGATGGAATCACGAGGTTATAAGGACGGCGAGGGAAGAAGTAAGTATCGAGTTTTAAACTGGTCAAAACGCGATAATTGGACGATTGTGTTCATGGTATTAATAACAATTATTTTATTGTTGCTGCGGAGTTATAAATGACAAATTATAAATTAACCATTGCCTACGACGGTGCAAACTTCCATGGCTTTCAAAGTCAGCCGAAGTTGCGTACCGTGCAAGGAGTTTTAGAAAAAGCTTTGACCAAAATGTCAAAGGGACAGTCCATCGATGTGATCGGATCCGGTCGGACCGATGCTGGCGTTCACGCCTTAGGTCAGGTAGTATCGTTCGAATTTCCCAATCAATTACCGGCTGATAGCATGTTAAAAGCAGTCAACTCGTTGATGCCGTTAGATGTAATCGTTAAAAAATCAGAAATCGTTGATGCTGATTTTCACGCACGTTTTGGTGTTAAAAAGAAGACGTATCAATATCGAGTAGATTGTGGACATTATACTGATCCTTTCAAGCGTTTTTACACAGGACATTATCCCTATCCATTTGATGTGGATAAAATAAAAACTGCATTGAAGGACCTAGAAGGTGAACATGACTTCACTAGCTTTGCAGCTTCAGGTGGCGTGATCGAAAATAAAGTTCGTACTATTTATCGAGCAACCGTTGATTACTTTCCAGCGGAAAACGAATTAGTCTTTGAATTCACTGGGAACGGATTTTTATATAATATGGTCCGCATATTGGTTGCGACTTTGTTGGAGATCGGTAACGGCAGAAGAGCAGAACATGACTTTTTACGATTATTTGAAATCAAGGATCGTCAAGAAGCACGAGGGACAGCTCCAGCAAGTGGGCTATATTTAAAAGAAGTTTTTTATGATTAAATCTCTTATCTAATATTGACTTATCGGGGAATACCAAGTATAGTTGTACCTGGTATTGTTTGCCCCACGATAAGCCCCGGAATCTTATTGAGTGTCAAACAGACAATGAACTTGGAGGAAAACAAATGCGTACAACACCATTAGCAAAAGCAAATGAAGTTGATCGTAAGTGGTATGTAGTTGATGCAACTGACGTCGTATTAGGTAGATTGTCATCAGTTGTTGCTGCTATTCTTAGAGGTAAGAACAAGCCAACATACACACCTAACGTTGATACAGGTGATAACGTTATTATCATCAATGCAGAAAAGACAAGATTAACAGGTAAGAAAGCT
The DNA here is from genome assembly GCF_022484265.1 of Companilactobacillus sp. Taxonomy (NCBI): domain Bacteria; kingdom Bacillati; phylum Bacillota; class Bacilli; order Lactobacillales; family Lactobacillaceae; genus Companilactobacillus; species Companilactobacillus sp. Next base: position 2,483,650 of record NZ_JAKVLR010000001.1, read on the forward strand.
AAGACAAAGATCTATTACCACCATACAAATCACCCAGGTGGTATTAAGAGTATTAGTGCCGGACAAAAACGTGAAGAAACACCAGAACGTTTTGTTGAAGATTCAATTCGCGGCATGTTGCCTCATAACACACTTGGACGTCAACAACTCAAGAAGTTGCATGTATATGCAGGTCCTGAACATGACAACCAAGCACAAAATCCAGAATTGTTGGATATCAACAAACTAATTTAAGGAGGAAAACATTTTGGCAGATGTATTTTATGCTGGAACAGGCCGTCGTAAAGACTCAGTTGCACGTGTTAGATTAGTTCCAGGAAACGGTAAAATTACTATCAACAAACGTGATGTCAAAGATTACATTCCTTTTGACAATTTGATTGCTGATATGAAACAACCTTTAGATGTTACTGAAACAGCTTCAAACTATGACGTTATTGCTAACGTTAACGGTGGTGGCTTCTCAGGACAAGCTGGAGCAATCCGTCACGGTATTGCAAGAGCATTACTTGAAGCAGATCCAGACTTCAGACCAACACTTAAGAGTGCAGGATTCTTAACACGTGACCCTCGTATGAAGGAACGTAAGAAGCCAGGTCTTAAGAAAGCTCGTAAAGCTTCACAATTCTCAAAACGTTAATATACAAATCTCAAATATTACATTTTGTACACCTTCCACTTGTGTGGGGGTGTTTTTTTTATACTCTAGCTAAGCACCTATGGTGCATAGCTAGAGTAAACGGCGGAGCGTGCAACGGAGTGGAGCCGACGGCGATTCCATGCATTTTCTTTGAGTAAAGAGTGCATAGCAGAGTAAACGGCGGAGCGTGCAACGGAGTGGAGCCGAGGGCGATTTCATGCATTTTTTTGACCAAAGAGTGCATAGCTAGAGTAAACGGCGGTTAGGCACTCTTAGCATGGAGTGCTTAGAGTGCTTTACGGCGAGGTTCGAAGAACATCGGCGATTCCATGCCTTTATTAAGAATCTAGACATTATTTTCATTTATTACTTTTTCAATCAAAGTTTTTACCAAGTACCAAAATCATTTTCTGAATTCGCTTCCAATCCATTAGTTTTTTCCATGAAAATAAGATAGAATGAAGTTGTGAAAAAATTATCTATTTATTTATATGGAGGAATATATAATGAAAATTGGGATTCTTTTAGAGACTAAGGAACACGAAAAGGCTTGGAATGCATTTAGATTTGCTAATACCGCTTTAGGCAAGGGTAACGATGTAAAAGTATTCTTGATGGGTGAGGCTGTTGAGATCGAGGACATCAAGGATGATAAGTTTGACGTTGTTGATATGATGAACCAATATACAGAAGCCAAGGGTGAAATCCTAGCATGTGGAACCTGCATCATGTCACGTCATTTGGAAGATAAAACACATTGTCCAATTTCAACTATGGTCGACTGTGTTGAAATGGTTGAATGGTCAGACAAGACAGTCACGTTCTAGATTAATATAATAGGAGAGTCAGTATGTGCGGAAGATTTATGTTTGAGCCAGATGAAAATCCGATGATCGAACGCATTTTTGATCTGGCAGTTTCAGGGGGATTTAAGCCAAAGACTGGCGAAGTTTTTCCGACAGATCAAACTGCGTTGATCGTACCCGGACCTAAGCAAGTCCAAGTAGTTTCCATGAAATGGGGATTTCCAGGATTTAAGTCAGGTCAAACAATTATCAATGCTCGTTCGGAAACTGTTATGCAAAAGTCGATGTTTGCGTCAGCGTTTCAGAAAAATCGCTGCGTTTATCCCACAACTGGCTTTTTTGAATGGAATAATAGCAAGCAAAAGTATCGCTTTAATTATCAGACAGAAGCTGAACCGCTATTTATTGCTGGTTGCTTTAATTATTTTGATGAAGTGGCTCAAAGCGTGCTACTGACGACGAAACCCAACGAATCTATGATTCAGATACATGACCGGATGCCTTTGATCCTGGCAAAAAATCAAATTAATTCCTGGATTTATGATGATCGATTTGCTAAACAATTCTTGTCAGCATCTATGCCGCAGTTAACATCAGTAAATGTAAATAGTAACTAATCAAAAAGCAGGACTGAAAAAAATTCAGTTCTGCTTTTTTAGTATATAAAATTAAAAAGTTGCAATTATTTTTCCAGATATTTTTCGGTCCAACAAATCCTTTAAACCTGATGGAATCTCATCAAAATCAATGGTTTTAGTAATAATCGAATGAAGCTTTTTAGTGGCTAATAAGTTGCCAAGTTTTTCAGCCATAACTGCCAGGTCGTCAATCTGAGATAGGTTGTTATGTTGATGAGCACCACCTAGATTAACGCTTAGCACGCTCTGACCCATTGCACTTAAGTTATAGTCATCTAGTTTAGGTTCTCCAACAATCGTCATTAGAGCACCATTATAAGCTAAACGAGCTAAATCCTTTTGAGCTTCTTCAGGTCCCACTGTATTAACAATCAAATCTACACCAACTCCATCAGTCAATTCTAAAATCTTCTGAGTTGTATCTTCGGTTTTGTAGTCGATGATGTGATCAGGTTTAAATTGTTTTACCCAGTCGATCTTATGAGTCGAAACTGTTGTAAAAACTTTTAATTGAGCTATTTTCGCCAGTTGGATAGCAATACTGCCAACGCCACCAGCTCCAGCATGGATCAAAATCGTCTTTTTACCAGTCAGATTCATTTTGCGATGGATGGCAGAATAGGCAGTCATGCCGTTGCAAAGGACTGAGGCAGCTTCTTGATATGAAACAGAATCAGGGATTTTGGCAACGCAACGATAGTTAGTTTTAGCGTATTCAGCAAAACAACCGTCCTTTGACAGATCACTATGATAGAAGACTCGGTCTCCTAGTTTGAAATGTTTAGGATTAATTGATCCAACTTTGATTACTTCTCCCGCTGCATCCAAGCCTAGGGTATGCGGGTATGTCCAGTTGGGATGATGGCCGCTAACCAATTTGAAATCCACAGGATTTAATCCTACGGCATGCAATTTCACTAAAATTTCATCTTCATGTATGTCAGGAATAGCGAGATCCTGAATTTTTAAACCATTAATTTGCTTAATTTCCGGTGTAGGGATAACTAATGCCTTCATTGAGAGTGCCTCCATCATGTTTGTTAACACCATTCTAACGCAGTTGTACCAACGGATGTGGCAATTGTAAAGCTAATGTAAAGGAAATATATAGCGAAATCTTTACAATGTGTTGGAATCTTTACATTTAATAAACAACGAATATACATTCACTTGCTAATCTATTCTATGTTCTAAAAAATTGTTATAGGAAAGTTGGTAAGTTTCATATGAAAAAAGGGCGGTTTTTAACGGTTTGTTTAGGGGTAATGTTAATGGCCTTATTAGGTGGTACATTAGCAGGATGCTCAGGAAAGAATAGTTCAGCGAGTGGCAGCAGCGACTCAAAGAAAATTTCTATTGTATTTTACCCAAATGAATCTGCAAAAGACTACTTAGCTTCACGTAATGAGTTGAAAGCTAAATTAGAAAAGGCAACTGGTAAGAAAGTTGATATTAAGACAACTACAGATTACAACGTTGCTATTGAAGCAATCGCATCAGGTAAGGCTCAATTAGCATTTATGGGTGCTGATGGTTACATCAAGGCACGTGGTTTGAACAAAGCAGTTGCACCTCTTCTAACAGAATCAGGTCCAGATGGTACATTCAAGGGAGCAAGTTACCGTTCATACTTGATGGTTCCAGAAGATAAAGCTGACAGCTACAAGAAAGACGGCAAGTACAGCATTGACGGAATCAAAGGTAAGAAGATCTCATTCGTTTCAGCAAGTTCAACATCAGGTTTTGCAATTCCAACATACGAAATTCAAAAAGAATTCAAGCTTAAGAATAAAGATGCTTTCTCAGAAAGCGGCAAGTTCTTCAGCAAAGTACTTTACGGAAACTCACACCCAGGTTCAGCAGTTAACTTGTTGAAGGGTGACGTTGACGTAGCGGCATTTGATGATATTGATCTAACACCATTTATGAAAGTTACATCAGGTAGTTACTCAGAACCAGGTTCTAAATTCACAGTTCGTGAAGATGCAGCAGCACCATTCACAGACTTCCACGGCAAGAGTGTTGTAAACATCTCAACATTGCCAGTTCAAAATGGACCACTTGTAGCAAATACAAAGACTCTTAGTGCTAAAGATCGTGCAGCAATTCAAAAGTTGTTCACATCTGACGAAGTATCAAACGATCCTAAGTTGTTCGCAAAAGATGGTTCAAAACAAGCAGCATTGTTCCACAAGAAGGGACCTAAGTCACAACTACTTAAGGTTGATGACAACTGGTACAAACCTACTCACGAATTAATCGGTAAATAGTAAATAGGGGGGCATTACGATGCTGGAAGTAAAAAACTTAGCGAAGAGTTACCAAAAGGATAAACCAGCCTTGACTGATATTTCTTTTAAGATTGATCCGGGTAATTTTGTAGCAATCATTGGCCCATCAGGGGCAGGTAAAACTACAATTCTTAGAAGTCTTAATCAACTTATTAAAGATGATGGAGGCGAGATCCTACTTGATGGCGAAGATATTAGATCTGCCAACAAGAAGGAATTAAGAAAATTACGCCGTCAAATCGGAATGATTTTCCAAAACTACAACCTAGTTGAAAGATTGACTGTTTTAGAAAACGTTCTTCATGGTCGACTCGGATACAAGTCAACACTTTCAGGCGTAATGGGTCGTTATACTGAAGCTGAAAAACGTGAAGCACTTGATCTATTGGATAAGGTTGGATTGTCAGATTTTGCACTTCAACGTTGTTCAGAATTAAGTGGTGGTCAAAAGCAGCGTGTTGGTATCGCCAGAGCATTGATTCAACATCCAAAAGTTATTTTGTGTGACGAACCAATTGCATCTCTTGATCCAGCTTCTGCTCAAAATGTGATGAAGTTGTTAAAAGACTTAACTGAAGAATACAACATCATTTGTATTGCCAATTTGCATCAGATCGATCTTGCAAAAGAACACGCTGATCAAATCATTGGTATTCGCCTTGGTCAGATGGTCTTCAACGATACTGCTGATAAACTAACTCCTGACGTGATCACGGAGCTTTATGGAACATCAGCAAATAAGGAGCTAGCACAATGAATCCATCCAAATTATCATCAGCTAGCTACTTAGGCAAAAAACGCTTGATTCAATCAGGCGTTTTAGCCTTAGTTGCTGCCATTTATTTCGTTGGCTGCTATATTTTGAAATTCGACACCATTCAAGGATTGATGTCGATTCCGACAGCATTTTCTTGGTTAGCGGTTAATTTCCAACCAACTCAAAATTCGATGTCGTATTTGCCTCAAATAATGTCTAAATTATTTGAAACAGTTTTGATGTCGATCGCATCTGTAGTAGTTGCTGCAGTGATTGCAATTTTCTTTGCAATCTTAGGTTCAAAGGTAACTGGAATCAATAAATTCATGCAAATTTTAGTTCGTGGTATTGCATCGTTTTTTAGAAATATTCCATTGGTAGCTTGGGCAATGATCTTGCTTTTCTCCTTCAAGCAAAGTAACTTCACTGGATTTCTAGCCTTGCTATTAATGACAATCGGATTTTTGATCAGAGCTTTTATGGAAATCATTGAAGATGAAGCTGGCGAAGCTATGTTGGCTCTTAAAGCAACAGGTGCCAGTTATTATCAAGTGATTTTTCAAGCAGTTATTCCACAGATCGTACCTAGTTTGATTAGTTGGATCTTGTACATGATTGAAAATAACGTTCGTGATGCCACGTTAGTTGGTATTTTAACAGGTACAGGAATCGGATTTATCTTTGACCTGTATTATAAGAGTTTCCGTTTTGATGCAGCAGGGATGACTGTTTTAGCAATCATTGTTGTCGTAATCGCCTTGGAGACACTTTCGAACCAAATTAGAAAGGTGATCTTATGATTTCAAAAGAAGAAGCAACTCCTATCATCCAACGACCATCATTTCAAAATGATCCACAATCTAAAAAAATTAAATTACACAAAACTACTGCCTCAACTTGGATGATCCATTCAGTTTTTATCGCTTTAGTTTTGATAACTATCTACACACTTGCAACTCTCAATACAGAGAACGTCAAAATGGCTGATGCATTTCATGGCCTAATGATGACTCTTAATCAAATGTTTTTCCATCCAAATGCTGGTTCAGACGGATTTCTAGTCTTACTTGAAGCATTAGGTGTCAGTGTCATCTTGGCAATTCTGACAACGATTATTGGAGCTGTAGTAGGATTCTTTCTAGCAGTTCTGGCATCAAGAAATTTAACTAACGCATATTTGGGTGCAGGAATACGAGCCGTCATGGCAATCGTACGTGCAATCCCAACTATCCTTTGGGCATTGATCTTTTCTATCGCTGTTGGCTTAGGTCCGACAGCTGCAATTCTTGGACTTAGTTTTCATAGTGTTGCGTATTTAACAAAGGCATATTCGGAAAGTATCGAAGAAATCGATCCTTCTATTATTGAAGCCTTGAAAGTTACTGGATGTAAATTCTGGACCATAGTTTTCCAAGCTATCTGGCCAACAATAATTCCTTCCCTAGTATCTTGGACATTTATTCGTTTGGAAATTAATTTTGCTAATGCTGTTGCGGTTGGTGCTGCGGCTGGTGCAGGTGGTATCGGATATCAACTTTTTGTTACAAGTGGTTTGAGTTTTGATTTCCACGAAGTTGGTTACATCGTTTATATGGTAATTATTGTTACGATGCTTTTGGAATTTATCGCAGTTAAATTAAGACAACATTATTTAAGTAAGTAGAGGAGTTTTAAATATGATTGAAGCTGTTATTTTTGATTGGGCCGGTACAACGGTAGATTACGGTAGTTTGGCACCAGTAGTTGCTTTTAAAGCGGCATTTAATACCAAAAATATTTTTCCCACTGATGATGAGATCAGACAATTCATGGGGATGTCTAAATGGGATCACATTGGAGAGATGTTGAAGCTTTCAACAATTCGTCAACAATGGATCGAAGAATATGATGCAGAACCAAATGAAGACGACCGCAAAGAATTATACACAATGTTTGAATCTGCATTAATGGCACATTTGGTCAAAAAAACTGAATTGAAACCTGGTCTGTTAGAGACTGTTCAATTTTTGAATGAATCAGACATTCGTGTAGCCACGACAACTGGTTATACTCCAAAGATGATGGATGCAGTCCAACAAGGTGCAGCCTCACTAGGATATCGTCCTGAAATCGTTTTAACATCTGCAGATGTCGACAACAACGGACGTCCTGCTCCTGACATGATCAACAAGATCATGGGCGAATTTGGAATTGAAAATTCACAAAACGTACTTAAAGTTGGCGACACTTTGGTAGATATCGAAGAAGGTCAAAATGCCAATGTTAAGACAGTCGGAATCATCGAAGGCAGCAGCTTGATGGGGCTCACTGAAGATGAGTACAACAATCTTTCTGTTGAAGAACAAGAACTAGCCTGCGAAGCAGTTCGTCAACAATTTGAGTCTGTTGGAGCTGACTTTGTGATCAATAATTTGTCAGATTTATCAACAATTGTTAAAAGTCTAAATCAACTAAAGGAAATGTAGAATAATGGAAAATGAATATTTATTGCTTACACCAGGACCATTAACAACTAGTGCGACGGTTAAAAAGGCTATGAATCGCGATTACTGTACCTGGGATGACGATTATAAGAAGATTACGCAATCGATTCGTTCTTCTCTCTTAAAAATCGCCCAAGTCGATCCCGAAAAATATACTGCTGTTCCAATTCAAGGAAGTGGTACATACGGAGTCGAATCGGTCATCAGTTCAATTATTCCTACAAACGGTACTTTGTTGATTGCAATGAATGGTGCATACGGCGAAAGAATTGGCCAAATGGCTGATGTTTATGGCATTGATCATGTGGACCTTAAAGTGGATGAACAACAACCAGTTACAAAAGAATTGGTGGAAGCTGAAATCAAAGCTCATCCTGAGATCACACACTTTGCGATGATTCACTGTGAGACAACAACTGGTATTCTTAACCCAATCGAAGATATTATTCCTTGGGTCAAAGCTCAAGGAATCGTTACTATCGTTGATGCGATGAGCAGCTTTGGTGGAATTCCAATTGATGTTCAAGGTTTAGAAATCGATTTTCTGATCAGTAGTACTAACAAATGTATTCAAGGTGTTCCAGGTTTTGCATTTGTGATTGCAAACAAGATGATCTTAAATGGAACTCGCGGATATGCTAGAACTCTTTCATTAGATCTATTTGCACAGTATGACGAAATGGAAAAAGACAATGGTAAGTGGCGCTTTACGTCACCAACTCACGTTGTTCATGCATTTGCTCAGGCTTTAACTGAATTGGAAGTTGAAGGCGGAGTAGAGAATAGATATCAACGTTATCAAGACAACCAACGTCAATTATCAGCAGGTATGGATAAATTGGGCTTTAAGCAATTGATTGCTGATCAATGGCAATCTCCAATTATTACATCTTTTAGATATCCGACTGAAGATTTCAATTTTGCTGAATTTTATCAAGCATTAAAAGCAGCAGGATTTGTGATCTATCCTGGTAAGATTTCGGTTGTTCCAACATTTAGAATTGGAAATATCGGTGAGGTATACTCACAAGATATTACTGATTTATTAGACGCAATCGCTAAGATTTCAGCGACTACTGTCTAGTATAAAGAGCATCAATGATCACAACGTCATTGATGCTCTTTTTGTTTTGTAATGAAATGAATTAATTTATATGCTAAAATGTTCACAATTGGTTTCAATTGGAGGATTCTATGGCAGATTTAAATGAACAATCAACAGTAAAATTTACAAAGAATAATTTTTTAACAGTTTATCCAGCATTTTTGCATAGATTCTCACATATGAGCATTGATCAGCAGGACTTTATCATTGCTGATCCAACGATTGAAAAGTTATATCGCGAACGTGAAAACCACGGTGAGTTAGACTTAGATTTTGACAAGGCTAATGATGAACAAGTCGAAGATCAAGTAAACGATTTGATTGAAAAATTTAACGATGCAAAATAAAAACAGTAATCAATAATTGTTCAAATTAGTGATTACTGTTTTTTTATAATATCGGAATAATTTTATTTATCAAAAACTTCTTCTGACCAACCTAAAACATAAGTATTGTTTCCTAGGTGAGCACCAATTACTGGACTGATCTGACCAGTTTCAATAGTTAAGTCAGGATATTGTTTGGACAATCGTTCTTTCCATTTTTCCATGGAGTCAGCGTTGTTTGTACCAGTTAGAAACATTCTTAGTTTGTAGTCAGTATTTTTACGATGTTCCTCAAATTCTCCCTCGATAAAGTGCAGAGCACGATGCATAGTTCTGATCTTATCAGTTGCAACAATCTTATGCTCGGGATTGTTCATCGTTAGGATCGGCTTGATTCTGAGCATGCTTCCAGCAAATGCGGCCGCATTAGTGAGACGACCACCATGAACAAGATTTTTAAGGTCGTCAACGACGAAATACTCACCGATGGTCCGTTTTTGACTGTCGACCTTAGCAAGTATCTCATCGACATTTTCACCGTCATGGGCGAGTTTAGAAGCGTACTTGACTAAGTATCCCATTGGTTGAATGGATAAGAATGAATCAACGGCATGGACTTTTGGTCCCGTATAATCATTCAAAGCAGTTACAAGGTTGTTGTAAAAGCCAGTGATACCACTAGTGATATGAATGCTGATGATTTCGTCATATCCTTTGGCAGCAACTGTGTCGTAAAAATCAAACATTTCTTGCATTGAAGGTGGAGCAGTAGTTGGAAATTCTGGTGCGGTTGCTAATTCTTTATAAAATTGAGCATCAGTAATATCTACCCCCTCATGGTAGAACTTACCGTTTAGCTGTACTTCGAAATGAACTAAAAAGACGTTGCCTAATTCAGCAAGATCTTTATCGCTTAGCCCTGAAGTACTATCAGTGACAATTGCAATTTTACTCATTGTTGATTCTCCCTAATTGATTTGATCCCCGTAAAACGTTGCTAAATACTCTTAATTTGGACCAGAATATATAGCAAAATAATTTGTATAAGTCATAAAAAAATTACCATTGAAATGGCGTACTGTCAAACTTCACTTTAATTTATAATTTGAGATAAACATAAGTACTAAATTAGTATTGATGATGATATAATTTCCCAAAAGGAGGTCCAAAATGTTAACACTTTTGGCAGCAAATTCAAACAGTGGCACAGCCCTGTTAATTGCAGTTTTAGTCGCAGTATTTGTCATTTTATGGCTACTTTTTAAAACAGTCGGATTCATTTTCCGCCATCCCATTGTTGGTATTTTATTAATACTATTTGGGATTCTTGGACTTTGGAACTATGCCATCATCGGTATCGGAGCTTTAGTTGGTGGGATAGTCTTTCTGATTATTTCCTATTTCTTCAACCAGTAAAATATGACACAAAAAACGATCAATTCTTTTGAATTGGTCGTTTTTAAATTGATTCGATTTTTTCAAATTATTTATTTTGTTTATTCATCACTGAATGTTTCCGCGCATATCCGAAGTAGACGCACATGCCGATAGCAAACCAAATAATGAATCTTAGCCATGTTTCCCAGTTAAGTCCGGCAACAAGGGTCAAACAGAAGATGATTGAAATTAATGGCGTGAATGGAACACCAGGTGCTTTAAAATCACGTTTGATCTCTGGGTGAGTCTTCCGCATCCAGATGATACCAGCAGAAACTAAGATAAAGGCTGTTAAAGTACCGATATTTACTAGTTCGGCTAAAATATTCAAGTTAATAAAGCCAGCGGCAATTGAAGTAATAATGCCAAAGAACCAAGTACCCTTTAATGGTGTTTGGTGACGAGGACTTACAGCACCAAAGAATTTTGGAAATAGTCCGTCACGAGACATTGAGTAAGTGATTCTTGATTGTCCATAGATTTGGACCAAGATCACAGTGGTCATACCTAAAATTGCTCCTAGACTGACGATCATTGACAACCAGCCTTGTCCAGTTTTTGCTAGGACGGCAAGAATTGGAGCATCAATATATTTAGCAAAAATAGGATACTTAACGACACCAGTCATAGTTAACGACATTGCAATATACAAAACTGTGGCGATAGACAATGAAAGCATGATACCTCTAGGTAGAGTTTTACTTGGGTTGACAGTTTCCTCAGCACTTGAAGATACTGAGTCAAATCCAATAAACGAGAAGAAACAAATTGATGCAGCAGGGATGACACCTGATGCTACGCCCTTATGGAAACTATAAATACCATAAGGAGTAAATGGACGCCAGTTACCAACTTTGACATACCAAACGGTACATGTCAAAAATAGTACGATAACACCTAATTTAATGATGACCATTGTATCGTTGATTCTCTTGGTTTGGTTAATACCCATAGAAACGATTGTCGTAATTAGAATGATGATACAAAATGCAGGTAAATTAAATACGGTCGTAACTCCGGGTGTAGTACCAGGGGCAGCGGTCAGGATCTTAGGAATATGAATACCGAAATTAGCAATAAAGTTATTAAAATAGCCTGACCAACCTGCAGCAACGGTTGAGGCACCTAAGGCATATTCAAGCAATAGGTCCCAACCAATAATAAATGCAACAATTTCACCAAATGAAATGTATGAATAAGTATATGCTGAACCCGCTACTGGAGCCATTGAAGCAAATTCTGCGTAACATAAGCCAGCAAAGCCACAGCAGATAGCAGCAATCAAGAAAGATAAGGCAAGTGAAGGACCAGTAGTTAAAGCACCTTTACCGGTTAGAACGAAAATACCTGTACCGATAATATCACCAATACCTAGGAAGGTAAGATCCCAAGTGTGTAGTGTTCGTTTTAAGGGAGATTGCTGAGCCAACAGATCGCTTATCTGTTTTTTTCTAAACAAATCCATATAAAACACCACCTTTATTTATTAATTGCCTTATTTTAAGAACATTCTTGTAATTATTACTATTATTTAGAATTGATCATTCCGTTAGCTATAAACGTTGATATAACAACGATTCTAGCTATGCAAGCGTAACTATCAAAGAAGTTTTTACCAAAATAGGAATTAATGTTAAGTAATGTTTAAATTTGATTAACCAGCTATTTATCAGTATTTCAAACTATTTTTAATTGGTGATTAAAAAAAAACAAACGGATTTATATTCATGCAAAATCACTGTCTAGAAATTGTAATCAAGGTGTATCTAAATTAAAAAAAGTTAATATAATTAGAAAGATTTTTTTCATAAATGGACCGAATGGAGATTATTTGAAAAAACTAAAAAGTATGCGTTTTCATTGGTATGAAAAGGATTGAGTAGCTTTCTGTAATAATTTATACTAAAGACAGTGGCAATGAATTATTAAAATTTTTTTTAACAATTCCTGACACAATATTAATAAATATATATGAAATAATATGGAAAAATGGTTAGGAGTAGTAGCGATGATAAACTTAACAGTCAGTGATGAAAAATCATTAAACCAAGCTATTTCAGCAAAGGTAAATAACTTACAAGTTACCGATCAAGCTTTTGAGATCTGCAAAGAGGCTCTTGACAACTCTGCCACAGCAAGCAACCGTTTGGCTGCTTCAAATAAACAACGTACTTTTGATAATTTATATAAACGAATGCGCTTAGCTATGAGAGGTAAGAACAGTAAGAAGAGAACGGAATTGCAAAATCAAATCACCAGTCAATATATGATCAAGCAAGTCCCAAATAACAACATTTATGAATTGATTAGAGATACATTAGTATAATTAGATGCGACCAAACCTGAAACCAGCTTTGGTCGTATTTTTTTGCAATTTTACAGATTCTTCAGAAAGTGACAAAATGTATTCAGGAGAATAAATATTATGAATGAAATTTTGAACTTGCTAAAATTATTCGTTTCTCAGTATGAACAATCTGATATGGGGAAAATTGGGATCCTGCAGCAGACGACAGATGCTGAATTAAAAAAGATCATTTCACAATTAGATCCACGTGAGTTACAGATTTTAGGATTGTTTGAGATCAATACGGATGTCTCGTTAAAGGAACTCCCAAACTCGATTGGAGTTTCTCAAGCATCTGCTTCACGAAGTGCAAAAAAGCTTGAAGATCTCGATTTAGTCGTCAAGCACAAGACTGAGTTGAATAATAAAGAGTGGCTTCTAGCCTTAACTGAGACAGGTAAACAAGTGTCTGAAATAAAAATTCGAGCTGATCAAAAGCATCAAGACAAGCTTAATGAGATTGCCAAAAATTATTCTGCTGAGCAACTTCAAGATTTAGCTGATATTTTGCGACAAATTATTCAAGTAGACGATTGATTTTCACGATAGGTTCAAGTTAAATACCCCTAAAATTAAGTAATCATTATATTTATGTGATTCCATTGCTAAATTTGTTGATTTGGTTGAAAATATATTTAATGGGGGAAATATCATGAAAATCCAAAATAAATTTTTAAAAGCTACCATGTTTGCAGCAGTATTGTTAGGTGCTACTGTAACTACTCAAAATGTTAAAGCAGACGACGTTTCTGACAAAGATAACGACACTAACAATCTAACTACTCCCGTTAATAATCAGAAAATTTATAACGGTTTTACCGGAACAACTGAAAGTCAGGATTCTTCCGTGCAGGCGACCGTCAAAGATTCTAATGCTTCACATTCTTCTGCTAATGTCACGAGCGATGTTTCCTCAAATACTGAAAATACTCAAACTGATTGGTCAAATACTAGACAATTTAAGCCACAAAATGATTATTATCAATACACAAATCACGCATGGTTAACTTCAACAGATGTTAACAAAGACAAACAAGATCAAGGTACCATTCTATCAACTCAACAAGATGTAAATTCTCAGGTTCAAAATAAGTTTGAAAACTACTTGAACGGTACCGAACATACGACAGATCCGACCATGCAAAAAGCAATCGATTTCTATCATCTATACATGAGTCAAGGATATACAAGTATTCAGCAAGTTAATCAAGCTGCTACCAAGGGAATCGTCAAACAGCTTCAGGAACTGGATGGACTAGGTGACATTTATGAATTGAGCGACAATTTGAATCGTTTCCTTCAAAACGGAGTTACTCTGCCTATCGGTGTCAAAATCGATATTGACCAAGTTAATCCAAGCTTACGTGCATTGTATTTTTATGGAGCAGAGCCACTCTTATTGGATGACAATGGCGATGTTTCCAATAGCTATTCCGAATCTCAAGATACGATTGGTTCATTTCTTACCCAAGCTGGTTATGATATGTCTAACATTGAAAGTATCATCACCAATACGAAAAAATTCGATCAAATTTTGGCAAAGTATCAAACTAAAGAAGATTTGATAACAGACCATTTACAGGCTAATTACAAGGGCGACGGTATCAATCGCACGACTGGTTACTTACCTGTAAATTACGTTAACTTTTCCAATTTGAGCTCCTTTATTGATATTGATAAGTTCATTAACGAGAGTACTGGAACAACACCGGGATACGTTTTTGAAATGACTCCTAGTTTTTACAACAATATTAATGAGATCTTAACGCCTGAAAACTTCCAGTTGATGAAAGCTTGGATGATCTCAAATTATATTTTGAATAGCAACGTATATTTGAATCAATTGTCAGCTGGTTTTCCAACTGTAGCAAATGAAACTACTGAACAATTTAATCAGCGTCTAGGTTACTACTTGACCAAGAATGCTTTTTCAAATGAATTCAGTAAATATTTTGGGGATGTCTTGTTAAATCAGGAGACTCGCAGTGCTGTGAACGATATGGCTAAAAATATTGTTTCAGCTTATCAAAGTGAAATTTCCGAAAGTAGCTGGCTTAGTGCAGCCTCTAAGCAGGCGGCCATCAATAAATTGAATAATATCAAGATCAATGTCGGCTATCCAAAGGATTCATATTCGTTTTACAACACGGTTTCTGTACCAACGACGGGGGATTTCTACCAGACTTATCGCAATATCATGTCTGCTAGATCGTATCAACCATTCCTTGATTACAATAAGCCGGTTGATCGAACTGAATGGGGCAGTTTATCCAGTCTTGATGTTAATGCACAGTATTCAGCCTCTCGTAATGCAATTTTTATCGGAACAGGTATTATTCAAAGTCCATTTTTTGATGTATCTCAAACCGATTCCCAAAATTATGCTGGACTCGGTACAATTATTGGACATGAGTTGAGTCATGCTTTTGATCGTAATGGTTCGCTCTATGACGCAAATGGATTGGTTCATAATTGGTGGTCGAATGATGATTTTCATAAATATCTAGAAAAAAGTGATCAAATAATCAAAGAATATGACCAACAAACCTTTGAGACAGTTGCCTTAGATGGCGAAAACGTTGCTAACGAAGCTCTAGCTGACAACGCTGGATTAAATGTTTCTGAGCGAGCCTTAGCTCAAAAGGGCAACGCTAACTGGGATCAATACTTTAAGGCATACGCAGCCGTTAATCGACACAAGTACTATATTGATAGTCGTCAAACTACGGCAAGATTGAATAAACTTGATGCTATCAAGAGTGATCCGCATGCACCATTCCCAATCAGAGTAAATGTTACTTTACGGGACAATACGTTATTTGACCAAACTTATGGCGTTAAATCGGGCGATGGAATGTATAAAGGTCCAAGTACTAGATTTGATTTCTGGGCATAATAAAGGGCGTTACAACTAAGTTGTAACGCCTTTTTGCTTACGATAATTTAAATGGTTGCATCGTACTTAGATCTTGATGAGTTTGAATATTCTTGAAGTACATATTTACATCTGTACTGTCGTCGTTGACTTTGACGAGCAATGCGCCATCGAATGAATCGCCAGGTTTGACTTCTGTTAGGTTGCTACTATTGACCATACCAGCGTAATCGCCATCACCACCAGTAGGGATGAGCACTTGATCATTTTGCTTAAGGATCATGTTTTCCGATTGAACTTTTTGTGGGATTTGATTGTCCTTAGTTTTGTTAGTGTACGTATATTTGATCAATAGGGCAGAAGCGCCAGTCGAATCCTTGACTAGTTTGACATCATTTTTGATTTTGAATTCAAAATCATCAGACTTGTAATCAAGATTGTTATAAGAGCCAGTATTTGAATAAGTCTTAGCATCTGACTTTTTATCATCAGATTTGGCCTTTGAATCTTCCTTTGCAACTTGTTGACTCTTGGCACTCTTAGTCTTTGATGATTTCTTCTTTGTCGATTTGCTGGAACTTACATTTTCAACTTTGTTTGGATCTCGCTGGGCATCATTTTTGTGAGTGTTTCCAGCACGCCAATATAAAATACCGCCTATAATAGCTATGAGGATGACCGCAAGTGTGATTATGAACGGTGCCTTTTTGTAAAAAGGACGATGTGTTTTACGATATTGGCCACGTGTCATAGTTGGCTTTTGATTGTCCATAGTACTCTCCCATCAGATATGTGTATACCTACTAATGATAACTCTTTATAGTCCATATTATCATATTTCTTTATTCAAAATAATTCACTAAAAGTTGAGTAATTTATTTTCTCAAAAACAGGTGAAAAGTATTGAACAGATTTTTTAAAAGTGGTATAAATATCTGGTTGAAACATCAGGGGTGTTTTTAATCAATTTTACGAGGGGGTAACAATGATGTTGTTTTTTGGTAATCATGGCGACTATGAAGTCACATGTAAATTTTTAGATAAGAAAGGCCAAAGAATTGCTAAGAAGCGCATTTGCCATAATGTTTCTAAAAAAGAAGCACGCGATGGCATGATGAACTATATCACTAATCAATTCTCTGAATCGATTGATATCGCCCATCCAATTAAAGTAGTGGCCAAACCTGCAACTTCTAAATAATTTTTTAGAGGTCACAGCATTAAGACATAAATGATCCTTAAATGATGAAGGATATTAACTAGGCGTAAGCGTTGAAGCTTGCGTCTTTTTTTATGTCCAAAGTTAAATTGTTTTTTATCTGCATGAGTGTGCATATATGCAAATTTATTTGTTATTATAGACCTGTGTAGAGGGGAGCAATCGTTATGGAACATGAACATACACAAGTAACTGGCAAGAGATTTTTCTTCGTCACAGTTTTAAATATTTTGATTACTATCGCTGAATTCTTTGGTGGGTTCATTTCTGGAAGTTTAGGTTTGCTTTCCGATGCCGTGCACAACTTGGAAGATTCACTATCGATTTTTATTTCTTACATTGCTAATGTCATCGGACGTAAACATAATGATGCTGCCAAAACTTTTGGCTATAAACGTGCCGAGATATTGGCTGCTTTTGTTAATTCAAGTATTTTGATTGTGATCACTATTTTGATGATCATTGAATCTATCCGCAGGTTCCGGACCCCACAGCACATTAACGGAACTTTGATGATGGTCGTATCTGTCATTGGGTTAGCGGCTAATTTCATTTCAATGATTGCCTTGTGGTCAAGCTCAAAAGACAATTTGAATATCAAGGCAACTTTTTTACACATGCTGTCTGATACTTTATCGTCAGTTGGCGTTTTTATTGCATCGATTTTTGTTACTTTGTTCCAGTGGTATTGGGTCGACCCACTGATCACGATGATCATTGCCATTTGGCTTTCTAAAGAGGCATATGACGTCGTTAAAGAGTCAGTTAACATTTTGATGGAAGCTAGTCCCAATATCGATTTAAATGCTGTTAAAGCAGCTGTATTGACTGTACCAGACGTTGTGGGTATTCATCATATCCACGATTGGATGATTGATGGGAATTACATCATTTTTGATGCCCATATCAACGTCAATAAGAATTGCAACATGGAAGAGCTCGAGAAGATCTACCGTGAGGTGGAAAAAATTCTTAAAGAGCAATTCCACGTTTCACACGTTACTTTGCAAGCAGAGTGTACTAGAGGACTTAAAGAACCACTAATATTCTAGAAAATGAGGGCGTAATGATGAGTGAAGTTGATTACAAAGCTTTTTTAAAACATGCAAAGGAAAACACTAGCCGTCTGCAAAAACAGACTAAAGGCGTTGGAGCTGACTATTTTAAACTCCATACCGATGCTATGGCAGACGGTGCTTTGTCCAAAAAGGACAAGGAATTGATGTCATTAGCAATTGCAATTTCAACACGTTGTGAGGGCTGTATTGTCAGTCATTTGGCAGATGCCAAAGATTCAGGTGCCACCATTGATGAGGTTGTGGAAACCGTTAATATTGCAATTATGATGAGCGGTGGTCCTGCGATTGTTTACGGCGGCAAAGCTCTTGAAGCTGCTGAACAATACTATGGCGTTGATCTAAAATAATTGTGCCCTTTAAATTAGTTATGGATTAGTGATACCATTATTTACATTAATTCATTGAAAAAGTGGGAATTATTGGATGGTAAAACTTATTTTAGTTAGACACGGAGAGAGTGTCGCTAATGCAGAAAATCATTATACGGGCTGGAATGACGTTGATTTGACTGCTAAGGGGGTCGAACAGACTCATCAGACTGCTCAAAAATTAGCTGGCTATGATATTGATATCCGTCACGTTTGGACTTCAGTATTAAAGCGAGCAATCGCTTCAGCGTACATAATTCAAGATGATTTGGATTTAAATTATTTGCCAATCACTAAAGCATGGCAACTGAATGAACGTCACTACGGAGCTCTCAGAGGGCAAAATAAGGATGTTACACGACAGGAGTACGGTGTTAAACAAGTTCAGATCTGGCGGAGAAGTTTTTACGCATTTCCACCTAAGCTGGATGCACCGGATCCACGAGTAGGACCTTACAAAAATGTTGACCCAAGAGCCATGCCATTGTCAGAAAGTCTCTATGTCGCATACTTACGAATCATTCCTTACTACATTGATCACATTGTACCGGAATTGCTTGATGGCAAAGACCAACTGGTAGTTGCTCATGGCAGCACAATTCGGGCTATGATCAAATATTTGGAAGATATTGGCGACAAAGACATTGATGGCGTCGAAGTGGCAAATGGTGAACCTTTAGTTTATGAATTTGATTCAAAATTGAATTTGTTGAAAACAAATAGAAAATAATAGACCTTAATCCTTTTGGATTAGGGCCTTTTTTTGTGGAGTTGATATTATCTTGTGGTTTTGATTTTGGTTGGACGGTTTTATTTTTGTAGCGGAAACGCGCAAACGACACCCTGAATGCTACTGCATAAGTTTGCCAAAGACTGCGGGGCCTGACGGGCCCACTCCGTCTCTGTCAATCTTATATTCTTGCTTCAAACCTTTTCTTTTGTACTTTTGATATTTTATTGGTCGCTTTTATTTTTATAGTGGAAACGCGCAAAAAAACAATGAGGCCGGACACATAAGTCAATCCAACACTACGAGCGCGTGACGCGCGCCACTCCGTATTGGCTTGCCTTATGTTCTGGCCTCAGACCTTGTTTTTTCCGCTCTACTTCAAATAATATCCTCTCTGCTCTATTGGGGTTGAGAATACTATTTGCGTGCTGGTTCTTCCGAATTGATGCAGCTCGTTTATTAGGTCGTCCAAGTCCTGTGTGGTTTTGAATACTGCTTGGATGATCATTGAGTAGGGGCCGGTTATGCAGTCGCATTCTATTACGTTTGGGATTTTCTCGATGTACTTGTAAAACTTTGGCTTTTCATCTGGAGAAACTTCTAGTTGGATGAAGGCTTTAATATTTAGTCCGAGTTTATCCATATTCAAATTTGCGTTGTAGGATTTGATATAGCCGTTTTCTTCGAGCTTTTTTAGCCGTTGAGATACGGCTGGAGCAGTGATAAATAGTGCTTCGCTTAATTTTTTGATTGATAATCTTCCGTTTGATTGTAAGTAGTTCAATATCTTTTGGTCTATATCATTCATAGCTTTCCTCTCGATAGCAAAAATCACTAAATACTTTATATTATTAAGCAATTAAAAAAACAATTTTTGTTTATCAAATTATAACAGCAAAGGCATTTAATTGTGAAATATCAGGTGCTATCTTTGTCGTTGTAAAGAAAGTGAGGAAACAAATTATGATAGAAAGAATTGAAGAAGATTCAATTGGTACACTTAAAATTAGCGACGATAAATATTATGGTATCAATGCGAAAAGAGCAATGGACAACTTCAAATTGTCGACCAAGCACACAGATATGGAAATGATCAAACAAGTTGCTAGGATCAAAATTGCTGCCGCAAATGCCAATGAAAAAATCGGCAGATTGTCGCATCAAAAAGCTAAATATATCATTAAGGCTGCCAAATAGATTTTGGCAGATAAATTAGACGATCAATTCGTTACCACTGATATTCAAGGTGGAGCAGGTACTTCGACTAATATGAACGTGAACGAAGTTATCGCTAACCGTGCTTTAGTTTTGATGGGACACCAAAAGGGACAATATCAATTCTTAAGTCCTCAAGATGACGTCAATGCTGGTCAATCGACCAACGACGTGTATCCCAGTGCTGGCAAGTTAACCACTTTATTAAAAGCAGAGCAATTACATGCCTCTCTTTCTTTACTGATCAATTCTTTGAACGAAAAAGCAGAACAATTCAAAGATGTTAAAAAAATTGGTCGGACTCAATTACAAGAAGCAGTTCCTACCACTCTTGGCAATAGTTTCCACGCTTTTGCCAGTGGTTTGACGAGATGTCAAAAACAGCTGCAAAAAGGTATGAAGACGTTACTAGAATTAAACTTAGGTGGTACTGCTATTGGGACGGGAGTCAATACTAGTCCTGGATATAAAGAACTCCTTTACCAACAATTGCAACAGGATTATCAAATCAACATTCATCCAGCACCTGATTTGATCGATGCTACTCAAAACCTTGATTCATACGTGCAATTTTCAGGCACTCTAAAGGCTTTAGCAGTGACCATGTCTAAGATATCCCATGACTTGAGATTAATGTCCAGTGGTCCTAAGAGTGGCTTTAACGAGATCAACTTGCCAGCACGTCAACCGGGATCATCGATCATGCCTGGCAAAATCAATCCAGTCATCCCAGAAGTCGTTTCTCAGATTGCCTTTGAAGTTATTGGCGACGATGCAACCGTGACGATTGCTGCTGAATCAGGCGAGTTTGAACTAAATGCTTTTGAACCAGTCATCTTTAAAAACTTATTTGAATCAGTCGACTTTTTACAAAGTGCCTGCGTCATGTTAGCGACTAAATGTATTTCGGGAATCACTGCCAACCGAGACAAATGCTTATCAGACTTACAAAATAGTGCTGAGACGGTCACTAAATTGACTCCAATCATTGGTTATGCAACTGCGACAAAGTTCGTTAAAGAGGCTTTAAAGACTGGAAAGAATGTTTATGACTTGCTCAAAGAGCAGGGCGTCTATGATCCTGATGCCGAGCCATTAGCTGATAGTCAAATTGCTAACTAAAATAATAGACAGCAAAAAAAATAAGACTAATTTTTTCAATTAGTCTTATTTTTGTCTGTCTCATAAATTATTCTTCATCTTCGTCGTCATCAACTGGATTATCAACAGGGATATCCTTGAGAGCTGAACGATCTTTTCTGACCAGACGAATCCGGTTCAGCGATACTTTTCCAAGCACTAGTGGAACACGCTCTTCAACTACATCACTGTATGAAAGACCAAACCAGTTGGCAGGTGAGATGAATTTTTGAAGCAATAGTCTTAGATGAATGATACCTTTTTTAACTCCACTGATCCTAGTGTCAGGCGAGAGGACCTCTTTGATAAGTACGAATGAGAAGTCACCAACTTGACGATCAGGGATGGTGGTGTATTTTTGTGGCTGCGTCTTGATCTCACCGTTTGACATCAAATCGTTAACGATCTGTCTTAAGTAGACGTTAACCTTTTGGTCGACACGGAATCCCAGATACAATTGAACGCTGACCATGTAATCAGTATCAAAAGTTTCGGCACTATAAGCAGCTGTATAAGGTTCATCAGTAACATTAACAGTTACGAACCAATAAACCTCAGCGCGTTTTGGTCGTTTATCAAGGATCGAATACAAGATATTCTTCTTAATACGATAGCCGTCATGAACTTTAGTCAAGTAAACCAAGTTAGTTGTTGTTAGTGGATAGCTTGGGTCTTTTCTAAGGTCGTTTAATTGATGCTTGAATGCTAGTAGTGATGCAAAGTGACTTCTGAACGTATTGTCGTCCATCAAGCGGTCACCGTATCTCCAAACAAACATAATAGCAATCAATGCAGCGGCGATGATCATGGTGATATAAGCACCTTGAATGAACTTGCTACTGTTTGTGATCAAGAAGATACTCTCGATCACGAAGAAGAAACCGATGATCACCGTGGTAAAGAAGCGATTGACTCGTTTCATCAACATCCACTGATGCAGCAAGATAGTTGTCATCAGCATGGTGATCGTGATTTCCAGACCGTAAGCATTCGACATGTTTTCGGAATTTTGGAAAAAGATAACTAGTGAAATACAGATGATCCAAATAATTGAGTTAACAGTTGGAATATATAACTGACCCTTGAAATTCGTAGGGTAAAAAGTTTTTAATCTTGGAAAAATTCTTAATTTTGTAGCTTCTGAAACTAGTGTGTATGAACCCGAGATCAATGCTTGAGAAGCAATGATAGCAGCCATAGCAGCTAAGAAAATACCGAATAATCTTAGCTTTGGAGGCATTGATTCATAAAATGGGTTAAATGTTGCTGGGAGGTTGAATGCAGAAGCATTGTCTTTAACTCGCAACATCCATGTTGCTTGTCCTAAGTAACTAAGCAGCAAACAAATTTTAACGAATGGCCAACTAGTATAGATATTAGGACGGCCAACGTGTCCCATGTCTGAATAAAGTGCTTCAGCACCAGTTGTTGCCAAGAAGATACTACCTAAAATGAAAATACCACGAATATTGTAAGGACTTCTCAACAACTCGATTGCGTAATAAGGGTTAAAAGCTCTTAAAACTGACCAATCAAAAGATAAGTTGTAAATACCCAAGAGTCCTAAGAATGCGAACCAAACTAACATAATTGGTCCAAAAGCTTTACCGATCAGTTGCGTACCAAAACGTTGGATAAAGAACAATGTCGATAAAATGATGATGGTAATAATAATTACTTGCGTTTGGGTATGAATAAAGACCGTGTTGTTAATTGCGATACCCTTTAAACCTTCAATAGCCGCAGTAACAGTAACAGCCGGTGTCATCATACCATCGGCCAAGAAGGTGGCTCCACCGATCATCGCGGGGATGATCAGCCACTTTGCTCTTTTTCTAACTAACGTGTACAGAGCAAAGATTCCACCTTCACCACGGTTATCCGCTCGAAGTGCAATCAGAACATACTTAGTAGTTGTAACAATCGTCAAAGTCCAGAAGATCAATGAAACACTACCAAGAACAAAGTTGGTCGACATATGGCTCAAACCGCCATTTCCGACCATCAATGAGTTCATAACATAAAGAGGAGAAGTACCAATATCTCCATAAACAATACCTAATGCGATCAGAAATCCCGCAGCCGACATTTTAGCATGCGGATTTTTCCTTAGCATTGCCAAATCTTTTTTATCCATAAATATACTCTCCAAATCGAACAATTCACGAGCGATTATAACATGTAAAAATATCGCTTCAAACTATTTAACTTTACTATAACGTGTAAAAAAATATTTACTCAATTTCCCCAATTTAAAACACTCTTTACTTATGGAATGGAACCAAGATCGATGAGTAATCTGTATCGATCTGGTAAGTGATCGATTGATTGCCGCGAACGGTCATTCCAAAGTCAGTGCTATAAACAATTAAACCTAATTTGTGTCCGGATAACAACCGATACATCGTAGGTTGCAACTCGACTGAAATATCGTAAAATTTATCAGCAATTAATTCTTGTGCATGATAAGGCGTTTGTCGATTTTGCAAATTCAGATGTCCCTTGGTGATCATTTTATAGCTAGAAGGTGTCGAATTAGTGGTAAATTCACGCAAGTCATCCTCGCGCCAATCATAAGTTTCCGCCAATCCTTTAGCTTTTAAAATAGTTGGAGAAATATGCAAACGTTTATTTTCTCCAAAATCGATCACTTGAAAACTTAGTATCCCCACATTTTGATTGCTTGAAACACGCAATTTCACGGTTGGAGTCCCGTCTAACAATAGGTCGGATTCCAGTGGCTTAGTTTCAAAAATCAAGCGGTGGTTTTGCAGATCAGAATTTTCGACAACCAAATCATTTTGCCACTTATCGACATTTTTACAATAGTTATGATAGATATTTTCTGAAAGATTATCAGAAAAATTCAAAATACCGGTATTAGCTTGTTTAGTGGAACTTAGCTGATGATCTGATAAGTAAAAGTTCTTCTGTGGATTAGTTGGGTCACTCCAATTGTCAAAGTCATTCCAAGTTTCAGCTTGGGTATTATCTTGAACAATCACGTTTGGCAATAATTTTTCGGCACCGTTGTCGACGTCAAGCAATTCATGCGTTAGCCACAAGTTAGCAATGTCGGTAAAGTCAATAGAACGAAAGGCATTGATATAAATGTGTTGGCCTTGATGCAAAATGATTTTTTTATTGATCTGATTGTTAGCTACGCCATTCCAGAGTTTTTCAACGTTTCGAGGTTTGACGTTCCAGTCGTTTAGACCGTGAACAAGCAGGAGGTCTGCCTTGATATTGGCTAAATTTTTCCGATAGTTTCTAGCATCCCAAAATTCATTGTAGTCGCCAGTCGTTCGGTCTTGTCCGTTAGTGATGTCCTGTAGCTGTTTTTCCCAAGTATCCTTGATCTTGTGGAAGTCTCCAGCTTGCAAACGGCGACTAAAGGTCTCTTCAGCTAAAACGTCAGCGTCTTCGCCTGGGAATCCACCTGGGGCAATGACCAGTCCGCCATCACGGTAGTAGTCGTACCAACTAGAAATAGCCGCTTCACTGATGACTGTCTTTAAGCCTTCAACGCCCGTGGTAGCAGCAGCGGTGGCCAAAGTTCCTAAATAAGAACGGCCAGTCATGGCAATATGTTTATTTGACCAGTCAGCCGTGATTTGGATATTGTCGTGTCGGTTGGTGAAGGCAACTCGGTTGCCAGCTAGCCATTGGATAATGGCGATAGTAGAAGTAGTTTCTTCAGGGTCCCCAGTAGTTCTGACGCCATCAGAATCTTTGGTACCAATCCCTGCAGCATAAACCACCGCAAATCCTCGTGCTAAAAAGTAGTCGTTGAGCGTGTACGACTGTTCACGGGCAAAGGTTTCTTCAGCCTGTTCAGCTTTGCCATTGACTTTTCTAGGTGCAGGCAAATTAGTTTTTGGAGCAACGTATTCAATGTCTTCATATTTTCGATCATCGACTTTCTTAGGGGTCAAAGGGATGTCGACGTTGTGCATCATTTTCTCGCCTGTCTCGTCGTTAGTACCTTGGTTATACGGACTAGCTGTGTATAAAACTGGGACTTGGAAGTCCTTGCCAGATTCCTTAGGACGTAATATCTCAGCCTTGAGTAAATCTAACTTGCCGTCATGGTCGGTATCTTGAGGCGATTCAACGTAGACGACTTCACGGATCAATTCGTGTGGATCAAAGACTGGCAGAGTCTTCCCGTTAAACAACAATGGTTTTTTCACAGATTCATCGTGATAGAAGCTGACAAAATAGCCTTGAGCAGCCAATTGGTCGATCAAAGTTTGTCCGTTTTTATTATGTGTGGCGAGTAGCCAATACCAGGCAGATTTTAATTCGTCCAAACTGAAAAAATTAGTTTGGTGGTCAGCGACTTTTAGCTGGATCTTATCCATGGCGGAAAGCGGATCAGTCAGTTCGAAATCCAAACCTGGTTGAAAGTCCATCAATTGTAGACCAACGTTATAAAAGGTATTCACGTCTAATTGAGAATGCTGATCAAAAAATTCAGCTAGATCAAGCTCGGGCGTTGCCATGATCGTAGCCAATTTTTCATTAAAGATGGTTTCGCTTTTGGAAACTAAGAGCGACTTCTTGAGAAAACTTTTCCACAGTGCTAAGACACCTGATTCAGAATCATTGCCTTCATCTAAAAATCTGATTGCAGTTAATTCTTCAATTTGGGAATTGTAATCAGTCGGTTTGAGAGCAAATTGATTATTTCGCATAAATAAGACCTCGTTTTTCTCCAAAATTGCATTAATACCACTTATTATATCCTTGCTATTTAAAATTTGTAGTTTAATACCTAAAGAAAAAGACCCGAGAAATTTTCTCGAGTCTAATTTGGGCTATCCTATTAAGCTAAAGCACCCATTGGATCCCAAGGTGCAAGTACCTTAGGTTGTTTGCTTTCTTTATCGAATGTTTCCTTAAGTTCGTCGCTTAGGAGATTCTTGTTGATAACTAATTGGTAAACGAATTCGTTGAACCAATCGTCACTCATAACGAAGTAGCCTTTAGTTCCGACTTTTTCACCCCATGAATTTTCGACTTTCCACTTAAGCGGATTGCCATTTTCATCGAGGTCAACGCCGGTGATGACCATTGCGTGGTCCATCATACTTTCAACATAGTCAAGACGTTCTGCCTTAGTCATGCTGAAGTCAGTGTTGAATAATCCCTCAAGGTCGTAGATCTTAGTATCCATGATACCAATCTTGCGGTCTGAACTCTTAACGACATCTGAACCAAACCAAACAGCTTCGCCAGATTGAAGTTGTTTAACAGCTAATGACTTGAAGTCGTTGATCTCAAGGTTCAAGTGACGCACTTGACGTCCACCGACAACGTTTCCTAATAATTCAACTGTGTAGACGTGATTATAAGGCTTGTCATCTGTTGGTGCGTTGATTGTTGAAACGTAATTGTCGAGGTCCCAGCCAACGTACTTCTTGAAAAAGTCTTGTGGAGTGATGCCAACTTCTTTGTGATATTTCTTATCGTCGTCACGGTATGCCCAGTCAAATTTAGCAGGTGGTTCACCAACTGAATAAACTAAGATCTTGTAGATCTCGCTCAACATTTCGTCTTTTTCACGTTGAATGTCTTCACTTGATTTGCCATCGTTAACTAATTTACGAAGAGTGATAGCATTCTTGCGTAATTTAGTATTTAGGACAGCATTTAATTGTGATGAATTAGTTCTGCTGGCAGTATCTGGCATTACGCTCTTAGGAACAACGCCATATTTAGCAACTAAAGCCATGACCATGTCCCATTGACCACCATCTTGTTGTGGTGTAGCCATTAAGAAGTCAACTTTGCGGTCGCCAATTGGAAGGGCAGCAGTATTGATCACATTTTCGTAGAAGAAGTTAGATTTCTCCAGCTTATCCCAGAACAACATGTATCCTTCTGAAAGTTCGAAGCCCTTGATCTTAAAGTTGTTTTGAAGAGGATGTCTCATAGTGTTTAGTGCGGCGAAGATCCAGCACAAGCCTGATTGCTTTTGGTCTGCAACTGAACCAGTATCGATCTCAACTGAAAAAGTTGGATCCATGGCAATTTGTGAAGCTAATGTTTCACTTGATTTATAGATACCGTTATTTGCAACAGCATTTTTGATGGCAGATGATCCTGGAGTTTCGTCAAATGCCTTTTGAAAATCGGCTAATTCTTTATTTGTTATTTCCTTGGTCATATATCTTACTCTCCCTTAATTATCTAATGTTGTCGATGACTTTTGGACCGTCATCATATCCAACAACTACAGTATTCACTATATCAAGAAATAGACCATGTGCAACAATTCCGACTAGGTGATCGAGCCAATCAGCCAGAATATGGGGATGTTCGATCACGCCACAGTGAAGGTCAATGATGTAGTTGTTATTGTGAGTAGTAACGCGGTTTCCTTGGTCGTCTAATCTGAATTTTGGCTTGAGGTTTTCCTTTTCCAAAATGTCAAAGATCTTTTGACAACCAAATGGGATCACTTCGATAGGTAAGGGGAAACTGCCCAATTGATCCGCCATCTTCGATTGATCAACGATCCAGAGGACCTTGTTTGAGTTTACAGCTACCATCTTTTCTAGCAGGTGAGCACCACCTCCACCTTTGATACCTTGGAAGTTTTTATCGATCTGGTCAGCACCATCGATAGTTAAGTCGATATGGTCGACATCATTGAGTTCCTTCATTGGGATACCTAAAGCTTCAGCTTGTTTTTGAGAACGTGAAGAAGTTGAAACGCCAACGATATTAGTGATCTCGCCAGCTTGGTAACGACGTCCTAATTCTTCGATCATGTAATAAACGGTCGAACCTGTTCCTAAACCTACAACTGAGTTACTTTTGATAAAATCGACGGATCTTTCACCGACTGCTTTTTTTAATTCATCTTGATTCACTATGCTTCCCCCTTGTCTAATTGTTCTAATAGTTGTTGGTAATTGTCAGCTAAAAGAAATCTGATCTCTGGTCTTTTCTTAAAAGCGGCTTTGGCGTATTCGCAAACTGGTACAATTTTGAGATTGTTCAGATCTGCATAGTCTAACAATGCGTTCAGCAACTTTCCAGCTAAGCCGTGGCCTTGATAAGTTTCGTCAACTCGAGTGTGGTCGATCGAGATCACGCCGTCAGATACTTTTGAGTAGACGATCTCGCCAATTTCTTTTTGAGTATCAGCTTCAAAAATATAAAAACGGTTGTCGCTATGTCTTATTTCCATAGACTGCCTCCCATATCCTATTAATTAACTCAATCTTACCTTAATAAACGTTTAAAGTCAGTGTATTACTAACCTTTAAATGATAAAATTTAAAGTAACTAGGTTCGAAAAGGAGTATTTATTTTGGCAAAACAACGTGGATTTGAAATTGTAGAAAAATACCGTGATCAAGGTATCAAATTACCAGTCAGACAGACGAAAAAGGCTGCCGGGTACGATATCGAAAGCGCTGAAGATTTTACCGTTCCTTCAATTTGGAAATTTGGAGTGCTAAATGCTATTAAATTTATCCTCAATAAGGGTAAAATGGATGACACGAAAATTGATGAAATCCAAAAGTCAATCAAACCAGTACTAGTTCCAACTGGAGTTAAAGCTTACATGCAAGATGATGAAGTTTTGATTGTGGCTAGTCGTTCTAGTAATCCTTTAAAACGTGGCCTTTCACTCCCAAATGGTATTGGTGTCGTTGATGCAGATTATTACAATAATCAGAGCAACGAGGGAGAATTGTTTATTCAACTGATCAATTTTTTCCCAAAAGATTTCCACATCAAAAAAGGCGACCGTTTGGCTCAAGGAATTTTCGTCAAATATTTAACGACTGATGATGACCAAGGTGGCCTCAAAGAACGTCAAGGTGGTTTTGGTTCATCCGGTATCAAGTAGAGAGGATTTTATTTAGTGGCAAAATCAAAAAGTAAGTTTGTATGTCAAAGTTGTGGATATGTTTCGCCGAAGTACTTGGGCCGTTGTCCAAACTGTGGTTCATGGAATCAAATGGTCGAAGAAGTCGAGCACGTTGAATCGATTAAGGCAACACCTAGTCGCAGAACTAGTGATTTAGAGGCCAAACCTTTAAAGATCAATGACGTTGCTTTTGAAAAAGAACCTCGGATCAAAACTGATCTATCTGAACTTAATCGAGTTCTCGGTGGCGGTATCGTTCCTGGGTCATTGATTTTGATTGGTGGAGATCCGGGTATTGGTAAATCAACGCTTTTGTTGCAAGTGTCGGGACAACTTCAAAAGACTAACGGCAAAGTGTTGTACGTTTCAGGTGAGGAATCCGCTTCTCAGATCAAGATGCGTGCTGACCGTTTAGGAATCAGCGGCGATAATTTATTCGTTTATCCACAAACTGATATGAGTTATATTCGTCAAACTATTGATGAAATGAAACCAGATTATTTGATCATCGATTCTGTCCAAACGATGGATGAACCGGAGATCTCATCAGCTGTCGGCAGCGTTTCACAGATTCGTGAAGTCACGGCAGAATTGATGAATATTGCTAAACAACAAAATATTACGGTTTTTGTAGTTGGACACGTTACCAAGGGTGGTGCGATTGCTGGACCAAAGGTACTGGAACACATGGTAGATACAGTGCTATATTTTGAGGGGGATACGCATCACAGTTATCGTATTCTCAGGTCGGTCAAAAATCGTTTTGGTTCAACTAACGAGATCGGTATTTTTGAAATGCAGACTAAGGGTCTGACTGAAGTGGAAAATCCATCAGAGATTTTCTTAGAGGAACGACTCAAGGATACTAACGGATCAGCAGTTGTCGTGTCGATGGAAGGGACTCGTCCGATTTTGGTCGAGATCCAATCGTTGATCACGCCAACAATTTTTGGAAATGCCAAACGTACTGCAACAGGTCTAGATCACAACCGTGTGTCAGTGATCATGGCTGTGTTAGAAAAACGTGGCAATTTGATGCTTCAAAATCAAGATGCTTACTTGAAATCCACTGGCGGCGTTAAATTAGATGAACCAGCGATCGACCTAGCTTTAGCAATGTCAATTGCTTCTAGTTACAAGAATTTAGGAATATCTGCAACCGATTGTTTCGTTGGAGAAGTTGGTCTGACAGGCGAGATCAGACGTGTCAATCGGATCGACCAACGTGTTAATGAAGCTGAAAAATTAGGATTCAAACGGATCTTTGTCCCTAAGAACAATCTCGGCGATTGGGTCAAGGACCAAAAGATTCAAATCATCGGCGTTAGCACGGTAACTGAAGCAATGAACAAAACATTTTAATAATATAGGAGGTTGTACATGCGCAAAATTTTAGTTAATGCTATTTTTGCCTTGATTGGGATTGCCGTCGGCGTGACGGTCCTTCCAACCTTATGGCGTGCAACTGGTATTGCGGACGTGCGTCTAGTTAATAATGGGTATGTCGACGGACTTACTGGCGGCCTTATTTTTTATTTCTTTTCATTTCCTTTCGTCGAACCCATTACTAACCTCAATACCAGAATTGAAAAAAGTCTTAGTTCCAGATCGCCAGGGTGGATCATCTTTGGTTCGATCTTTTTGATCGGTGGTCTGATCTTAGCCAACATCATCTCGATTCCTTTTTACATGATGTCATCGTTGGTATTTAATACCATCATTCCACTGATCCTGATGATCATTTTCGGCTTTATCGGATTTAGGATCGGAACTACAAGACGAAATGATTGGCGGAGTTTTTCTTCCAAACGTAAATCGTCCAATGACAAGTTGGAAAGCGATGGACAGATCATCCAACGTTCAACTGAAAAAGAATTTTATCCTTATAAAATTTTGGATACGTCAGTCATCATTGATGGCCGAGTTCATCAATTAGCTCAAACCGGTTTTTTGGAAGGGAAGTTGATGATCCCAGATTTTGTTGTTCATGAACTGCAACTGATCTCTGATTCAGCCGACCAGCAAAAGCGTGAACGTGGACGTCGTGGTCTCGATATCTTAAATGAGATGAAGATGGACCAAACGATCAATTACGAGACAACTACTCGTGACTATGACAATATTCCTGAGGTCGATAACAAATTGTTAAAATTAGCCAAAGAAATAGGTGGTGCTGTTTTAACAAACGACTATAATCTTAATAAGGTCAGTGAATTTCAGAATGTCAAAGTTTTGAATATTAACGAACTAGCCAAAGTTTTGAAACCAACGGTTTTGCCAGGAGAAACAATGACTGTTAAAGTTATAAAGGATGGTACCGAACGAGAACAAGGTGTCGCATACCTAGAAGATGGTACGATGGTCGTTGTTGAGGAAGGTAAATACTTTATCAACAAGTCGCTAGAAGTTGTTGTTACTAGTGCTTTACAAACAGATGCTGGTAAAATGATCTTTGCGAAACCTTTGCATTCTTTAAAAGGTATCCAGGAAAAGAATCCAAAGAAGCCTGCGGATAAGAAACCAAGCAATAACAGAAACAAAAGGGGAGAACGAAAAAGTGGCAAACAAGGCAAATAATGATATTCGAGTTAGATATGCTCCAAGTCCTACAGGACATTTACATATAGGTAATGCAAGAACTGCAATTTTCAACTACCTATTTGCACGTCATCATAAAGGAACATTTGTGATCCGTATCGAAGATACAGATACAAAGCGTAACGTTGAAGGCGGCGAAAAGAGTCAACTTGAAAACCTCAAGTGGCTCGGTGTCGATTGGGACGAAGGTCCAGACGTTGGTGGAGATTATGGTCCATACCGTCAATCAGAACGTAAAGATATCTACCAAAAATATATCCAAGAACTTCTTGATAAAGGTTTAGCTTACGAGTCATACATGACTGAAGAAGAACTAACAAAGATGCGTGAAGATCAAGAAGCACGTGGCGAAATGCCTCATTACGAATATGAATTTGCTGGAATGAGCGATGATGAAAAGGCTCAAAAGATCCAAGCTGCTAAAGATGCTGGCCTCAAACCAGTTGTTCGTATCCACGTACCATTAGATAAGAAATACGAATGGGACGATATCGTTAAGGGTAAAGTTTCCATTGAATCAAATACTTTAGGTGGCGACTGGGTCATCCAAAAACGTGATGGCATGCCAACATACAACTTTGCCGTTGTTGTCGACGACCATTTGATGAAGATCTCACACGTTTTACGTGGTGATGATCACGTTGCAAATACTCCTAAACAATTAATGATCTATGAAGCACTTGGCTGGGAAGCACCTAAGTTCGGTCATATGACTTTGATCATCAATACTGAAACTGGTAAAAAGTTAAGTAAGCGTGATGAATCAGTTCTCCAATTCATCGAGCAATATCGTGAACTAGGTTACTTGCCAGAAGCTATGTTTAACTTCATTACGCTTCTAGGCTGGTCGCCAGTGGGTGAAGACGAGATCTTTACTCGCAAGCAATTCATCAAGATCTTCGACGAAAATCGTTTGAGCAAGTCACCTGCCAAGTTTGACCAAAAGAAACTCGAATGGGTCAACAACCAATACGTTAAAAAGGCTGACGTTAGTGAGATCACTGATTTAACATTGGAAAACTTGATCGCAGCTGGTCGCATTGAAAAGAATCCTGATACTAATACGATCCAATGGGTTAGACATTTGACAGAACTATACATGCCACAAATGAGTTTTACTAACCAAATCGTTGAATTAGCTGACGTTTTCTTCAATCAACCAGAAGTATTGACTGACGACGAACAAGCAGAATTAAACGACGACGATGCTCGTACAGCTATTGAAGACTTGCGTGGCAAGCTTGAAAAGCTTGACCGTTTCACAGCTGCACAAATCATGAATGCCATCCAAGGCGTTCGTGCTGATACTGGCGTTAAAGGTAGAAAGCTTTACATGCCTGCCCGTATCGCAACTACCAGAACTATGCATGGTCCAGCAATTGCTGAAGCAATCGAATTGTTCGGTAAAGAAGCTGCCTTGAAGAATATCGATAAAACATTAGATCAAATGAAATAAGTACTGATCTCAGTACAAAACAAGAGGTTGAAGGAAAACGTTGTTTTGCCTCAACCTCTTTTTATATAGGTGATACGATGCTAAAAATATTTAATACTTATACGCGTGAAAAAGAAGAATTTAAATCGATTCATCCTGATCAAGTGAATATGTATGTCTGTGGTCCCACAGTCTATAACTACATTCATATCGGGAACGGTCGCTCGATCGTAGCTTTTGACACGATCAGACGTTATTTAGAGTATTTAGGATACGACGTTAAATTCGTATCTAACTTCACTGATGTCGACGACAAGATGATCAAAGAGGCGGCTCGAGAAAATATTACCGTTCCAGAAGTTGCCGATAAGTTCATAAAAGCTTTTTTTGAAGACATCGATGAGCTAAATGTTCAACGTGCGACTGTCAATCCTAGAGCTACTGACAATATTCCTGAGATCATTGAATTCATTAAGGTCTTGATCGAAAAAGACTATGCTTATGAATCTGATGGGGATGTCTTTTATCGTGCCAGAAAGTTCAAGAATTACGGCAAGCTCTCGGATATGGACATTGACCAACTAGTTGAAGGTGCTTCAGAACACATTGGTGAAGCTGAGTTCGACAAGAAGCAAGATCCAATCGATTTTGCTTTGTGGAAAGCTGCTAAACCTGGTGAGATCAATTGGGATTCACCATGGGGTAAAGGTCGCCCAGGCTGGCACATTGAGTGCTCAGTTATGTCGACTAAATATCTTGGCAATAACTTCGACATTCACGGTGGTGGCCAAGATCTTGAGTTCCCACATCATGAAAATGAAATTGCTCAGTCAGAGGCTGAAACTGGTGAGAAATTCGTCAACTATTGGATGCACAATGGATTCGTTACGGTCGAAAATAACGAGAAGATGAGTAAGTCACTGGGTAACTTCGTTACGGTCCACGACTT
This sequence comes from Companilactobacillus sp., assembly GCF_022484265.1. Classification (NCBI taxonomy): domain Bacteria; kingdom Bacillati; phylum Bacillota; class Bacilli; order Lactobacillales; family Lactobacillaceae; genus Companilactobacillus; species Companilactobacillus sp. The sequence goes on from NZ_JAKVLR010000001.1 coordinate 2,517,979, forward strand.
AGTTAAGACGACTGACCCACAAGTTATCCGTTTCTTCTTATCATCAACTCATTATCGTCGTCCACTAGAATATTCCAAATCCAATTTGCAAAAAGCAGCCGATAACTTAGACAAGATCAAAACAGCTTACAACAACTTGAGCTTCCGTCTAAAGGATGCCAGTGGAGCAAAAGATGATACGATTGCTGATCAAATCTCCAAGATAACTGACGATTTCAAGACTGCCATGAACGATGACTTTAATGTTCAAAACGGTTTGACTTCGATTTTTGAATTGGTGACACTAGCTAACAATTACAGTGCTCAAGACGCTGTAAATGAGGACAATGCTAAAGAGATTTTGAAGGCTATTGAAACACTCGCCGGCATCATGGGCGTTAAATTCAACGGCCAAGACGAGTTGTCAGACGAGATCCAATCATTAGTTGATCAACGTGACGAAGCTAGAGCCAATAAAGATTTTGCTACCAGCGACAAGTTACGTGATCAATTAAAGGACATGGGCGTTATTTTGGAAGATACTCCGCAAGGAACACGGTGGCATATAGATGATTAAGATAGAACAATTAAACGGAGTAACCTTGGCTTATCTTGGCGATGCAGTCTACGAAGTTTATATTCGTGAGCATTTGCTCGAGACCGGAACGACCAAAGTCAACGACCTTCAAAAAATGGCGAAGCATTTTGTTTCCGCCAAAGCACAAGCATCTTTGATCAACTTGATGGTCGAACAAGACGTCTTGTCTGAAGATGAATTAAGAATTTATAAGAACGGACGTAATGCCAAAAAGTACACTAAAGCTAAAAATACTGACGTGGTGACTTATCACATGTCAACAGGCTTTGAAGCTTTAATGGGCTATTTGGACATCACTCACAATAAAACCCGTTTAGAAGAACTAATTAAATGGTGTATTCAAAAAGTCGAGGCAGGTGAAACAGATGCCAAATAATAGAGATAATAACTCTGAAGAAACAGAATTGATCTTTGGCACGCACGCAGTGGTTGAATTACTCAAGTCGCCAACTGCCAATCAACGTGTCAACAAAGTTTTAGTCCAAAAAGATTTAAAGAGCGAACACATTGGCGAAGTTATTAAACTCGCAAAACGTGACCGATTGATCGTCCAAGAGGTTCCCAAGAATAAATTGGATCAGATCACTGACGGTGGAACTCACCAAGGGATGGCAGCTTATATTGCACCTTATCAATATGCAGAAATGGATGCGATTTTTGACAGTGCCCAGAAAAAAGGTACAGATCCATTCATCTTGATCTTGGATAAGATTGAAGATCCCCATAACCTTGGTTCGATCATGCGTACGGCTGATGCCGTTGGAGTCGATGGAATCATCATTCCTAAGCACCGTTCGACCGGATTGACTTCAGTCGTTGCCAAAACTTCAACTGGTGCTATTGAACACGTACCAGTAGTCCGGGTAACCAACCTTGTTAACACGATCAAAGACTTGAAGAAACGCAATGTCTGGGTCTTTGGAACCGCCATGGAAGGCCACAACTACCGTCAATGGAATGCTAAGGGAGCAATCGCATTAGTCATCGGAAACGAAGGCAAGGGCGTATCGCCACTAGTTCAAAAGCAAGTTGACGAAACATTAAGTATCCCAATGGTCGGACACGTGCAAAGTTTGAATGCCAGTGTCGCTACTGGAGTGCTGTTGTATCAAGCATTTGCTTCAAGAAATGCATAAATTAATAAAATAAAATTAACAGTTGGCAAGAAATGCTAACTGTTTTTTTGTAAACAGACGTTCGCTTTTAAACCCGATTTTAAAAATGTTATGGTTTTTATAGGGAACACAGCAGCCAGGACTATGACTGTTAGTGTAGAAAAAGATCTAATTGTACGTGTGAAGAACCATAATGATTCTGATGCTTTGCAACTACTGATTCAAAAATATCAGCCGATGATCGACAATATGCATAATATGTATTGGTTGAATGGCTATGATAAAAGCGATTGGTATCAAGAATCTTATATTGTTTGTTATGAAACTTGTCAAAAATTCGATGGCACCCAAGGCTCAAGGTTTGCCAATTTTTTCAAGATGCGTTTTAATAACCACATTGTGTCTTTGATTAGAGCTCAGCGTGCTGCCAAGCGTGCAGTGAACGTTGAAGCTTGTTCTTATGAAGAATTATTATTAAACAGCGAGAGCATTTTGGAATTTTTGCATAAACCTGCACCTAGAACCATGGATTTGATCAATCACCTGGAAATGTTGATTGAAGATCTCAGCGACCTCGAATTAGCTGCATTTCAAGTTATTTTGGGAGATTTGTCGATGCAAGATGTTTGTGAACGTCTTAATTGTACTGACCAACAGCTGATAAGAGCTGCTAGTAGATGCAAGACAAAAATATCCCGAAGACTCAATGAGATGTAATTAATTTATTTTGTGATGGACTTTTTTAAATCAAAACGATACAATTATAAAGACATAAACCGTGCTATAAACACGGAAGATTGTGGTGAAACATATGGGACTAAGAAAAGTTGCCTTGGCTTGTAGCGTTTGCGGCTCACGTAATTACACGATTACTGAGAACCCAAATAGAACTGAACGACTTGAAGTTATGAAGTTCTGCAAGCATTGCGGTAAACATACATTACATAAAGAAACGCGTTAATTTTTGGAGGATCACATGAGACTATTTAGATTTTTTGGCAGTGTTAGAAAAGAAATGAAGTTGGTTGTTTGGCCAACATGGAAAGAAAACAGAAGAGATACATGGACTGTTATCATGACATCACTGATGTACGCTGTCTTCTTTGCTTTAGTTGATTGGGCATTAGTTGCAATTTTGCAACATCTAATCATGGGCAAGTAATTGAAACTAAGTGAAAAATCTGATATTATCTAACCAATGAGAAAAATCTCGAACTTTGTTCGGGATTTTTTATTTTGATATTTTTTGGAGGAAATTATGGCTGAAGCAGCTGGTGAAAAACAATGGTATGTACTACATACTTATTCTGGATACGAAAATAAAGTTAAGGAAAATCTAGAATCACGTGCACAATCAATGGGTATGGAAGACTACATCTTCCGTGCTGTTGTTCCTGAAGACGAAGAAACAGAAACAAAGAACGGCAAACAAAAGACTGAGATGAAGAAGACTTTCCCAGGTTACGTTCTAGTTGAAATGGTTATGTCTGATGAATCATGGTTTATTGTACGTAATACTCCAGGTGTTACAGGATTTGTTGGTAGTCACGGTTCAGGTTCAAAGCCTGCACCATTGTTGCCAGAAGAAATCGACAGTATCTTGCATGACATGGGTGTTTCTGCCCGTGATCACGATACAGACTTTGCTGTTGGCGAAACAGTTACGATCATTGATGGTGCCTTCGCTAAGATGAGCGGTAAAGTTACTGAAGTTGATGCTGAACATATGAAGCTTAAAGTTGAAGTTGACATGTTTGGTCGTATGACTAACGCCGAAGTTAATTTCGATGATGTCGACAAACAATAAAATTATATTGATATAGTGTGGCGAGCATGCTACACTATTACGGTATGTTTTACATACTGTGGGAGAGGAAATTTTCATCCTCATCAAGACCACATCACGGAAGAGGAGGTAATTTTTCGTGGCTAAAAAAGTTGCAAATATCGTTAAATTACAAATACCTGCTGGTCAAGCTACTCCAGCTCCACCAGTTGGTCCAGCTTTAGGTCAAGCTGGTATCAATATCGTTGCATTTACAAAGGACTTCAATGCACGTACACAAGATCAACACGGAATGATCATTCCTGTTGTTATCTCAGTTTATGAAGATCGTTCATTCGATTTCGTTACTAAGACACCACCCGCTGCTGTTCTTTTGAAGAAAGCTGCCGGTGTTGATAGTGGCTCTGGCGAACCTAACACTAAGAAGGTTGCTACAGTTACATCAGACCAAGTTCGCGAAATTGCTGAAACCAAGATGAAAGACCTAAACGCTGCCAGTGTTGAATCTGCTATGCGTATGGTTGCTGGTACTGCCAGAAGTATGGGCTTCGAAGTTAAAGACTAGTCTTAATTTCTATACAGTTTATAGGAATGTGAAAGCATTCTTAACAAGTGGGAGGGGAAAATTTAAATCCCCAGTGGACCACAAAGCAAGGAGGAACTTAGCATGGCTAAGCATGGAAAAAAATATATGGAAGCAGTCAAAGGTTTAGATAAGTCAAAGACTTATTCTGCTGAAGAAGCTGCTGATTTACTTAAGAAAATTGATTACGCAAAATTCGATTCAACAATCGAAGTTGCTATTAACTTGGACGTAGATCCAAAACAAGCTGACCAACAAATTCGTGGCGCAATCGTGCTACCAAATGGTACAGGTAAAACTTCAAAGGTTATTGTATTTGCTGAAGGACAACAAGCTAAAGATGCTGAAGCAGCTGGCGCTGACGTTGTAGGTTCAGATGACCTTGTTGAAAAGATCCAAGATGGCTGGTTGGACTTTGATGTTGCTGTTGCAACACCACCAATGATGGCTAAGGTTGGACGTTTAGGTCGTGTACTTGGACCTAAAGGTTTAATGCCTAACCCTAAGACTGGTACAGTTACAATGGACGTTACAAAAGCTGTTAACGACATTAAAGCTGGACAAGTTGCTTACCGTGTTGACTCAAATGGTTTGATCCATGCACCAATCGGTAAGGCATCATTTGATACAAAGAAACTTTCAGAAAACTTCTCAGCACTTTACGAAGCAATCTTGAAAGCTCGTCCAGCATCATTGAAGGGTGCTTATGTTACAAGTGTTAACATGACTTCAACATTTGGCCCTGGTCTTAAGATTAACGCTTAATCTTATTGACTTAATACCAAAATGATGATAAATTACAATAGTTGATTTCTACCGAAGACTCAGGTGATGAAAATCTTAATATCCTGCCGAGGCCAGAAGATTGTTAAATAATCTCTGTGCTCATTCGGGCACAGAGATTTTATTTTTTAAGCCAAATCGTAGAGAAAAACTAAATTAATTATGGAGGTGAAACGTAAAATGAAGCAAGAAGTATTAGACAAGAAACAAGCAGAAGTTGATGCAGTTGTTAAGAACTTGAAAGATGCTAAATCAGTAGTTGTTATCGATTACTTAGGTTTAACTGTTGAAGAAGTTACTAACATGCGTGCAGAATTACGTGAACAAGGTGCTTCTATGAAAGTTATCAAGAACACTATTTTGAGACGTGCTGCTGATGCTGCTGGTATCGAAGGAATCGAAGACTTATTCGCTGGTCCTACAGCTATTGCCTTCTCTGAAGAAGATCCAGTTGCTCCTGCTAAAGTTGCTGCTAAGTATGCCAAAGATGTTGAATCCGTTGAAATCAAGGGTGGAATGATCGAAGGCAAAGTAGCTACATTAGAAGAAATTCAAAACCTTGCAACATTACCATCAAGAGATGGATTACTATCTATGTTGGTATCTGTATTACAAGCACCAGTTCGTGACTTTGCTCTTACAGTTAAGGCTATTGCCGATAAAGGCGACGAACCAGCTGCTTAATTTTTAAAACACAAACAATAAACTCAATTTGGAGGAAATTAAAATGGCTTTAGATACACAAGCAATTATTGACCAATTAAAAGATGCATCAATCCTTGAACTTAACGACTTAGTTAAGGCTATCGAAGAAGAATTTGACGTTACAGCTGCTGCTCCTGTTGCAGCTGCTGGTGCTGCTGGTGGCGACGCTGGTGCAGAAAAGGATTCATTCGATGTTGAATTGACAGAATCAGGACAAGAAAAAGTTAAGGTTATCAAGGAAGTTCGTGCAATCACAGGACTTGGCTTGAAAGACTCAAAAGACCTTGTTGATGGCGCACCTAAGGTTATCAAAGAAGGCGTTGCTAAAGACGATGCTAACGAAATGAAAGAAAAACTTGAAGCCGTTGGCGCAACAGTTACATTGAAATAATTAACTTATGTTAAAATTAATCCTCGAAAGAGGATTTTTTTTTACCCAAATTTTTTTAGGGAGAGCAATTATGGCAAATCAGTATTTTGAAAATTCAGAAGATCTTGAACATGAACTAAAAACCTTTGATTTCACATTGAAGGGGCATAATCTCAAATTTACATCTGACAGTGGCGTTTTTTCACGACAGACGATCTACTTTGGCTCACGGGTCTTGATCGAAGCAATTGATTTTTCAAATGTCCCCCAAGGCGATATTTTGGACGTTGGCTGTGGATATGGTCCAATCGGATTAGCACTAGCTAAAGACCAAACAAGTCGTCAAGTAACGATGACAGATGTCAATTTAAGGGCGTTAGACTTAGCTAAAAAGAATGCGTCTGCCAATAAGATTGAGAATGTAAACATTTTTGAATCAAGCATTTATGACAAAATCGAGGACAAGTATGCCTTGATCGTATCCAACCCACCAATTAGAGCTGGCAAGGAAGTTGTTTCTGGAATCATTGCTGAAGCAGCTGACCACTTGTTGCCAAGCGGCGAAGTTTGGATCGTGATTCAGAAGAAACAAGGAGCACCATCCGCTAAAAAATTAATGAAGCTGACTTATGGAAATGTTGACGTTGTAACACGTGACAAGGGGTATTATATTCTTAGAAGTAAACTTCAATAATCAAAAGGGAGAACTTGTTATGGATAAAAAAACTTTAATCGCAATTGGTTTGGCAGTAGCAACTGGTGGATTAGGAGTTATTGCAATCATGGTTCATCACACAGTTCGCAAAATGAAAATCAAACGTGAACGTAAACAACTTCGCAAGTATGTTAAAAAGTATCTAGGTGGAAATGACAAGGCCTTAGAATTAGTCGATGGCTTATCAAATTTTGAAATCAGAATTTTATTCAAGGTCATTGAAAAAACTACGAAGAAGATTGGCGAGATCAAGTTGCCAGCTTCAATCAGTAAAAAATTCACACAGGCGTTGGAAGGATAATTATGCAATTCCCAGATAATAAGATGCACGACTTTATGCAAATGGCGTTAGATCAAGCCCAAATAGCTCAAAGCCATGGAGAAGTCCCAATCGGTTGTATCATCGTTGATAATCGAACATCCGAAATTGTTTCGGTTGGATATAATGAACGTGAAGAAACTCAAAATGCAATCAAGCACGCCGAGATCATCGCCATTGAAAATGCCTGTGCAAAGATCGGCAGTTGGCGTTTAGAACATATGAGTTTATTCGTAACGCTTGAGCCATGTCCAATGTGTGCTGGAGCAATTATCAACAGTCGAGTTGAAGAAGTAATTTTCGGAGCATATGACCCCAAGGCGGGTTCAGTCGGCTCGATCAATAACTTATTTGAAGAAACTAAATACAATCATCAACCTGAATATGTTGGTGGAATGTTGGCAAACGAATCGGCAGAGCTTCTCCAAAATTTCTTTCGAGAAATCCGTCGTAAAAAGTAGCATTCACTATTGATTTATAGTAATATAGTTATTGCCGAAAGGCCTTAGGGCAATGGTGCTCTTACGAATCGTGTCAGGTTCGGAAGAAAGCAGCACTAAGTAAGTTGCAACATGTGCCTTTTGTTATGAAATTATAGCCTCCTAATCATTTATGGTTAGGAGTTTTTTTTACGCTTACTAGCATCGCAGAGCGATGCGTAGAAAGCGTTATGGGGCAGACGTAAGTCTGCGGTATTCTTTCAAATCAAATTTTTTGACGAACATCCAATGAAGTGATGTTCATTTTTTATGGTAAAATTTAACTATTAAACTCAAAGGAGTAAGTATGGCATATCAAGCATTATATCGGGTATGGCGTCCCCAAACATTTGCTGATGTAGTGGGTCAAGAAGTGATCACACAAACATTACGTAATGCTGTCGCAAGTAACATGACTAGCCATGCATATTTGTTCAGTGGACCACGAGGAACAGGTAAGACCTCTTGTGCCAAAATTTTGGCCAAAGCTGTTAACTGTTTAAATCCTCAAGATGGCGAACCTTGCAATGAGTGTGAGATCTGTAAAGCAGCAAATGAAAACCGCCTTAACGATGTTATCGAAATCGATGCGGCCTCAAACAATGGGGTTGAGGAGATCCGTGATATTCGTGACAAAGTGAAATACGCTCCGACAGAAGCTAAGTTTAAAGTTTATATCATCGATGAAGTTCATATGCTTTCTCAAGGTGCTTTTAATGCCTTATTGAAAACACTGGAAGAACCACCTGAGAATGTAATGTTTATCTTAGCCACAACCGAGCCACAAAAGATTCCAGCTACAATTATTTCGAGAACCCAAAGTTTTACTTTCAGACGAATTTCTCGACAAGATATTTTGGCACGAATGGAATTGATCTTAAACGATAAACAAATCGAATATGATGAAGAAGCTTTAAACATCATCGCTACATCTGCAGAAGGTGGAATGCGTGATGCCTTAAGTATCCTTGATCAAGCTTTGTCATTTGGAAACGACAAGTTGACTTTGAACAACGCTCAAGAAGTTACCGGTGCGTTGAGCAACGAGCAAATTGTTTCTTACATGAAGGCAGTGGCTGAGAATAAACCGGCCGATGCCTTGACTAGTTTGTACAACATTTTGGGCAGCGGTCGTTCAGCAATTCGATTTACCGAGATGATCATCCGTGTTTGTCGTAATCTGATCCTCTACAATTCGAATTCTGATTTGTCGAACAAGATGGATAACACGATCATGACGAAGGAAATGTTGTCGATAGCTGATAAGTTTGACGATGATCGACTTTTTTACATTGTTGACCAAGTCAGCAATACGCAACGTAACTTGAAGAATTCCAATCAAACTGATGTTTATATGGAGATCTTGACTGTCAAGATCAGCGAACCACAAGTTGAAAAAGCGGCCAATGCGAGCGCTGAGCCTGTTGAGCAAGCTAGTTCATCTGTGGATAACGCTCAAGTTGATCGATTAAGCGATGAAGTTAAAAAGTTAAAATCAGAGATCAAAAATATTTCTGAAAATGGTGTCAGTGCTAAACCTGCCACTAGAAAACCGAAACCTAAACCCTCTGGTCAGAAAAAGAATTATCTTAACAAGACGGCAATTTATCGAGTCTTGAGTAAAGCTACCAAGCAGGATTTAAATGCGGCTAAAGATATTTGGCCAGATGTTATGAGTATGTTGTCGGTCACTCAACGAGCAATGATGCGTGTTTCAGAACCCGTTGCAGCCTGTCCTGATGGGTTAGTCATGGCTTTTGACTACCCAATGTGGTTTGAACAAGCCCAAGAAGATCAGGATTTGTTAGATTCACTGACAGCTGACGTCAGCAAGCTTTTGAAAAAAGATTGCGAGATCGTCATGGTGCCCAAAAATGATTGGCCAACCATTAGAAAAGAATATATTGCGAATAACATTGATTTAGATAAGAATAACGATGTAAAATCTAAACCAGAGGCAACAAAATCGGATAAGACAGTTGATGAAGCAGTGAACTTGTTTGGTGAAGATAATGTTGAGATCAAAAACGACTAGGAGGAATTAATTATGAGTAAAGGACCTAACTTTGGAAATATGGGCGGAAATATGGCAGACTTAATGCGTCAAGCACAAAAGATGCAACAACAAGTTCAAGAAGCCCAAAGCGAAATCAAGAACACTGAATACGAAGGTAAAGCCGCTGGTGAATTAGTAACAGTTAAGATCAACGGTGAAAGAAAGGTTACCGACTTAAAGATTGCCGAAAAGTTAATTGATCCAGACGATCCTGATACATTGCAAGATATGGTTATCATGGCTTTAAATGATGCCAATGATAAAATGCTTGAAGATCAAAAGAACAAGCTTGGTCAATACGCCGGCGGTTTAAGTGGTATGAATGGATTGATGTAAAATGAATTACCCAGAACCAATTACGAAATTAATCGATAGTTATATGTTATTGCCAGGTATCGGTCGCAAGACCGCTACTAGAATGGCTTTTTATACCCTAAGTATGGATAAGGATGACGTCAAAGAATTCTCTGACAATTTAATGTCAGCCAAGACTGATCTTCATTCATGCAAGATCTGTGGAAATATCACGACCGACGAAGTTTGTTCGATCTGTCGCGATAAGAATCGTGATCAATCTACTATTTTAGTAGTTGAACAACCAAAAGATATTATGTCGATTGACGATATGAATGCTTACAATGGCTTGTACCACGTTCTTGGTGGCGTTTTGTCGCCAGTAGATGGAATCGGTCCTGAGAATCTTAATATTAAGTTGCTCTTGAATCGACTCCGTGAAAACAAGGCCGTTAAAGAATTGATCATCGCAACCAATGCAACTCCAGATGGTGAAGCAACTGCGCAATATCTTGCTAAGTTAGTTAAACCAGCCGGAATCAAAGTTACTCGTCTTGCACGAGGCCTTGCAGTAGGTTCAGATATCGAATATGCCGATGAAATGACACTGAAGAGTGCAGTTCTAGGACGCAGGGAGATATAACTATGTTTGGAAGAAGAAAAGTTAACGTCAAAAAGCTTGAAGATGATCGTTTATTAAACGATATTCGTTTTATTCAAGCACGTGCTAATAACATGCAAAAGTTAGTCGACAACTCATTAGAGGTGTCTGACGAAACTCGGATCAAATTACGATTAGAGATGTGCAAGTACCAATTCTTGTACCTTGAAGCACGCCGTCGCAGCGCCAAAGCTCGTGAGACGACTAATATTATTTTTGGCGATGAGGATACATTGCTCAGCCAACCTAATGCTGCCGAAAAGCATTGGTAATAAATTTTTTCAGACAGAAATGTTTAAGCTGGAACTTATTGTTCCAGCTTTTTTTATAAATAACGGCTGAAATTTGTCTGGAGTGTCTGAATCAAGTAAAATAGGTTTATTAAATTAGGAGATATTATTGTATGTCAGGAATTTTTATATCGTTTGAAGGCCCTGATGGAGCTGGTAAGACAACTGCATTAACTAGCTTGACACCTAAGCTAAAAGCTCTTACAGAGCAAGAAATCGTGTTTTCAAGAGAACCTGGTGGCAGTCCCATCGCTGAGAAAATCCGTAAGATCATTTTAGATATTCATGATCAAGAAATGGACGACCGAACTGAAGCATTATTATATGCTGCAGCTAGACGTCAACACTTGGTCGATGTGATCTTGCCAACTTTAAATGCCGATAAGATTTTATTGAGCGATCGCTTCGTCGATAGTTCAATCGCTTATCAAGGTGGCGGACGTGAGATCGGTACCAAAGAAGTTGCTGAGATCAATGATTTTGCCATTGATGGACACCTGCCTGATCTGACGATCTACTTCGATATTTCACCTGAAGTAGGTCTCTCCAGAATCAGAAAAGACCATCAACAAGCAATGGATCGCCTAGAAAAAGCATCATTAGATTTCCACAAGCGGGTTCATGATTCTTATTTGAAATTAGTCCATGACAATCCAGATAGAATCGTCAGCATCAACGCTGACCAAGCGCCTGACCAAGTGGTCGAAGATGCAGTGAATGTGATTATCCAACGTTTCCCAAATGTTTTTAATGGAGGTCGATAATTATGAAAATGATTTTAGCAATCGTACAAGATAAAGATAGCCAACAACTTCAATCTAAGTTGGTCAAAGACGGATTTCGTTTTACGAGACTACCTTCGACTGGTGGTTTTTTGAAATCTGGTAACTCGACGTTTATCATGGGTGTCGACGATGAGAAAGTGGACGACGCCTTAGAAGTTATCAAAAAAGCATGCCACACTAGAACCCAATATGTGGCTTCATCATTTGTCTTGCCAGAAAGCGGCATTGGTGATCCAGTTGAAGTCCAAGTTGGAGGAGCAACGTGCTTCATTCTTCCAGTTGATAAATTTGTGAGATTTTAACAATGGAAGATATTACACAAGAGCAACCAAAAGTAATTTCTGAATTTCAAAAAATAATCCAAGCAAATATGTTGAGTCATGCGTATTTGATCGATGACGCATCCTCGCAGGTCCGTAATCAAATGGCCATTTGGATCGCACAGACTCAATTTTGCGAACATTTAGTCGATGGCTTGCCAGATCAAACTTGTCAAAAATGTCAAAATATTGCTTTGGGCGATAACCCTGACGTTTTGCAGGTGACGACTGACAAACAGAGTATCGGTGTCGACGACATCAAATTTTTTAAAAAAGAAGCTAATATGACTGCTACTCAAGGTAATCGCCGGATTTTGATTATCAATGAGGCTGAGAAGATGACTAGTGCGGCCAGCAACAATTTGCTCAAGACAATCGAAGAGCCCGAGGGTAATTTGATGATCATTTTGCTGTGTAATTCAGCAAAGCAAATGTTGCCAACGATCCAGTCGCGAGTTCAGATTTTTCATCTATCTAATAAGAGCAACAGCGATGAGATTGCTGACTTGCAAAAGGTCGGCTACAAAGAAGCAACTGCCAAATTAGCTTTAACAATGTCTGACGTTAAGTACTTGCTGTCGATGAATGGCGATAATTATCAAGCTTTGCACGGAGCAATTATTACTTGGCTAAAGCGTTGCAATAATCGTCAACCAGATAGTTTTATTGATGTTCAGACTGATATAATGCCATTGATCGAAAATAAAAGTCATCAGCAATTATTTTTTGACATGATGAATCAAATTTTTAGTGATATATTATCAATTAGGTATAATCTTGATAACACAAAATTGGTCAATGAGGATATACTATCTAACCGGAATATCCCAACAGTAGTTGAATTTTCCGAAGAGCTATTTCACGCGGAAGAAATGTGGAAAAGTAACGTGGCATTTCAAGCAATTCTTGAAGATTTATCATTAAAATATGTGAATTAGTGGGTATAAATATGGCAGAAAACGATTTATATAGTGAGTTTGAAGATATAACAAACAAATTATCAGATCTAAGCTCTCAATTATCTACCTTAAAGGAACAACTATCTAAGAGCTTAGAAGAGAACGAAGAATTGAAAATTGAAAACAAGAACCTTCGCAAGCATCTCGAAAAAGTCGATGATGGTCAAAAAGGTTTTGATCCAAACGATTTGCCAAGTTCGCGCTTGAACCTAGAAAAGCTATACGAGAAGGGATTTCATGTGTGCCAGCAGTTTTATGGCTCGCATCATGAAGAACCTTGTATGTTTTGTCTAGATGTAATTTATGGCAATCGTTCTAAAAAACAATAGTAAGGGAGCAATTTGAATGAAAGAACAAAAGAGTTTTGTTGATAATTCGAAGGGCTGCCTTTTTTTAGTGCCTACGCCAATCGGTAATTTAAACGACATGACTTATCGTGCAGTCCAGACGTTGCAAGATGTCGACTTAGTGGCAGCAGAAGATACTCGAAACACTAAGAACTTATTGAATCATTTCGAGATCACCACTGACTTGATTAGTTTTCATGAACACAACACAGCTTCACGGATTCCTGAGTTGATCGAAAAGCTTAACTCTGGTGTTAATATCGCCCAAGTCAGTGATGCCGGAACTCCTTCGATCAGCGACCCTGGTAAAGAGTTAGTTAAGGCAGCTATCAAAGAAGATATTTCAGTCGTACCGCTACCAGGGGCAACAGCATCGACAACAGCTTTGATTGCTTCAGGCATTGAACCGCAGCCGTTTTACTTTTACGGCTTTTTACCAAGAAAGGGTAAGGAACGAACTGAAGCTTTGGTCGACCTTGCTAACCGCAAAGAAACAACGATCATTTACGAGTCACCTTATCGTGTGCAAAAAACGTTAGATGACCTGGCTGACAAATTTGGTTCAGACAGGCAGATCACATTAGCTCGTGAATTGACTAAGTTGCATGAAGCATTTTTACGAGGCAGTTTAGTTGATGTGATTTCCTATTACCAAGATAATGAACCCAAGGGTGAATATGTTTTGGTAATTGCTGGAAAACCAACTGAACAAACGGAGACGATGAGCGATGAACAGATCATCCAAGCCGTTGACCGCTTGATCGAAGCTGGCAACAAGCCAAACAAAGCAATCAAAGAGATTGCCGCCCAAAATGACCTTAAAAAGCAAACGGTCTATAACTTATATCACAATATTGAAGGGAACGATTAATCATGGATGAAAAAAGCAAAGCTGAAGTATACAGCGAAGACGCAGTTTTTCCATTTTATCTATCTAACTTTACTGGCGACATTAAAACCTCAGCCTTACTCGACATCATGTTGTTAGCATCTGAAAATCAATTAAAACAAGCAGATGCTGACAGTGTTTCCATGGTCGAACGTGGACTGGGCTGGGTAGTCACGCAATACCACTTAGACATCAAGACGATGCCAAAAGTAGGACAGCCACTCAAGGTCAGCACTCGTGCTACTAGCTACAACAAATTTTTCTATTATCGTGATTTCTGGATCGACGATGTTGATGGCAATCGCATGGTAACGCTTGAAAGTGCCTTCGTGATCATCGACATTAAAAAACGTAAAATCGTCAGTGCTTCTGACAGTTTAGGTAGTATGTTTGGTTCAGAAGAAACTAATAGCATCAAGCGTTTTGCTAGATTGCGCGAGCCTAAGGAATTCGATAATCAAAGATTCCAACATATCGGATATTACAATATCGACGTTAACCGCCATGTTAACAACACCTACTATTTTGACTGGATGGTTGATTCTCTAGACATCGAATTCATTGCAACGCATCGTATCAAAACAATGGATATTAAATACGAAAAAGAATTAAATACGCAAAGTAAACCGGAAATTTATTCGAAGATGGATGGCTTGACGAGTACTCATTGGATCAAGAACGGCGATCAATTAAACGTTGTTGCTAAGTTCACTTGGGTAGAAAAATAATTATAATGCATATCGTTATTGGTTAACTATTGGTTGTGCTACTATGTAAAAGTACTACAAAATTTTTGGAGTAGGATTCAAAGCGTAAAGTGCTGGTGGAACGGAATGTGAACACCGGACAAAGGATTATCCCGCGATTTTGATTCCGCATTCGCCACATATATAGTTAATCGCCATATTCTAGTTATATTTTGTGGCAGCTCCTTGGGGAGATGTCAAAATGAACAGAAGTAAGGGAAGTACAGCAGTCATAAGTGTTCATGAACTAACATGGATGGCCTTATTGATTGCGATGCAAATAGTGTTGACCAAGTTCAACATTGGTAGCAACATGCTACAAGTTGGATTCAGTTTTATCGCGATGGCACTGATCGGTTATTATTTTGGACCTTATAAGGCCGCAATCGCAGGTGCAGTCGCTGATATTCTCGGAAACACAGTCTTATCTACTGGTGGGGGCTTTAACATTGGTTTTACAGTCTCAGCAATTACTCTAGGTTTGATTTATGGATTTATGCTCCACAATCGAAAGGTGTCACTGTTGAACGTATTTATCACAGTATTATTGACAACTTTGGTGGTTAACTTATTCATGAACACCTTATGGATCCACCTGCAATACGGAACGCCTTTTATGGCTCTATTGGTAACTCGAGGTATTAAAGAAGCAATTACCTTGGTATATCAAACTGGTATTTTGTATTTCATCTTAAGATGGATCAGCAATTCACGCTTTAACAGAATAGGTCGCTAAGGCCTATTTTTTTTGCAATAAACAATTGTGGTAGAATACCTTTATTAAGGAATGATAAAATTATGAAAATATTAGCTTTTGACACATCAAATAAGCCATTGACCGTGGCAGTAGTTGAAGATGGCAAAATCTTAGCCAGAGCTGATTCAACTGAGGAAAAGACGCACAGCGTTTCGTTGTTGCCAGACATTAAAGATTCTTTGCAAAAAGCCGGTTTGAGTATCGACGACATTGACCGGATCGCAGTTGCCCAAGGTCCTGGTTCATATACAGGTGTTAGAATTGCCGTGACAGTTGCCAAAACTTTGGCATTCACGCTCGACAAGCCGTTAGTTGGTATCTCAAGTTTGAGACTGCTAGCTGCTAATGGCGACGATGGCAAGTTGGTAGTTCCAGTTGAAGATGCTAGAAATGACAATGCCTTTGCCGGTGCCTACTTGAAGAAATCAGGTGAAGTCGTAGATGTTATCAAAGATCAGCACATCAAGATGGACGATCTATTTAAGCTTTTAGCCAATTATCAAGCTGATCAAATTCAATTTGTAAATGTTTCTGAACATCTAGCAGATTTGATCACAGAGAAATTGCCAAAAGCTACGATCACATTGACCAAAGATAGTTTGCCAGATGCTGCCAAATTAGCAGCTTTAGCTGAGAATGAAGAACCGGTCAAAGACATCAATGCTTTTGTACCAACTTACCTACGCTTAACTCAAGCTGAACATGATTGGATCAAAAAGGGACACAAGGAAGACGGTAATATTTCTTATGTGGAAGAAATTTAAACAGGCTGTATGGCCAAAAGATACTGAAGAAAAATACCCATTTGAAGATAAATATGTGAACATTAACGATTCGCAGCTCCTCTTACGAAAGGCGAAGCCAGAAGATCTCGACGATTTTATGGCTATCCAGGAATCGATCTACGGAACGCCCGCACCTTGGACGTCTGCAGTTGTATCCAGTGAAATCACGAATCGCAGTGCCCTTTATTTAGTGCTGGTCGATGCCGATAAGGTAGTCGCATTTATTGGCCTAGCCATGAATATTGGCAAGGAATCGCATATTACAAATTTAGCAATTTTACCTTCTTATCAAAAATTCGGCTTAGGTCACTTATTGTTGAATCAAGTGATCGACTTTAGCCGTCAGTACGATTACAACCGAATGTCGTTGGAAGTTGATATTACCAATCAAGCTGCCATTGATCTGTATGAAGCGTTCGGATTTGAAACTCGTTTAGTACACAAAAAATATTATTATAGAAACCACCATGATGCTTTAGAAATGGTGGCCAAGTTGTGAGGGAAAGACTTTGAGTAAAGATACCTTGATTTTATCTTTTGAAAGCAGCTGCGATGAAACTAGTGTAGCGGTGATTAAAAATGGTAAAGAGATCCTTTCAAATATTATTGCGACTCAAATAAAGAGTCACCAACGCTTTGGTGGAGTGGTACCAGAAGTCGCTAGTCGGCACCACGTTGAAGAAATTACGATTTGTATCCAAATGGCAATGGATGAAGCGGAAGTTGATTATGACGACTTAGATGCCGTTGCCGTGACTTACGGACCAGGATTAGTCGGTTCATTGTTGATCGGTATCATGGCTGCTAAATCAGTCGCATTTGCACATGATTTGCCATTGATCAAATCTAACCATCTTGCCGGACACATTTATTCAGCAAATTTTGTAACTGATTTAGAATATCCATTCATGGCTTTATTAGTCTCTGGTGGACACACCGAATTAGTTTACGTGAAAGCACCTGGAGAGTTTGAAACCCTTGGCGATACACGTGACGATGCAGTAGGTGAAGCCTACGACAAGATCGGTCGAGTATTAGGGATCAATTATCCAGCCGGAAAAGAAGTTGACCGACTAGCCGGAATTGGTAAAGATACATTCGATTTTCCACGCGCCATGGTTCAAGAAGACAATTTGGATTTTAGTTTCAGTGGTTTAAAGAGTGCCTTTATCAACACCGTTCATCACGCTGACCAAGTTCATGAAGAACTAAGCAAAGAAGACCTTGCTGCAAGCTTTCAAGGAGCGGTCTTAGATATCTTAGCCAATAAGACTTTTAGAGCAATTAAGACGCACCCAGTCAAACAGTTGATCGTCGCCGGAGGCGTGGCCGCAAACCAAGGCTTACGTAAGCGCCTAGCTGACGAGATTGCGAAACGAAACGACGACATTGAGCTAGTCTTTCCACCATTAAGACTATGTGGAGACAATGCCGCCATGATCGGAGCAATCGCTCAAATTCAATACGATAAAAAAGATTTTGCAGACTTGAAAGTTAATGCAGACCCAAGTTTAGATTTTTAATAAAAATAAAGCGAATGAAATTATAAAATTTCATTCGGTTTTTTTGTATATCATGAAGTTACTACATTGCCTAATTTTCCTATGATAAAATTGGGAAAAATAGCTATTTAGGAGACTAAAATGAAAATCAGCCTTGGATTAGATATTGGGGTATCTTCAGTTGGATTCAGCGTTCTTGACGCTGATACAGGGGAAATCCTTGAATTGGGATCAAGACTTTTTAATGGTAGTATCGCTGCCGAAAACTTAACGCGCCGTGATTCACGTGGCTCTAGAAGAACCAGTAATCGTAACAAACAACGAAGAAAAGATGTAGCCAAATTATTTGTCAAACACAATTTGATTGAACAATTTGCTGAAAATGATTACTTCTCAGCTTTTTCAAACAACACCAATCCTTACTCAATCCGTGCCAAAGGATTGACTGAGAAACTGACTAAATTAGAAATCGCTCAAGCTTTATACAACATTGTTAAAAGACGTGGTATTAGTTATGACCTTCAAGATGCAGAAGTAGACGATGATGCCTCAGTTTCTGATTATTCTGCAAGTTTAAATAAAAATACAGCTTTATTAAAAAACTATACACCTGCAGAAATTCAATTACAGAGATTGAATGAATATGGAGCGGTTCGCGGGAAAATCGTAGTTGAGAACAGTGAAAATCATGAAGTCTTGTTGAATGTTTTTCCGACTAAAGAATTTGTCAAAGAAGCCAAGAAAATTAT
This sequence comes from Companilactobacillus sp., assembly GCF_022484265.1. Taxonomy (NCBI): domain Bacteria; kingdom Bacillati; phylum Bacillota; class Bacilli; order Lactobacillales; family Lactobacillaceae; genus Companilactobacillus; species Companilactobacillus sp. The sequence goes on from NZ_JAKVLR010000001.1 coordinate 2,536,551, forward strand.
TGAATGCCAAAGACAATTTTATCCAGATGTCGTAACAGATGATTTTGAAGAAAAGTATTTAACGATACTTCAGCGTAAACGTGATTATTTCGTAGGACCAGGTAGTGAGAAATCACGTTCCGATTACGGAATTTACAAGACTAGTGGTAAAACTTTGACTAATTTGTTTGAAGAATTAGTCGGTAAAGACAATTTTTACCCTGACGAATATCGTGCTTCAGGTGCTTCGTACACAGCACAGTTATTTAATGTATTAAATGATCTCAATAACTTACGGATTCTTAGTCATGAAGACCAAAAGTTGACCTCTGAGGACAAGAAAAAAATTATTGATGAATTGAACTCGACTACCGGTAATCCAAGCATGATCAAGTTAATTAAGAAGGTTACAGGATGTTCTGATAGTGACATCAAGGGTTATCGTTTGGATAGTAAAGATAAACCGGATATTCACTCAATGGCTATTTATCGTAAGATCCATCGTGATTTTAAGAAATTGGGAATCGACATTCATGAATGGAAAACAGCAGACAAAACATATCAAGACTTTTTAGACGACATTAGTTTTGGGATGACACTTAATACCGAAAATGGCGAGATCAGAAGAATGCTGAAAGAAGATTGGCAACCGGTTTATCCATTTTTAGACGATGAACTGATCCAAACAATCATCGATAATAAAGCCAGTTTTGATATTAAAACAAACAATAAATGGCATCGTTTTTCAATTAAGTTGATGAAAGAATTAATTCCTGAAATGAAAATCAGACCAATCGAACAGATGACTTTGATTCATGAATTGGGACTGGTTGATAAAAATAAAACAGATTATTCAAGGAATACATATGTTCCTTACAAACAAATTGCAAAAGAAATATATAATCCAGTAGCGTCTAAATCAGTCCGAGAAGCTTTAAAAATAGTAAATGCAGTGCTCAAGAAATATTCAAGAATTGACTATGTCGTTATCGAGATGCCTCGTGAGAAAAATGAGGAAGACGAAAAGAAAAATATCGCCAAGTTCCAAAAAGAAAATAAGCAACGAAAAGATGCTGCCATGAAGGCATTTGTTGAAGCAGTTGGAAGTCAATCAGCAGTTGATGACGCATTAAGAACTAGCAGTAGCTGGAAAGTAAGGCTGGCAATTCAATTATGGTATCAACAAGATCGAGTTGACCTATATAGCGGTCGACGAATCAATGCTACAGATTTGATTTCTAATTTTTCATTGTTTGAGATAGATCACATTATTCCTCAATCGATTTCATTTGATGACAGTATCAATAACAAAACCTTGTGTTATAAAGATATGAATCAAATTAAAGGTCAGAAAACGCCATTTGAATTTATGAACGAGGGCCATGGACAACAATACGATGTCATGAAAGCAATAGTATTAAAGAATTCTAAATTCAGTAAGGCAAAGAAGAGCAACTATCTTTTTGAGGAGAATGTCAGTGATATTGAAACTCGTAAACGATTTATTTCTCGAAACTTAGTGGATACAAGATATTCATCAAGAGTCGTTTTAAACAGTCTTCAAGATTTCTTTAAGGGCAAAGAATTTGGCACCAAGGTCAGTGTTATTCGTGGTAAGTTCACAAATAATATGCGCAAGCATTGGCGTTTGAACAAGACTCGTGATACTTTCCATCATCATGCCATTGATGCTTCAATCATCGCTTCTACACCATTTTTAAGAATGTGGAAAAAGGGTGGGTCTATTTTCCCTCGTCAAGTGAATGAAGCAACCATCGATATTGAAACTGGAGAAATTCTTGACGATAAGAGCTTTAACGAAGAAATGTATCAACTACCATATAGTGGATTTGTTGAACAATTGGACAATGCTGAAAGCAGAGTGAAGTTCTCACATCAGGTTGATAAAAAAGTAAACCGTAAGGTAAGTAACTCAACAATTTATTCAACTAGAATGGCTGCGTTGGCCAAGGATAAAAATGAATCAGAATACGTTTTAGCTAAAATCAAGAATATTTATGACGCAGACGAATATGCTCGTATGAAGAAATTACTTGAAAAGGACAAAACCAAGTTTTTACTTTATCGCATTGATCCAAAAACTTTTGCAATGTTGGAAGAGATACTGGAAATGTATCCAGATACCACGGAGATTGTTGGTAAGGACGGAAAAGTTAAAAAAATCAAGGTTTCTCCATTTGAATTGTATCGAAGAGATCATGGCATGGTTAGAAAGTATTCTAAAAAGGGTAATGGTCCAGTTATTAAGCAGTTGAAGTATTTGGATTCAAAATTGGGTTCACATATCGATATCACTCCAGGATCAGCTTCACCAGAAAAGCACGTAGTTTTACAATCGTTAAAACCTTGGAGAACGGATGTTTACTACAATAATTCAACGAATAGTTACGAAATTATGGGTATAAATTATTCAGATTTAAAGTTTAATCGTGGTGAAGGTTATGGGATTAAGAAAGATCGATATTTCCAATTGATGAAGGATGAAGGTGTATCCAATGAATCAGATTTCTGCTTTACTCTTTATAGAAAGGACAGAATAAAAGTTCTGAACCCAGTTACTGGTGAAGTGGTTGAGATGCTATTCTGGTCTAGAAACAAGGTTTCAAAGGGGTATGCTGAAATTAAACCAATTGATAAAGCTATGAATGAGAATGGAAATTATCCTATATACGGAGATGCAAAAAAACAAGTGATCAAAAGATTAGTCCCAAATGAATGTGTCATTCATAAAATTAATGTCGATATTCTAGGTAATACCTATGAAATTGAAAAAGAATCAGATAATCCTAAAAATGTTCTTGATTAATTAATCGTATATGCTATGATATATAGTTGTAAGGGACGCCTTATATGTTTGAACGTTCATTCGACTGAAGTTTTATCATTACTAATTCTTCAAGGATCTACAAAAATAAGGATTTATTCCGAATTTACCGCCTATTTATAGGCGGTTTTTTTTTACAATCAATTAGGAGGACCAGTCATGGCGTGGAGAATAGTCCATGTTAAAGAAGGAGATTATTTAAGACTTAGATTAGACAACCTTGAGATAACGAAACTTGATAAGAAAGTGTACGTTCCACTATCAGATGTCTCAATGGTAGTTTTAGAAGGAAATCGTACATCGATTACAACAAAATTACTTTCGAGTATGAGTCAACATAACGTTGGTTTAGTTATTTGTGATGATAAGTATTTGCCAGTTGGAATGTATTTACCATATGGTCAATATCATCACAATTCTAAGCGAGTAATTATTCAATCTAATTGGGATAGAGAATTAAAGCAAAGAGCATGGAAAAATATTATTTCTCAAAAAATGGCTAATCAAATTAGTTACGCACGATTTGTCGGAGTGGAGCAGGATCGAATTGAATTGATGGTAGATTTGCTGAACGGTTTGCAAAATGGGGATGTTACAAATCGAGAAGGCCATCTAGCAAAGGTATACTTTGATTCTTTGTATGGAAAAACTTTTACCAGGGATGATGAAAACTTTGAAAATTCAGCGATGAATTTTGGATATGCAATTTTGAGATCATGTGTTGCCAGACTAATTGTTGGAAATGGATTGATAACTATGCTCGGGATCTTTCATCGTAATGAGTTTAATAGTTTTAATCTTGCTGATGACTTAATGGAACCATATCGTCCGTTGATGGATTATTGGATCAACACGAAAGTTAAAAATGAGAAAGACTATCTTAGTTACGAGTCGAGAATTAAAATTATTGAGTTTATGAATCAGAAAATACTGATCAATAATAAGAAAATGACAATCGACAATTCCATGCAAGAACTCATTTCAAGTTTTATATCAGGTATGGAATTAGACGATGTTAATCAGATAACACAAATAACTTTAGATTCGCTAATAGGGGCAGAAAGTTGAAATATCAAAATATGAGAATGATGTGTATGTTTGATCTTCCGGTAGATACTCCTTCGGAAAGAAGACAGTATAGAATTCTGCGCAAGGCTTTGATCAAAAATGGATTCACTATGCTTCAGTATTCCGTCTATTATCGAGCGGTTCAAAACCGCTCTGCAGGTAAACGTTACGAAAATGATATTAAGAGATACTTACCTGAACATGGAGAAGTAAGACTTTTTTCAGTCAGTGAAAAGCAGTTCTCAGACATGAAAGTATTGGTCGGTAGTCGGACAGATCAAGAAATTATAGTCGGTGACAAAGAGGTAGTGGTTATATGATTTTGAAAATTGAATTGGTCGACAATCAATACATAGAGATTGAAGCTGACAAAATGGTGTATTTTACTGGAACTAATCGAAAAATGTTATGGCAAATTTATCGCAGCATATTTTATTATTTCAATAAAACACCGGCATTATCGGCAAATATTTATGGCGAGAACAATATAGAACTATCGGTTGATGAGCTGCCGGTTTCAAAAAAGAATATTTCCTTCTTCTCCATCAATAACCGAGAATCTTTGTACACGCAAATGACTTATAAGAAGGACACTTTATTATTCAAGGCACTGAATCAGGTTAGTGACGATTTTGAGATTAACCGACTTATAGATAATATAAATGATGAACAAATGAGAATCTCTTTATTGATCCAAAAACATCTGCAAAGTTATTCAGATAGTTTAACGATTGATTTAAGAGATGTTAATTATTTAGAGTTGATGAAAAGCCAAATGTTTTTAGGGTATGAAGAGAATTCTAATGAATATCCATTGGAATTTATGGATACTGATGACTTAGTAGATGAATTTTTAAACTTATTGAAGAATCATTTAATGAACGCAACTGTTCCAACTTGGTTAGTTCTATCAAATTTGGATAGTTTTATTCCACGAAAAGCTAAGAGAGAGATCATGCGTGCTGTTAAACAATTTTCACATGATTATGATCTCTTGGTTATCTATTTAGGAGACACATTAAATTCTATTGATTTGGCAGCGGATGATATGGAAAAGGTGGTGATATGTGCTAAGGAATATCATCAATTATTACCATATGATCAGTTGATTAAATCTGTCTCAATGAGATATCCAAATGAATTCAAATATTCACCAGACGATTTTATTAAATCAATGATGAGAGTGGTTCCAAATGCGGGAAGTGATCAAGAACTGTTTTTAAACTCAAAAGATTTGGTATTATTAAAGATAGTAAATGAGCTTTTAAATTATGAGACGTCATATCATTTTCAAGATCAATTACTAACAGATGCAGAAGCCAATTTTTTGAAATAGTGACGATTATTTTTAATTTGAGGTTTTTGTACCCTTGAAGAATTAGTAATGATAAAACAAATGCTGAACAAGTGACTTTTGATAATTTGTTTTTGTACCCTTGAAGAATTAGTAATGATAAAACTACATATTTTTCAACCTGGGGAGTAAGCAAGTTTTTGTACCCTTGAAGAATTAGTAATGATAAAACAAAAATCATTTTAGGTAGAATGCGATCATCGTTTTTGTACCCTTGAAGAATTAGTAATGATAAAACTTGCTGTGGCGATACGATTTTTAACGTTTTGTTTTTGTACCCTTGAAGAATTAGTAATGATAAAACAAATAAAAAGGACATCCATCATTTTTATTTAGTTTTTGTACCCTTGAAGAATTAGTAATGATAAAACTATTGAGATTGATGGTAAGACAACTGGGCTGTTTTTGTACCCTTGAAGAATTAGTAATGATAAAACTTAGCTTCTATGCTGGACGTGGGGGGATCAGTTTTTGTACCCTTGAAGAATTAGTAATGATAAAACGGAAAAGAGACGTGCTGCAATTGCCAAATAGTTTTTGTACCCTTGAAGAATTAGTAATGATAAAACGGAAAAGAGACGTGCTGCAATTGCCAAATAGTTTTTGTACCCTTGAAGAATTAGTAATGATAAAACAAGCACAAAAGAGAGCATCGAAAAAATATAGTTTTTGTACCCTTGAAGAATTAGTAATGATAAAACAAAGGAGTTGGCACACAAGGAAATGCCACCGTTTTTGTACCCTTGAAGAATTAGTAATGATAAAACGCGGAGAAAGTCGACCACGACAACGACCAAGTTTTTGTACCCTTGAAGAATTAGTAATGATAAAACAGAAACTACCCGAGTCGATTCAAACCCGTCGTTTTTGTACCCTTGAAGAATTAGTAATGATAAAACAAGCACCTGCACGCGATATTTTAAATGCGTGTTTTTGTACCCTTGAAGAATTAGTAATGATAAAACCGTTTTTGTCTTTCAATGTGTCGATGTCATGTTTTTGTACCCTTGAAGAATTAGTAATGATAAAACAAGTCGATTCGAAAAAGATTTGCCAAACATGTTTTTGTACCCTTGAAGAATTAGTAATGATAAAACATCTTGTCGCTTGTTGTTCGGAGTGCCACAGTTTTTGTACCCTTGAAGAATTAGTAATGATAAAACTACATATTTTTCAACCTGGGGAGTAAGCAAGTTTTTGTACCCTTGAAGAATTAGTAATGATAAAACAAAAATCATTTTAGGTAGAATGCGATCATCGTTTTTGTACCCTTGAAGAATTAGTAATGATAAAACTTGCTGTGGCGATACGATTTTTAACGTTTTGTTTTTGTACCCTTGAAGAATTAGTAATGATAAAACAAATAAAAAGGACATCCATCATTTTTATTTAGTTTTTGTACCCTTGAAGAATTAGTAATGATAAAACTATTGAGATTGATGGTAAGACAACTGGGCTGTTTTTGTACCCTTGAAGAATTAGTAATGATAAAACTTAGCTTCTATGCTGGACGTGGGGGGATCAGTTTTTGTACCCTTGAAGAATTAGTAATGATAAAACGGAAAAGAGACGTGCTGCAATTGCCAAATAGTTTTTGTACCCTTGAAGAATTAGTAATGATAAAACGGAAAAGAGACGTGCTGCAATTGCCAAATAGTTTTTGTACCCTTGAAGAATTAGTAATGATAAAACTAATCGCCAACGAAGATTAATAAAACGGAAGTTTTTGTACCCTTGAAGAATTAGTAATGATAAAACTGCTACTAAAAATTCTAGTTTTGAATCGTTGTTTTTGTACCCTTGAAGAATTAGTAATGATAAAACGTGATTACAGAATCGCATTTTCAATCGCTTGTTTTTGTACCCTTGAAGAATTAGTAATGATAAAACCCAGGGTTCTTAGTATCTGTTTTTGTAATAGTTTTTGTACCCTTGAAGAATTAGTAATGATAAAACGCAACAAGCCAACGGTTTTAGTTACTGACGGTTTTTGTACCCTTGAAGAATTAGTAATGATAAAACGTTATAGTACCGCAAGTATTGGGGGGGGTACGTTTTTGTACCCTTGAAGAATTAGTAATGATAAAACATCTTGTCGCTTGTTGTTCGGAGTGCCACAGTTTTTGTACCCTTGAAGAATTAGTAATGATAAAACTACATATTTTTCAACCTGGGGAGTAAGCAAGTTTTTGTACCCTTGAAGAATTAGTAATGATAAAACAAAAATCATTTTAGGTAGAATGCGATCATCGTTTTTGTACCCTTGAAGAATTAGTAATGATAAAACTTGCTGTGGCGATACGATTTTTAACGTTTTGTTTTTGTACCCTTGAAGAATTAGTAATGATAAAACAAATAAAAAGGACATCCATCATTTTTATTTAGTTTTTGTACCCTTGAAGAATTAGTAATGATAAAACTATTGAGATTGATGGTAAGACAACTGGGCTGTTTTTGTACCCTTGAAGAATTAGTAATGATAAAACTTAGCTTCTATGCTGGACGTGGGGGGATCAGTTTTTGTACCCTTGAAGAATTAGTAATGATAAAACGGAAAAGAGACGTGCTGCAATTGCCAAATAGTTTTTGTACCCTTGAAGAATTAGTAATGATAAAACGGAAAAGAGACGTGCTGCAATTGCCAAATAGTTTTTGTACCCTTGAAGAATTAGTAATGATAAAACTAATCGCCAACGAAGATTAATAAAACGGAAGTTTTTGTACCCTTGAAGAATTAGTAATGATAAAACTGCTACTAAAAATTCTAGTTTTGAATCGTTGTTTTTGTACCCTTGAAGAATTAGTAATGATAAAACGTGATTACAGAATCGCATTTTCAATCGCTTGTTTTTGTACCCTTGAAGAATTAGTAATGATAAAACCCAGGGTTCTTAGTATCTGTTTTTGTAATAGTTTTTGTACCCTTGAAGAATTAGTAATGATAAAACGCAACAAGCCAACGGTTTTAGTTACTGACGGTTTTTGTACCCTTGAAGAATTAGTAATGATAAAACGTTATAGTACCGCAAGTATTGGGGGGGGTACGTTTTTGTACCCTTGAAGAATTAGTAATGATAAAACTTGTAGTTGTGTGTGTGAATGATTCGTTCTGTTTTTGTACCCTTGAAGAATTAGTAATGATAAAACAGGCGAGGTTTCTCTTATCAATGTCGTTCGTAACTTAATTCCAAAAATTCTCAGATTCTATACAAAAATAACCACGCACACTAAAATGTACGTGGTTATTTTATTGTCCAAACTCTTCCAGTTCCATCGACTTTTCAGTCCATTGATCTTCGAGGTCGCTTTGTCTGGCTTTATTTTCATCTAATTCTTTTTGAAAGTCAGCTAACTTAGTATAAGCTGATAAATTTTCTGGTTTAGCCATTTCTGCTTGGATCTCAGTATTTCTTTGATCTAATTCAGATATCTGGTTTTCCAGATCTTCAACCTGACGGCGTAGTTTACGCTCCGCACGTTGTTGCTCTTTGGATTGCTGATATTGGACTTTCTTCTCACTGGTATTGCTGTGGGAAGATTCAGTCTCAACTTGTTCTTCCTTAGTTTCAGTAGTCTTTTCCAGGTAATAGTCGTAGTCACCTAGGTAAAGCTTGCTACCTTGTGGAGTAATCTCCACGATTTTATCAGCTAAGGTGTTCAATAGGTAACGGTCATGAGAAACAAACAAGACAGTTCCTGCAAATCGTGTGAGGGCATCTTCTAAGACTTCCTTACTATCGATATCCAAATGGTTGGTAGGTTCGTCCATCATTAAAAAGTTATCATGTTCCATTGATAGTTTTGTCAGTGTCAGACGAGCTTTTTCACCACCGGACAATCCCGCAACTGGTTTTAAGACATCGTCGCCACTGAATAGAAAAGAACCTAGGATATTTCTGATCACTTGTTCATCGAGTAGGGGATGACGGTCCCAAATTTCATGCAAGACATCTTTTTTCGGATCGAGGTCCTTTAGATCCTGGTCGTAATAACCAGTTTGAACGTTGGCACCGAATTGATAAGTACCAGCAAGCAGTGGCGTTTTATTCAATAAAGATTTCAAAAGGGTAGATTTACCGATACCGTTAGGGCCGATAATCCCGACACGTTCGCCTTTTTTAACATCGAGGTTAATTGGCGAAGACATCACTTGATCTTTCTCGTAGCCAATGGCAACGTCTTTGACTAGCAGGACGTCGTTGCCGCTTTCCTTATCGATCTCAAATGAGAAGTGAGCTGAACCTTGGTCGCTGCCAGGCTTGTCCATGACGTCCATCTTTTCCAACTTCTTACGGCGACTCTGAGCCATCTTAGTAGTCGAAGCACGGACGATATTTTTTTGAATATACTCTTCGGTCTTCTTGATCTCAGCTTGCTGTTCTTCATAATGTTTCCACTCAACAGCTTGATTACGTTTCTTTTCTTGAAGGTAAAAAGTATAGTTTCCGGAATAATGCGTGGCTGAATGTTGGTTTATCTCAACGATTTCGGTCGCAACTTTGTCGAGGAAATACTGATCATGGGATACGATCACGAGTGCGCCACGATAATTCTTGAGATATCCTTCTAGCCACTCGACAGTTTCGATGTCCAAATGGTTCGTTGGCTCATCAAGTAGAAGAATCTCGTGATGTTCCAAAAGCATTTTGGCCATTGCCAGACGTGAACGCTCGCCACCTGATAATGTTGAGACTTTATCGTGCCATACAGACTCATCAAAGCCAAATCCAGCTAGGACACTCCGAATTTCTGATTGATAGCCGTAGCCGTTTTCCTGACGGAACTTATTTTGTAGCTGATCGTACTGCTTTAAAATTTGGTCGTAATCGTCAACGGATGGGTCGGCTAATTTTTCTTCGAGCGAATGCATCTGCTTTTCGTCCTTTTTGAGGTAGTTAAAAACGGCCTCCATCTCGGAAAAAATTTCATTTTCGGTATTTAATCCTGAATCCTGGGCTAAATAGCCAATATTTGTGTCTTTTTTTAAAGCAATATTTCCAGAATTGTAACTCTCTTGATCAGAGATAATTTTAAGTAAAGTTGATTTACCAACGCCGTTTCTTCCAACTAGACCAATTCGACTATTGTCTTGGACTTCAAAACTGACATTGGAAAAAAGTTTTTTTGTTCCAAAATTTTTTGTAATATTTTGAGCTTGTAATAATATCAATATAAAACTCCTTTGCATATTCACAAATTATACTATGAATTTTGTTATTTTCATGGCTTTTTGAGCGAAAGTATTGTTTTTTTCACAAGTTTTGTATATTATTTTAAATAGTGAAAACACGCACATGGTGGTGGATTATGACAAAAACAACAGTTCCAAACGCAACAATCAAAAGGTTGCCAATATATTATAGATATTTTCAATTCTTAAAAGATGAAGGTACTCAAAAGATTTCTTCTGGCGAATTGTCAGATGGTATCAAAATTGATAGTGCAACGATTCGTCGTGACTTCTCATATCTCGGCGCTTTAGGTAAGCGTGGTTATGGATATGACGTTAATGAATTAGTCGCATTTTTCAAGAAGTTACTTAACCAAGACAAGCGTACTAACGTAGCGCTAGTCGGTGTTGGTAACTTGGGTAATGCTTTGTTAAATTATAACTTCTCAAGAACTAATAACGTTCGTATCGCAGCTGCTTTTGATATCGACAAGTCAATCGTCGGTACAGTTAAGAGTGGCGTTCCAGTATATGACATTAGTGAGATCAAAGAACAATTGAGTCTTCAACAGATCGATGTAGTTATTTTAACAGTTTCATCTAATGCAGCACAAACTACTGCAGACGAATTAGCTAAAGCAGGCGTTAGAGGTATCTTGAACTTTACACCGGTCATTATTAATGTACCTAGCTCAATCCGTGTACATTACGTTGACTTGGCTAACGAATTGCAAACATTGATCTTCTTCTTGGATCGCGATCGTGACGCTAAAGAAGCAGAATAGTTCTATTTTTTGAATAGTGAGGGATTATATATAATGAGTGAACCATTATTTTTAAAACCTGTATTTCATGAGAAAATCTGGGGAGGCCGTAAACTCCAAACAGCTTTTGGCTATGATATTCCTGATGGTGATATTGGCGAATGTTGGGCAATTTCTGGACATCCACATGGACGTTCTCAAGTTGAAAATGGAGAATTTGCGGGTCAATACTTAGATGACCTCTGGAATGATCACAAGGAATTATTCGGTGATCCCAAGGGTAAAGTGTTCCCATTGTTAACTAAGATCTTAGATGCTGAAGCTAGTTTGTCAGTTCAAGTGCATCCTGATAACGAATATGCGGAAAAGCATGAGCACGAATTAGGTAAGACAGAATGCTGGTACATTATTGATGCCGAACCAGGATCATATTTGATTTATGGCCACAACGCAAAGACTAAAGCTGAATTGGACAAGATGATCGAATCAGGCGATTGGGATGATTTGTTACGCAAGGTCCCAGTGAAGACTGGCGATTTCTTCTACGTCCCAAGTGGTACTGTTCATGCGTTGAACAAAGGTATCATGGCGCTTGAAACGCAACAAAGTAGCGATACGACTTATCGTTTGTATGACTATGACCGTATTCAAGCAAGTACTGGTAAGAAACGTGAGCTACATATTAAACAATCTGAAGATACGATCATGGTTCCTCATAAGGATCCTGAATTAAATATTATTAAGCGCGATGAAGGTAAGAACCAATTTACAACTTACGTTCAACCTCCAATGTCACCTTACTTTGCAGTCTATCGCTGGCAAATTCAAGAACCAGCTGTATTCAATCACGAGATCGGTAAATATACCTTGATTTCAGTGATCGACGGCAACGGTTTATTGACTGTTGATGGCAACGATTATAAGTTAGCCAAGGGTCAACATTTGATCATTCCAGCCACAGTAAGTAAGTGGACGATTGATGGTCAACTTGATATTATTGCGTCTGAATCAGGCGAGGAATAAACTATAGGAGTTAAGACTAAATCTTAACTCCTTTTTTTATGGCTTATCCTGTCTATACCAATTTTTGTTTTCAGAATAAAAATACATAATTTTCATTTTATAACGACAGAAATAACGACTTATTTATTCAATTTATTTTTTACAAAAATGTTTCAAAATTGTTAAAAATGATTTTAAATGACGAATAAAGTGCTGTCATTTCTCTCAAAAAATGATATTATGAAAAGGTTCACAAGAAGGGTGAGCTGGGATAGGAAAATTGATCAATGTTGATTGTGATTTAATCAGCGGATATATTTTTTTAATATTAAAGAAAACGCTTTAATTGAAAAATGTATCTTGAAAATATCTTCGTTAAGTGCTGTGTTAACTGAGTATTTTCATTAATTTCAATTGATGTTGTTCAATCGACTTGTCATTTTAGCGTATCAGTCTTTTTCAAATAAAGATCAATATGTCGCAGTATTGTGATTTTAATGGTCGTCAACAGTTATTTTTGTAGACGAACATAGGGGGAAGGCAAATATGTGGGATTACCGTTTTTTTTAGTGGTAGCGTTTTAAACATTTTCTTTATACGTTTCAAACCATGAGATAAATCATATGAAAATGTGAAAAAGTTATCACTGATTGGTGTGGTATTTTCAGTTACAGTTGGTTTTTCCGGCTATAGCAAAACAAATAGGAGGTAAAAGAATGGTAAGTATTGTCATTGCTAGTCACGGTAAATTCGCTGACGGTATTAAGCAATCTGGATCAATGATCTTTGGTGAACAAGAAGACGTTCAATCAGTCACATTGATGCCAGACATGGGTCCAGATGACTTGAAGAAGAAATTGCAAGACGCAATCGCAACTTTTTCAAATCAAGACGAAGTATTGTTCCTTGTCGACCTTTGGGGTGGAACTCCATTCAACCAAGTTAACGGGTTGTTTGAAGCACACAAGGACAAATGGGCCATTGTTGCAGGTTTGAACTTGCCAATGCTCATTGAAGCTTATGCTTCTAGATTATCAATGGATAGTGCACACGAAATTGCTGCACATATCATTGAAACTGCTAAGGACGGGGTTAAGGTTCGTCCTGAAGAGTTACAACCGGAGGAAGATAAGGCAGATGCTCCAAAAGAGGCTGCTCCTGCTGCTCCAGCCGGTGGTCAACCTGGATCTTTCGACTACGTATTAGCTCGAATCGATTCACGTTTACTTCACGGTCAAGTTGCTACAGCTTGGACAAAGACAACAAACCCAACACGTATCATTGTTGTATCTGATGCCGTTGCCAAAGATGATCTTCGTAAGCAATTGATTCAACAAGCTGCACCAGTTGGTGTTCATGCTCACGTTGTTCCAATTGACCAAATGATCAAGTTGGCAAAAGACGACAAGCATTTCGGTGGTCAAAGAGCACTCTTGCTTTTTGAAAACCCAGAAGATGCCTTGCGTGCCATCGAAGGTGGCGTTCCATTGAAAGAACTTAATGTTGGTTCAATGGCCCATTCAGAAGGTAAAGTTCAACCAAATAAAGTGTTGGCATTTGATCAAAAAGACATTGACACATTCAAGAAATTGAAAGACGACGGCGTTGAATTCGACGTTCGTAAAGTGCCAACGGATAATCGAGACAACATGCAAGCAATTCTTGATAAGGCTCAAGCTGAGCTCAACAAGAAGAAATAGTTAGGGGACTTCGTCAGAAGTTCTCAGAAGTTTGTTTCATAGGGTGAAACAAACAGTTGTGGGTATTTGTATTTTTTGAAAAATGGAGGATTAATACTAATGCAATTAAATGCAATTCAAATGATATTAGTCGTTCTTGTGTCATTCCTAGCTGGTATGGAAGGTATCTTGGATATGTTCCACTTCCATCAACCAGTTATCGCTTGTACATTGATCGGCTTAGTTACAGGTCAACTAGTTCCATGTTTGATCTTAGGTGGTACTTTACAAATGATTGCTCTAGGTTGGGCAAACATTGGTGCCGCTGTTGCTCCTGATGCAGCTCTTGCTGCTGTTGCTTCAGCTATTATCTTGGTCTTAGGTGGCCAAGGTCAAAAGGGTGTCGGTTCAGCTATTGCTATCGCCGTTCCTTTGGCTGTTGCCGGACTATTACTTACTATCTTAGTTCGTACTATTAGTACTGGTATTGTTCATATTATGGATAGAGCTGCCGAAGAAGGTAGTTTTAGAAAAATTGAAATATGGCAATATATTGCTATCGCACTTCAAGGTTTACGTATTGCTATCCCAGCAGCTATGATTCTTGCAATCGGTGCTGGTCCTGTTAGAACCATGCTAACTGCTATGCCTAAATGGTTAACAGATGGTTTAGCTCTAGGTGGTGGTATGGTTGTTGCCGTTGGTTATGCAATGGTTATCAACATGATGGCTTCACGTGAAGTTTGGCCATTCTTTGCAATCGGATTCGTTTTAGCTACTATCGAAAAATTAACACTTATCGGTCTTGGTGCTATTGGTCTATCACTTGCTCTTATTTACTTAACACTATCTAAATCTGGTGGTTCAGGTTCAAGTAATGGTGGCAGTGGTGCAGGAGATTCCAACACGGGAGATCCGGTCGGTGACATCATAGATAATTACTAAAATGGAGGAAGATTAAAATGGCAGATCAAGTTAAAATTTCTAGAAGAGATCGTATAGCCGTTTGGTGGCGTTCAACTTTCCTTCAAGGTTCATGGAATTACGAACGTATGCAAAATGGTGGCTGGGCTTACTCATTGATCCCAGTTTTGAAAAAATTATATAAGACAAAAGAAGATCGTGCTGCCGCATTGAAGCGTCACTTGGAATTCTTCAATTGTCACCCATACTTAGCTTCACCTATTTTAGGTGTTACTATGGCTTTGGAAGAGGAACGTGCTAACGGTGCTCCCGTTGATGACGTTGCCATCCAAGGTGTTAAAGTTGGTATGATGGGTCCATTGGCTGGTATTGGTGATCCTGTGTTCTGGTTCACAATTAAGCCTATTATTGGTGCTATTGCAGCTTCACTTGCTATGACTGGTAATATCATGGGACCAATCCTTTACTTCATTGCATGGAATGCTATTCGTATGGCCTTCATGTGGTACTCACAAGAACTTGGCTACAAAGCCGGTTCAAAGATCACCGAAGATATGTCAGGTGGTTTGCTACAAGATGTTACAAAAGGTGCTTCTATTCTAGGTATGTTTATCTTAGGGGCATTGATCAACCGTTGGGTTGTTGTTAAATTCACACCGGTTGTTGCTACAAATAAGCTTTCAAAGGGTGCTTATATCGATTGGAACCATCTTCCATCCGGTGCACAAGGAATTAAGGAAGCTTTGATCCAACAACATGCTGGACTATCTCTTACAGCAACTAAAGTTACTACTTTGCAAGATAACTTGGATCTATTGATTCCAGGACTTGCAGCTCTATTACTAACATTCTTATGTATGTGGCTTCTGAAGAAGAAAGTATCACCAATTATCTTGATCCTTGGATTATTCGTAGTTGGTGTTGTATTCCACGTAATCGGATTGATGTAATAATTATTCGACAAAAACTGATGGACTCGCTTGAGTTCATCTTTTTTTATACTATAGGTCTTGAAACGACTAGAAGTGTGATATGTTAAGAACATGAAATTCAATACGAAGTTTTATAAAAAAGCAGATTTTTACTTTGGACTATTTTTCATGTTGATCATTTTCTGGCTGGTCAGAGAGCAGCCGTTCACCAAGTCCTGGTGGATCGATTTAGTTGTATTCTTGGTCGGATTGTTTGATTTGATTCGGGCACTGACATTCAGAGATAATGAGCAGTGATCAGCGTTACGAACAGCCAACCATTTTGTGTTGATTGATGATTGGTTATAATATAGTTATCTAGTTTTGGAACGGAGCTTTTAAATGGTTGAATCTTTAAATAAAAAATCCGAGTTAGTCATGGATGCGACCTCGCATCTAGGGTTGACTGATTATGGCAAAATAATGGTCGGCGATAAAGCATTTGAGTTTTACGATGACCGTGACAAGAAGAACTACATTCAAATTCCTTGGACTGAAGTTGACTATGTAGTCGTCTCAGTTATGTTTGGTGGAAAGTGGATTCCACGCTTTGCCTTAAAGACAAAGAAGAACGGCATGTTCAGTTTCTCATCCAAAGACCCCAAGAAGGTCTTACGTGCTATCAGAGAGCATATCGATGCTGACCGGATAGTTAAGTCGTTGACATTCTTCCAAGTCCTCAAACGAGGAATCACGCGTCCATTTAATCGACGTAAGAAAAATAAATAATCGCGTAATTTAAAAGTGCCTCCCAATTTATAAAATTGAGAGGCACTTTTTTAATCCAAATTATGAAAGGCTGATAACCAGCCGTTTTTTGACCCCTTATTGATCAAAACGTCGTTTAAAACGTTGATCAGTTCATTGAGGTATTCAGGCATTTTAAAACCATGCTTGCGGGAGAATACGCCAGCTTCTTTTCTGAGGTTGAGCATATTTCTAAATCGTTTTTGATATTTTACTTTTTGATTAATCTCTCCAAGAATGTCGACTAGATATTTGTCGTCAGCAATCTCTGGATCACTGAGACATTGGTCGACCAACTCGGAAATCTTTTTAACATTTTCTGGCGAATATTTCATGATAGACTCCAAACTAATTTTTTAGGCGAAGGCGAGTGCTAGAACTACTCCGTTCATTATAATATGACTTGCTGCACTGACATAGATATTTTTTGAACGATAGTAAACAAAGCAGAACCAAGCTCCCATGATGGCATAAATAATAAATCGCGTATCTTGATGCATGAAGGCAAACAGTAGGGATGAAATGATTGCTGCCCAATAAATATTAGTTGGTTTGATCAAGCTTGCAAAGAAGACTCGTCTAAAAATAATTTCTTCCATAATTGGCGCACATATTAATACGTACACAAGATAGTATGGATACCCTTTAACTGAGGTCAGTAAGGTCAAAGTGTTTTGAGAAGAAGTTTGAACGTGCAGCAATCCTTCGATAGCTCCGAGTCCGTATTGGATGACAATGGCACCGATGGCTCCGATTAAAGTCCAAGTGATAGCTTTACGATAATCGAATTTTTCAGACTCAACGTCATTTGCACCATTTTCATGAACCAAATAGATCATGATCCCAGTTGCTAATACGGCAGCAATAGTTTCGATAGCAAAGTAGATATGCCCAGTAACTGAGGCCATTGATAATCCAGTCCCGAGCAGGATCAAAGCTAGATACATTAAGATAGTAATAAGTTGGTTAGTAGAATTTTTCATGTAAACTCCCTTTTTTGTGATGTAAATACTTGCATGTTCTAAATAAAATGTTAATATAAAAGTTGTGATTAGCACAAGAGATGTTCGAGTGCTAAATTAATATTAATTAAAAATTCATCGGAGGGATATAAATTGTTAAAACCACTTGGAGACAGAATTATTGTAACAGTCGATAAAGAAGAAGAGAAGACAGTTGGTGGCATTGTTCTTGCTAACAACGCCAAAGAAAAGCCACAAACAGCTGAGGTAGTTGCTGTCGGTGCTGGTTCAACAACACCAGAGGGTAAAGTATTACCTATGACAGTTAAGACCGGAGACAAGATTCTTTTTGATAAGTATGCTGGCTCAGAAGTTAAGTATGACGATAAAGATTACCTAATCCTTCACGAAAAAGATATCATGGCAATCGTTGAATAATTAATCAGGCATATATAAAACAACTTATTAAATTATGGAGTGTGGAATTTAAATGGCTAAAGAAATTAAATTTTCAGAAGATGCACGTTCTAAAATGTTAGATGGTGTTAACAAACTTGCTAACACAGTTAAGACAACTATCGGACCTAAGGGTCGTAACGTTGTTCTTGAAAAGAGCTATGGCTCACCAGAGATCACAAATGATGGTGTAACAATTGCAAAGAGTATCGAACTTGAAGACCACTTTGAAAACATGGGTGCAAAGCTTGTTTCTGAAGTTGCTTCAAAGACTAACGATATCGCTGGTGATGGTACTACTACTGCTACAGTATTAGCACAATCAATCATTTCAGAAGGTATGAAAAACGTTACAGCCGGTGCTAACCCTGTTGGTATCAGAACTGGTATCGAAAAGGCAACAAAGGCTGCAGTTGATGAATTACACAAGATCTCACACAAGGTTTCAGGTAAAAAGGATATTGCTCAAGTAGCTTCAGTTTCTTCAGCTAATGAAGAAGTTGGTGGACTTATCGCTGATGCCATGGAAAAAGTTGGTAACGATGGTGTTATCACAATTGAGGAATCAAAGGGTATTGATACAACACTTGATGTTGTTGAAGGTATGCAATTTGATCGTGGATACATTTCACAATACATGGTTACAGATAACGACAAGATGGAAGCAGATCTCGACAATCCTTACATCTTGATCACAGACAAGAAGATTTCAAACATCCAAGACATCTTGCCATTGCTACAACAAATCGTTCAACAAGGTAAAGCATTGTTGATCATTGCTGACGATATTGATGGTGAAGCATTGCCAACACTTGTTTTGAACAAGATCCGTGGAACATTCAACGTTGTTGCTGTTAAGGCTCCTGGTTTTGGTGACCGTCGTAAGGCTCAACTTGAAGATATCGCTACATTAACAGGTGCTCAAGTTATTACTTCAGACCTTGGTCTTGAACTTAAAGATACAACAATGGACCAATTAGGTACTGCTGGTAAGGTAACTGTTACAAAAGACAACACAACTATTGTTGAAGGTGCCGGAGATAAAGACGCCATCGCAGAACGTGTTGAAACAATCAAGAAACAAATCGCTGAAACAACTTCAGACTTTGACAAGGAAAAGCTTCAAGAACGTCTAGCTAAATTAGCTGGTGGTGTCGCTGTTGTTAAAGTTGGTGCTGCTACAGAAACAGAACTTAAAGAACGTAAATACAGAATCGAAGATGCATTGAACGCTACACGTGCCGCTGTTGAAGAAGGCTACGTTGCTGGTGGTGGTACAGCATTAGTTGACATTCTTGACGCTGTTAAGGCAGTTAAGGGTGAAGGCGATGTTCAAACAGGTATCAACATCGTTACACGTGCCCTTGAAGAACCAGTTCGTCAAATTGCTGAAAATGCTGGTCTTGAAGGTTCAGTTATCGTTGAACACTTGAAGGGTGAAAAGAAAGAAGTCGGCTACAACGCTGCTACTGACAAGTGGGAGAATATGATCGATGCCGGAATCATTGACCCTACTAAGGTTACACGTTCAGCATTGCAAAATGCTGCATCAGTTGCCGCATTGTTATTAACAACAGAAGCTGTTGTTGCTGACAAGGATGATCCAAACGCACCTGCTGCTCCAGCTGCTAACCCAGCTGCAGGCATGGGCGGAATGATGTAATCATTCCCCATCAAAACCCCAACAAACCGACATGGTGAGTTAGGTACGAATACACTTGAGAAACATTAGAAATAAATACCGTTAAGAAGGAATCGCATTGTTTTGCGGTTCCTTCTTTTTGTTATGATTGTGTTGAGGTAAACAATATGGACGAACTATTTTCGATTGGCCAACTATCAAAACTTTTTAACATCAAGATCCCGACTTTGAGATATTACGATGAGGTGGGCTTATTGAAGCCAGCTAAAGTTGACGATACATCGCATTATCGCTATTACTCGACTGAGCAGTTTGAACGATTGAATGTCATCACTTATTTGCGAGCATTGAATTTGTCCATCGATGCGATCAAAGATTTTTTTGAGGCCCGTGATATTTCACGTCTGCAGGAAATGTTGGGTGAACAGAAGCAGCAAGTTCAACAACAAATTCTGGCGCTGGAAAATGTTAATCGTCGGATCGATGCGAGACTTGATCAAGTTCGGGATGCGCAAAACAGCACTCTGGATAAATTGGAATTGATCGAGCTACCAGAAGTGTCCATCATTTCGTTAGATGAAAATTATCAACCAACGCAAGACATTGAGTTTCCTATCACGACACTACGTAAAAAATACGGTCTCGATAAGAATATTTTTTTAGGAAAAATTGCTTTGAGACTCAGTCGGACTAATTTATTGAAAGGCCAATTTGGTCAATACAGTGGTCTGTTGTTGATTTTGGAGCCTGGCGATACTGAAGATGCGACTGCCACTTTATCAGCAGGCCAGTATTTGCGAGTCAGATTTCACGGCACGCATGAGAACGCTAGTAAGTCATATTCACAATTAGTTGATTATTGCCAAAAGAATAGTCTGGAGATTGTCGGGGATGCGATTGAGACCTCGTTGATCGACTATGGTATCACCGATGATTACGAGAAATACGTGACTGAAATTCGCGTTCCGGTTATAAAAAACAATTGACCCTCTAGTCACTTGAGAGTTTATAATATTTCTAATGAACGATAAGGGGATCAGTTATGATAGGGACAATTTATAATGTTTGCATGATCATCGTGGGAAGCTTGATCGGCAAATTTTTACATAAAGGTTTAAAACAGGAGTACCAGACTATTTTGACTCAGGCATTAGGACTAGTGGCAATGGTCGTGGGAATCAACGCTGTGGTTCAAAATATGCCAAAGAGCCACTATCCAGTCTTGTTCATCGTCAGTCTCGCAATAGGTGGTGTTATTGGACAAATATTAAACATTCAAAAGCACTTCGATAATTTAGTCGGTCGATTCTCTGGTGGAAATTTGGCAGAAGGTCTAGCTACAGCAATCCTGTTGTACTGTATTGGTTCATTGTCGATCCTGGGACCAATTCAAGCAGCATTGAATCACGACTATACCTTCTTGTTCACCAATGGAACATTAGACGGGATAACGTCGATCGTCTTGGCCTCAACATTTGGATTTGGAATCGCAATCGCAGCTGGTGCGGTTTTCGTGTGGCAGGGCAGTATTTATGCAATCGCCATGCTACTCCAAAATTCGATCAATACTAGCATGGTGACAGAGCTGACAATTGTCGGGGGCATATTGATTCTAGCCTCAGGCTTAGGATTATTAGAGATCAAGAAGATTAGCGTCTTAAATCTTTTACCATCACTAGTAGTTCCAATTATTGCAGTTTTGGTGCTACAAGCTTTCTAGGTAAGTATTCAGTATACACATTTAGGATAAATATTGGAGTAGAGGACTTATTGAATAAGTTCTCTATTTTTGTATCCTATATATTGTATACAAAAAAGTTCGTGATTTATTGTATGTTTTACTCTGTTTAATTGGTTTTCTAATTTAAAAATCGTTATGCCAACCCTTTTGATACGTTTTATTCTTAAATAGATTTGACATTAATTAGAAATAAGTTAATAATCTTTAACAATTACATTATTAATTGGGAGGTTTTTATTATGAAATATGCAGTATTAGGCGCAGGCGCAATGGGGTTACGGTATGGATTGCTGTTGCAGGATGCGGGCTTCCCAGTCGATTTCGTTGAAATTTGGGACAAATCTGTTGAAACAATTAAAGAACAAGGCGGAGTTTACCAATCTCGTGACCGACAAAATAAACATTTAGTGCCAGTAAATATTTTTTCACCAGAAGATTACCAAGGTAACCCTGATGTTTGGATCGTCTTTGTTAAACAAATGCAATTGGCAGACGCTTTGAAGCGATGCAAACATTTATTCAATGACAAGCAATACGTTATTGCACCAATGAATGGTATTGGACATGTTGAAAAATTGAATCAATATTTCGACTCTGACAAGGTTCTTAGCGGAACAGCCATGATTGCTACAGTATTGAACGGACCTGGCGATGTCGATTTCATGGGACCAGCTGGCGCAGGTTCAATGAAAGTTGTTAACCAAAATGAAACCCCTGATGAGATGACTCATAAGATCGTTGAAGAATTTACCAAGGCTAATTTGAATCCGCAATTAACAACTAATTTCATGGGAACCTTGATGTCAAAGGTTATTTTGAACTCCGTATTGAATACACTATGCACAATGTTTGAAATTCGAATGGGTGAATTCATCCAAGCACCAACTGCGGAAAAGTTAGGACGTCAATTGATCAACGAAGCATTTGACGTTTGTGAACGTGCCAATATTCAACTACTGAATACACGTGAAGAAGAATGGCAAGCAATCAAGATGGCAAGTACAACCAACATGCCATTACATTACCCATCAATGTATCAAGACCTGCACAAGAACCGTCCAACTGAAGTAGATTACATCAACGGATACATCTACGATTTAGGACTTAAATATCATTACGAAGCCTCAACGCATGATTACTTACGTAACCTAGTACATTTGGCAGAGTTTACTAAGAACTTTGATGAGGAGAAGTTTTTAGCAGAACAAAAATAGATATACAAAAATCCAACTGAGAAGTTGGATTTTTTTTTTTAGTGAAAAATTTGTCTCATCCGTCTTTGATATAATTAAATGATTAAATCAAAAGTAGAAAAAGGGATATTTTTAATGAATTATAAAGAATTGAAGTTGGGTCGTCATGGAATTCCAACTTGGGATGCGATGATTCCGCTAATATTGGAATATTTAAGTGATGGGAGACCAGTTCATTCTAAAAAAATTGCGAAAGATGTTTCTGATTCTTTAGAGTTACCGGATGAGTTACGTCAAGCAACTTATATTAATAATCCAGACTCGATTATGATTGAGGATCGTGTTAAATGGGGTATAAGTGAGTTGTTTACCAGTGGTTGTATTGAGAGACCTTCAAGGGCAATTTATGAAATTACAACGCTGGGGAAAGAACTGCTCAAACTAGATAAATCGGAATTAACAGAGAAAAAAATACATTCACTTCCGGATTATGTCTCACACAAAAAAGAATTACTGGAACGTAATAAGCGCAAGAATATTGAGAATGAATCTGTTGATGACGAATCCGATGATAATGTGGTTGAAGAACTGGTAACTAAAACTGAACTATACAATAACGAAATTGCCACTAATTTGCTGAGAAGTATTCAAGAGGCAGAACCAACTTTTTTTGAAAAATTAGTTGTAAAATTACTGACAAAAATGGGATACAAGGGAAATAACGGGACTGCCAAAGTAACACAGCCAACAAATGATTTTGGCATTGATGGAATTATCAACCAAGATCCGCTTGGTACCAATACAGTTTATCTTCAAGCAAAAAGATACAAGGAATCAAATGTCGTTCAACGACCTGAGATTGATCGTTTTTTTGGTGCGCTATCACGAATACATGCCGATCGAGGTGTGTTTATTACTACTTCACACTTCTCTGAAAGCGCAATTGAGACAGCTAAATCATTTTCTATTGTCTTGATTGATGGAATCCAACTTACTAACTTGATGCTTCAGTATCAAGTTGGCGTACAAGTTAAACAAAGCTTGGAATTATTCGAGATAGATGATGATTTTTTTGATAATTAAATACTACATCCCTGAACATTTCTCAGGGATGTTTTTCTTTGCTATAATTGGTATCCGTTATTTAGTTCTATTAATAGGAAATTAAGGCCTTTTGAAATACCCGAACAGGTGTTTCTTTGGTACAATGGTTAGGTATAGATTGGGGACTTTTATAATATGAAAATACTTTTCGTCGGGGACGTCGTCGGCAATATTGGTATCAAAACTTTGGAGACTTATTTACCGCAGATCAAGCAAGTAGTTAAGCCTCAACTAACTATCGTTAATGGCGAGAATGCCGTTAATGGTAAGGGCATTAATGAGCAAGCTTATCAAAAAATTGCTGTTGCGGGTGCTGATGTGGTTTCTGGTGGAAATCATAGTTGGGACCGCAAGGAAGTTGTTGATTTGTACAACGACCCGAAGAAAAAGGTATTGCGTCCTTACAATTTTCCTGGTGACTCAGTTCCCGGAACTGGGATCATCAAGGTCAAGGTCAATCAAAAGACAGTTTATGTCATCAACATGCAGGGAACTGCTATGATGCAGCCGTTAGATAATCCATTTCATAACTTTGACAAATTGCTTCCAACTTTAGAAAAGGACGCCATCAAGTTCGTTGATTTTCACGCTGAGACTACTAGCGAAAAAATCGCCACAGGTATGTATCTAACTGGTAAAGTTGCTGCAGTGGTTGGGACCCATACTCACGTGCCAACTAATGATGCACGTGTCTTTGAAAAACAAACTGCTTACTTAACTGATGTTGGGATGACGGGTTCTTATGATGGGATTCTCGGCATAACCCGTGGTCCAGTCATCAATCGTTTCTTGACCCAACGTCCAACTAAACATGAAGTAGATGAAGACGGCCGGATGCAAATCGGCTTCTGTGTTGTCGACATCAATGATCAAACTAACTACGCAAGAAGTATCAAAAATTACGTAATTAATCCTGATAACAAAAAATTTTTACAATAGATAATGGTGGGGGAAATTCATGCCACAAAAAACTAAAGAGACACCAATGATGGAACAATATCTGGAATATAAGCAACAATTTCCAGATGCTTTTTTGTTTTATCGAGTCGGTGACTTCTACGAAATGTTTTATGACGATGCCGTCAAAGGTTCACAGATACTAGAACTGACGCTGACATCTCGTAACAAAAAAGCTGACGACAGCATTCCTATGTGCGGCGTTCCACACAAGGCTGTCGAAAGCTACATCGATACCTTAGTCGATAAGGGCTATAAGGTTGCTGTTTGCGACCAATTGGAAAATCCAGCCGATGCACAAGGAATGGTTAAACGTGGGATAACACGCGTGGTCACTCCTGGTACGATCATGGACAACGCCAATCAAGCAACTGAAAATAATTACATCACTGCTATCACAACCAGTAAGGGCAACTTTGGTTTAGCATATGCTGACCTGTCAACCGGTGAAGTCAAAGTTACCTCAGTCGACAATCAATTAGACTTGATCAATGAAATGCAAAATCTCAATACCAAAGAAACTGTAGTCCTAGAAACTTTTCCAAAAAAATATCTTGATCCAATTAGAAAATTGGGTATTTTGATTTCTAGAATTACTGACTTAGAAGATAACTACAGCTTTGATTTTTCACAGGTCACAGATGACAAACAGGTCGATACTTTGAAGTTATTGATCAGTTATTTGATCAAGACGCAAATGCGTTCGTTGGACCATTTAAAAGCCGCTCAGACTTATGAGATCTCGGCTTATTTATCTATGGACCACAATGCACAGAGTAATTTGGAATTGTTCAAAAATATCCGGACTGATAAGAAGTCAGGAACATTATTGTGGCTGTTAGACGAGACTAAAACAGCGATGGGAAGTCGTCTTTTGAAACAATGGCTAGCTCGTCCACTCATTAAATCCAAGCCACTTCGTGCCCGTCAGCATTTAGTCCAAGTCTTTTTGGACAACTATTTTCAACGTTCATCGTTTCAAGATTATTTAACTAAGGTCTATGACCTAGAACGTTTAGCAGGTCGAGTTGCTTACGGTACCGTCAATGGTCGCGACTTGATCCAATTGAAGACTTCTCTAGAACAAGTTCCCCAGATCAAATCGATCCTTCTAGATATTGGTGATGACCAACTCAGTGCCTTTGTTGAAAAAATTGACGATGTCTCTGACGTCCGCGACTTGATCGAAAAGTCAGTCGTCGACGAACCGCCTATTTCTGTAACTGGTGGTGGCGTCATCAAAGAAGGTTACAACGACCAACTCGATCAATACATCGATGCTTCCAAAAACGGTAAGCAGTGGATGGCTGAACTAAAAGTCCAAGAACAAGAAGCTACTGGGATCAGTAATTTGAAGATCGGCTACAACAAAGTCTTCGGTTACTACATCGAAGTTTCTCGCGGTAATGTTGACAAAGTTCCTGAAGGACGTTATCAAAGAAAACAAACTCTGACTAACGCTGAAAGATACATCACTCCTGAACTTAAGGAAAAAGAAAGTATCATCCTGGAAGCAGAAGATAAGTCGCAAGCTTTGGAATACCACTTATTTGACGAAATCAGAGCTAAGGTTAAAAAGCAGATCAGACGTTTGCAAGCTTTAGCAAGTATTCTGTCCGAATTAGATGTCTTACAAAGTTTTGCCGTAGTGTCGGAAACCTATCATTACGTTGCACCAGACTTTGTCGAAGGTCATCAACTTAAAATCGTAAATGGTCGCCATCCAGTTGTAGAAAAAGTATTAGGAAACAATAGCTACATTCCCAATGACGTGACGTTTGATTCAACGACTGATGTCTTGTTGATCACTGGACCTAATATGTCTGGTAAGAGTACTTATATGAGACAACTTGCTTTGACGGTCATCATGGCTCAGGTAGGATGTTTCGTGCCTGCTGAAGCAGCTTCATTACCAATTTTTGACCACATCTTCACTCGAATCGGTGCAGCCGATGACTTGATCTCCGGTGACAGTACTTTCATGGTCGAGATGCGTGAAGCTAATGACGCTTTGAAAAATGCTACAAAGAACTCACTGATCATTTTTGATGAACTAGGACGTGGAACGGCTACTTATGATGGTATGGCATTAGCCCAAGCTATCATTGAATATATTGATAAAAACGTTCATGCGATGACGATGTTTTCAACTCATTATCATGAATTGACAGTGCTAGAAAGTCAGCTAAAGGGTGTTAAAAATGTTCACGTTGATGCATCTGAAGAAGACGGAAACCTCGTCTTTTTACATAAGGTCCTACCTGGACCAGCTGATAAATCTTATGGTATCCACGTTGCAAAATTAGCTGGATTACCAGACGATGTGCTCACTCGTGCGGACAGTATTTTATCGAACTTGGAGTCCAATAGTGGTGCAGAAATCAAAGCATCTGAAGATGTCTTGGTTGCCGAAGCAAAGACTGAACTTCCTGAAGAACCAACTAAGCCTAAGAAAAAGGCTAAACCTGAAGTCGACGATGGACAGCTTTCATTATTCCCTGAAGATGATCCAGAAATGTTGAAAGCTAAAGACGTCGCTGAAGAATTATCAAAACAAGATTTAATGAATGTTACGCCAATTGAAGCAATCAACTTGCTTTACAAGTGGCAACAAAAACTCAAATAGAGAAGGTGAAATGTGTGGGTAAGATCCATGAATTACCAGTTGAATTAAGTAATCAGATTGCTGCTGGGGAAGTGATCGAACGTCCGGCTTCAGTTGTTAAGGAATTAATCGAAAATTCGATCGATGCCCACGCAACCCAGATCTTAATTAGGGTCGAACAATCTGGTTTAAAGTCGATCGAAGTTAACGATAACGGAGATGGTATCCCAGCTGATGAAGTTGAGATTGCTTTTCAACCACATTCAACTAGTAAGATCTCAACAGATCGAGATCTGTTTGCTATTAAGACGCTCGGATTTCGTGGTGAAGCTTTGGCCAGTATTGCTTCAGTTTCAAAATTAACTGTTTTAACTAGTACCGATGGCAAGTCAGCTGTCCAAGCAGACTTTGCCGGAAATACTTTATTAGATAAGAAAACTCATGCCCGTTCAAAGGGCACAACGATGACTGTGCAAGATATCTTTTTTAATACGCCAGCACGGTTGAAGTACGTTAAATCACTTCACACTGAGTTGAATCGGATCGTTGATATTGTCGATCGTTTGGCAATGGGACATCCTGATATCTCGTTTAGACTGATCCACGAAAAAAAGGATCTCGTCTGGACGTCAGGAAATGGCAACATGCAACAAACAATTGCTGGAATCTATGGTCGAACGATTGCTAGCCACATGTTGAGCTTTGAAAACTCTGACTCGGATTATGAGATCAAGGGGTATTTTTCAAAGCCGGATACGACTCGCTCAAATCGCTCGTATATGTCGATGATCTTGAATGGTCGCTACATCAAAAATTATCAATTATCTAGCGCGGTCGTTCGTGGCTATGGATCAAAATTGATGATTGGAAGATTTCCGGTTGCTGTGATCGATATCAAGCTAGATCCAAACTTAGTTGATATCAACGTCCATCCAACTAAACAAGAAGTGAGGTTGGCTAATGAGGGTCGAATCGCCGACTTAATCAGTCAAGGTATCAAGGAACGATTGTCTGATCAAAACTTGATACCTGATGCTGTAAAAAATCTCGGACGCAAGACTACAACGGACCAGGACAAACCAGTTTACAAGCCTGAGCAGATCACATTTGATGCCATTCCGACATTAGATAAGATCGACCAAACGATTCACGAACCAAAGCTAGAAAACAAAGCGATTGCCCATGACGGACAACCTGATCCACTGTTAGTTGGCACGCCAATTTTTAAAGATCAAAAACATCTTCAAGCTTGGGACCAACGATTAAAAGAAGAATCTGAAGAAAAAGTTCATGTTGTTGAAAACACTGCACCAGAAATGCCGAAGGATGAACTAGTGCCAGAGGATACAACGCATGAAGAATTTCCTGATTTGCGATATATCGGTCAGATCCATGGTACGTATTTAGTCGCTGAAAGTAAGGATGGCTTTTACTTGATTGACCAGCATGCTGCTCAAGAACGAGTCAATTATGAATACTATCGCGAAGAGATCGGTAAGGTCTCAAACGACCAGCAAAGACTGCTAGTGCCAATCGTTTTGGATTACTCAAATACAGAAGCTATCATGATCAAAGATAAAAAAGACATTTTGGAAGATATCGGACTACATGTCGAAGATTTTGGTCAAAACAGTTTTGTGATCAACACTCATCCTACTTGGTTCGTTCCTGGACAAGAGGAATCAACCATTAAAGAAATGATCGATTATGTTTTAAATGACTCCAAGATCAGCGTGGCAGCCTTTCGTGAGAAGAATGCCATTATGATGAGCTGTAAACGTGCTATCAAGGCTAACCATCATTTAGATGACCGAGAGGCGATGCATTTGCTGCATAATTTGACCAAGTGCGAAAATCCTTATAACTGTCCACACGGACGTCCAGTCTTAGTTCAATTCAGCAACAAAGATTTAGAAAAAATGTTCAAGCGGATCCAAGATTCGCATGACACTAGAGAAAGTGAATAATAATGTTTGAATACTTAAATGGAAATATTACTTACATCGACCCAGGCTATATCGTTGTTGACGTTAACGGCGTCGGCTACAAAGTCCAAGTCGCCAATCCTTATCGTTATGAAGAGAATCAACCAGCCAAGGTGTTCGTTGAACAAATCGTTCGTGACAATGAACAGTCGCTGTATGGTTTTTACGACTTGAATGAGAAAAAGATTTTTCTAAATCTGATCAGTGTTTCTGGAATTGGACCTAAGAGTGCCTTAGCAATCTTAGCTGGACAAGACCATTCAGGATTGATCCATGCCATCGAAAATAATGACGTGAAGTTTTTGACTAAATTTCCGAAAATTGGCAAGAAAACAGCCCAACAAATTATTTTGGACCTTAACGGTAAATTTACTGCCGAGGGTCAAATGACTTTAGGCGAAGCACCAATCCCGATGACTAACGGGACTGATTCGCCTGATTTACTTGATGGACTTGCTGCATTACAATCATTAGGGTATTCGCCAAGAGAAATTGGCAAGATCAAAGATCAATTAAAGACACAAGATTTAAAATCAGCCGACGATTATCTCAGAGCCGGTTTAAAATTATTAACGAAATAACTTACAAATCAAACAAGGAGGTAGTCTATGGACGACAAAGATAGAATAACTGACGCAGATGCGCTCAATGAACAAGAAGACCAAGCTGAAAAAACCTTACGTCCGCAAACTTTCAAAGACTATTTAGGCCAAGAAAAAGCTAAGCATGAATTAGATGTCTACATCCGTGCAGCTAAGCAACGTAAACAAACCCTTGACCATGTCTTGCTATACGGTCCTCCAGGGTTAGGTAAAACAACTCTGGCTATGATCATTGCCAACGAGATGGGTGTAAATATCCACACAACCACAGGTCCCTCGATTGAAAAATCTGGTGATCTAGTGGCTGTGTTAGATGAACTGTCACCGGGCGACGTTTTATTTATCGATGAAATTCATCGAATGCCTAAAGCTGTCGAAGAAGTACTTTATTCAGCTATGGAAGATTTTTACATCGACATTATCGTTGGCCAAGGTACTGAATCGCGTTCATTGCATCATGAATTAGTTCCATACACTTTGATCGGTGCAACGACTACTTCTGGTAAATTATCAGCTCCATTGCGTGACCGTTTTGGGATTGTCGAGCATATGGAATACTACAGCGAAGAAGAACTAGCCAAAATTATTTTCCGCTCAGCTGACGTATTAAACATTAAGATTGATGAAGATGGCGCACACGAATTGGCACGTCGTTCTCGTGGAACGCCAAGAATTGCTAACCGTTTATTAAAACGTGTGCGTGACTTTGCCCAAGTTGGTAATAAAGATAAAATCGATTACGACATCGCAAAATCAGCCTTGAATCAACTCCAAGTTGATGATGCTGGATTAGATAGTTTGGATCGGCGGATTTTGTCGATGATGATCGAACTATACGGCGGTGGACCATTAGGAATCAAAGTTATTGCAGCCAATATCGGTGAAGACCAAGAGACTATTGAGTCAGTCTACGAACCATATTTGATGCAAATGGGCTTTTTAAAGAGAACTGCTCGTGGACGGATCGTAACGAGAAAGGGATATGAACATTTAGGCTATCCATATCCTGAGGAGGAAAAGAAATGACATTAACTACTGAAGATTTTGATTATGATTTACCTGAGGAACTAATTGCACAAACTCCAATTAAAGACCGTGATCATTCACGACTTTTGGTATTGGATCATGAAACGGGTGCTTATGAAGACAAGCATTTTTATGACATCTTGGATTATTTGAATCCCGGGGATGCCTTAGTTATGAACAATTCACGTGTTTTGCCAGCTAGACTTTATGGTACTAAGGAAGATTCCGATGGACATGAAGAAGTATTGTTGTTGAACAATACTGAAGGTGACAAGTGGGAAGTATTGATGAAACCTGCACGTCGTGCACATCCTGGCACAGTCGTGACATTTGGCGATGGTCAATTAAAAGCTACAGTTCTTGAAGACCTTGAACATGGTGGCAAGATTATTGAATTCCATTATGATGGGATTTTTCTGGAGATCTTGGAAAAATTAGGCGAGATGCCACTTCCTCCATATATCAAAGAAAAATTGGACGACCCCGACCGTTACCAAACAGTTTATGCAAAGGAAAATGGTTCAGCCGCAGCACCAACAGCCGGCTTGCATTGGACGAAAGATTTATTGCAAAAAGTTCAAGATAAGGGTGTTAAGTTAGTTTATTTAACACTTCACGTTGGTTTAGGAACATTTAGACCCGTGACGGAATCAGATATCAGTAAGCATGTCATGCACTCTGAATTTTATCGTTTAGATGAAGACTCAGCTAAGACCTTAAATGAGGTTCGAAAGAATGGTGGCAAAATTGTCGCAACTGGAACAACCTCGATCAGAACTTTGGAGACAATCGGAACTAAGTTCAATGGTGAGATCAAAGCAGACAGCGGTTGGACCGACATCTTTATCAAACCAGGTTACGAGTGGAAAGTAGTGGATGCCTTCATCACTAACTTCCATTTGCCAAAATCAACACTAGTAATGTTAGTAGCAGCCTTCACAGGCAGAGAAAATATCTTAAACGCCTACCAACACGCAATAGAAGAAAAATATCGCTTCTTTAGTTTTGGGGATGCAATGTATATACATTAGAGAGTGGAGACAAACGGTCAGACTTCGAGCATTGCCTAGGATCTGAGTTAATGCGGTTTGTGCATTCACTCAAATCCGTAGCAAGCGGAAAAGTCTGTTTGTCGGAGCTCGTTTAAATGCAGAGAGTGGAAATGACCGGGTGATTCCGAGCATTGCTAGCATCTTTCAAAATAACTTTGACTTTACTCCAACTGTGTTTAATATATAAGTGACGTAATAATAAGACAAAAATAAAAGATGGGGAAAAACTTTACGTTTTCCCCATCTTTTATCAGAAAGGATTTTTATGACTGAACCAGCAGTAAAATACACGCTATTAAAAAAAGAAAAGCATACTGGTGCCAGATTAGGTTTATTGGAAACTCCACATGGGACGTTTGAAACACCAATCTTCATGCCAGTTGGTACCGAAGCTACTGTTAAAAACATGGCTCCAGAAGATTTGGAGAAAATCGGTGCAACGATCATTCTTTCAAATACATATCATCTTTGGTTAAGACCTGGAGAAGATATTGTGAAAGAAGCTGGTGGTCTCCATAAATTCATGAACTGGAATAAGGGTATTTTGACTGATTCCGGTGGCTTCCAAGTTTTCTCACTTGCTAAAACTCGTGATATCACTGAAGCAGGAGTTCACTTCCGTAACCACTTAAACGGTCGTCGTGAATTCTTATCACCTGAAAAAGCAATTCAAATTGAAAATGACTTAGGTCCAGATATCATGATGAGTTTGGATGAATGTCCGCCATTCTTTGAAAGCTATGACTACATCAAAGATTCAGTTGCCAGAACTAGTCGTTGGGCTGAACGTGGTCTTCAAGCTCACAGAAATCCTGACTGGCAAGCACTATTTGGAATCGTTCAAGGTGCCGGTTTTGAAGACTTGCGTAAGCAAAGTGCTCAAGATTTGGTCAGTATGGACTTCCCAGGATATTCAATTGGTGGATTGTCAGTTGGTGAATCCAAAGATGAAATGAATCACGTCTTGGACTTCACGACGCCATTATTACCAGAAAACAAACCACGTTATTTGATGGGGGTTGGTTCGACTGACGCCTTGATCGATGGTGTGATTCGTGGAATTGATATGTTCGATTGCGTCTTGCCAACTCGAATCGCCCGTAATGGTACTTGTATGACTACTCACGGACGTCTGGTAGTGAAAAACGCCAAATATGCTCGTGACTTCCGTCCACTAGATGAAGATTGCGATTGTTATGTTTGCCGAAACTACACTCGTGCTTACATTCGTCATTTGATCAATGCTAACGAGTTGTTCGGTACTCATTTGACTACTTATCATAATTTGTACTACCTATTGAAGTTAATGGCTAATGTTCGTCAAGCAATTAAGGATGATAACTTACTAGAATTTAGAGAACATGTCTTTGAACAATATGGTTTGAACAAAGAAAACGCTAAGAATTTCTAATATTATTAGATAAATGTTTTCGTTTTCTGGATACAGCATGTAATATTTGGTATCCTAGAATTATATTGAAAAAATACACGAGGTGGAAAATTTGAATATATTAACACTAGGCGCAGCTGCTAGCGGTGGCGTTGGACAATATGGAATGCTTATTTTCATCATTATTTTGTTTGTAGGTATGTATTTCATTTCTATTCGTCCACAAAGAAAGCAACAACAAAAACGTCAAGAGATGCTTAAAGAAATGTCAAAAGGCGACAAGGTTGTTACACTTGGTGGTATCAAAGGAACAATCGAATCAATCGACCGTGACAGTAAAGAAGTCGTTGTTGATTGTGATGGTATCTACTTAACATTTGACTTGAACTTTATTCGTCAAGCTAGTGCTGGAGATCATGTTAAAGACAGCACAGACAGAAATGCTAAAAAGGATGACAAGCCAGCTGAAGAAACTAAAGAAGCTGACAAGTCAGAAGACAAAGCATCAGACGATAAAGCTGAAGAATCAAAGGAAGAAGCACCCAAAGCAGAAGCAAAATCTGAAGACAAATCAGACGATACTGATAAATAATTATTAAACTATAAATCATGTTAATTGATTTATAGTTTTTTTTATTTTTTTTTGCAGAAAAATGACGTTAGATTTATTTTATATGATATTCTATTTATGGAGTATTTTTACATTTCAAATTGAATAGGGCATTCCCTTTGCAATCCAGCTATTGTGAGGTCATATTCAAAATGTGGGAAGGAAGAATGAAGGCAGTTTCTTGAAAAAAATACGATTTAACAAGCAATTTTACCGAAGTGCGGATTTCATTTTCGCGGTTTTCCTATTAGTTTTGGAAATTGCGATATATTCAAACAAGAATATTAATGTAGGGGATGTTCAATCAAGTATCTCAGATCCGATAACTTGGATCATCGTGGCATTTTTATTCTTATTGAAATCTATGTTTGGACACAATTATGTTCAAGAAGGCAAAGGGAAAGTCATCAGTCGCAGAAATTATTTTTTAACTTTAATTGCAATGTTGGCTTCGGAGCTGGTATTAGCAATTTTAGCGATCAGTAATGTCATCGATGCTAATTCAACTTTTCGACTATTTCTTGTCGTAGCTTTCTTTGGACTATTTTTCGGTAGTACCTATGCTCAGGAGTACATTGCATCGGCTAATTTAAAAAACAACAGTTTTTCCAAGTGGCTGATCCTGCTGATAATACTACTGTTGGGCATTCCTGTAGCTTTGTTTGCACTGTTTTTGAAATAAATTCAATTTTTTTCAAAGAAAACTTGCCTTACAGTATACTCGAAGGCTTAGTATTACCATTGATAGTTTGTTACAAAACGTCTAGTAAAGCTTTATTAAAGAAGTTTTATCAGTGATGTTGTAAAATTAACACGTATGATTCTCGGAAGAAGGAGTAATTAAAATATGGCAACTGAAAAATCAGCGGTATTTATTATTTTTGGAGGTTCAGGTGATTTAGCACACCGGAAACTTTATCCAGCCCTTTACAATCTATACAAAACTGGCGACTTGAAGGAACACTTTGCAGTTATCGGTACTGCCAGAAGACCATGGAGCGACGATTATTATCGTGGTACCGTAGTGGATTCATTAAAAGATATCGACGATGATGAAAAAGCAATGGAAGAATTTTCGAAACATTTCTTCTATCAATCACATGATGTAACTGACTCAGATCATTACATTGCCCTTAAAAAATTAGCCAGCAAATTGGATGATCAATTTCAAACTGGTCACAACCGTGTTTATTACATGGCTATTGCACCTAGATTTTTTGGAACAGTTGCCGAACATATCAATTCAGAAGGCTTAAAGACAGACGGCTTTAACCGACTAGTTATTGAAAAGCCATTCGGCCGTTCATTCGACAGTGCATGCGAATTAAATTCTTCCTTGACTAAGACTTTCTCTGAATCAGAAATTTATCGTATGGACCATTATTTGGGTAAATTCATGGTTCAACAACTTACGAGAATTAGATTAAAAAATCGTACTTTTGAAAAGTCTTTGAATAACAAGTACGTCTCAAATGTCCAAGTAACGCTTGCCGAATCATTAGGCGTTGAAGACCGTGGCGGCTACTATGAAACTGCTGGTGTACTTCGTGATATGGTTCAAAATCACATTATGCAGATCATTGGTGCTGTGGCAATGGATGAACCTGCCAAGTTAGATTCAGAATCGATCCATGAGGTAAAACGCGACGTCTTTGCTAGCTTAAAAGATCTCAAACCAGAAGAAGTTGATAAAAACTTTGTTCGCGGTCAATATGGTGAAGATGATACAGGGTCATTGAAAGCCTATCGTGATGAGGATAATGTTGATCCTAAATCTAATATTGAAACCTTTGTTGCCGGCAAAATGATGTTAGACAATGACCGTTGGAGTGGCGTGCCATTCTACGTTCGTTCAGGTAAGAGAATGCCTGCTAAGTCATCTCGAATCGACATTGTCTATAACGATGCTGTTAAAGAATTAGGCATCAATCCTAATACAACCGTTACTTTCTTGATCGAACCTGAAAATGGTAACTCAATTTTAGTAAATGGTGTTGATTATCAAGAGGGTAACCAAGACTTTTTGAAATTCCCAGAGGATCCTAAGTACTTCTCACAAGAAAGAGAAGCTTATGAGAATTTGATGATCGATATTCTTGACGGTAACAAGATTCACTTTACACTTTGGGATGAATTACAAAATGCTTGGAAATATGTTGATGTCATTCGTCAACAATGGGATAATGAAACTCCTGATTTTCCAAATTATATGAGTAATACAATGGGCCCAGACGCAGCTTCGGAATTGCTTGAAAAAGATGGCAACTCTTGGATCTGGGACGATTAAATTGGTGGTGTTAAATCATCGGATTTTTAAAAATTCCAATCATAGTTGAAGAAAACCGAAAAATCATCCATGTCGACATGGATGCTTTTTTTGCGTCTTGCGAAGAAAGGGAACATCCCCAATATAAGAAGAAATGTTTGATCGTAGCACCTGATCCGAGAAAAAATAATCACCACGGAGTAGTTACGACAGCCAATTACAATGCTAGAAAATACGGTGCACACTCAGCCATGCCGGCACAGCAGGCGATTGAGTTGATCCCGAAGGAAAAGCTAGTGATCGTGCCTCCTAACTTCGAGTTATATAAAAAGACTTCCAATTATATCCATAATATTTTTGGCGAAGTAACGGACACTTATCAATCAGTTGCTTTAGATGAGGCGTATCTGGACGTGACTGAAAATAAATTAGATGAACCTAATGTCATTAAGGTCGCTAATTATATTCAACAACGGATCGTCAAAGAAACTCGCCTAACTTGTTCAGTGGGGATATCTTATAATAAATTTTTGGCGAAAATGGCTTCGGATTATCGTAAACCTTTTGGCAGGACGATCATCTTAGGTGCATATGCTGAAGACTTTTTAAAACCAATTCCAATTGAAAAATTCAACGGTATTGGGAAAACTACTCAGCAAAAGTTACACGATATGAATATTTTTACCGGCGAAGATCTACAAAATTTGGACCAGGATACTTTTATCGACACCTTTGGTAAAATGGGGTATGTAATGTATCGTAGAGTTCATGGTATTGACGACTCGCCAGTCGAGAGCAAAAGAGTGCGTAAGTCAGTTGGTCGAGAACGAACTTACAATCGTAATATCGTTTATAGTGCCGACGTTCATCAAGAATTACAGAAACTGGCAAAGATGGTCAGTAGCGATTTGCGTAAGCAACGCCAACATGGAAAGACGGTTGTGTTAAAATTACGTGATTCGGATTTTGAAACTGTCACGAAACGGATGACTTTTCAAGATTACGTGCAAAGTGAAGAGCAGCTTTATCAAATTGCCAGTGAGATCTACGATAAACTAGGTATCAAGAACAAGAAGATCCGCCTGCTCGGGATCACCGTTACTAATCTAGACCCACTTTCATATGAAGAAGTCAGATTAAATCTATTTTCAAGTGAGGACACTAATGAATAATTTTTCAGAAATTATCGACAGTATTAAGAAATATAATAAGATCATCGTTTTACGTCATACTAATCCGGATCCAGATGCTTTGGGTTCTCAAAAGGGCTTGGCTAATGCAATCACTGAAGCTTTTCCTGATAAAGAAGTATTGATCGGTGGAAATGACGCCCAAGGCTTGAAGTGGCTTTCGACTATGGATGAAGTGAAGGATTCAGATTTTGAAGGTTCCCTAGTGATCGTGACTGACACTGCTAATACTGAACGAATCGACGACGACAGATACAACTCAGGAGACTTCTTGATCAAGATCGACCATCATCCTAATGACGATGCTTACGGCGATCAACTATTTGTTAATACTGATGCAAGTTCCTCATCAGAAATTATTGCTGATTTGATTGAAAGCAGCAACGAACTCAAGCTTTCAAAAACTGTTGCTTATTATTTGTATGCTGGTATAGTTGGTGACACTGGTCGTTTTCTTTATCCAGCTACAACTCAACATACAATGAATATTGCTGGTGAATTCATCGCATTGGGTATCGATTCAGCTGGCATCAACCAACATATGAATGAGATCACATTGCCACAGGCTAAATTGCAAGGTGCACTTTTTGACAGATTAAAGATCGATGAATCTGGTGCAGCTGTGGCTGTGATCGATACAGACTTGATTAACAAATTAGGTTTGACTAGAGAACAAGCTAATTCAGTGGTTTCAACTCCCGGACGTCTTAAAGAGGTTCATTCATGGCTTGAAGCTGTTGAAAAAGAAGACGGAACATTTAGAATGCACTTGAGATCTCAAGGTCCTACTATCAATGGACTAGCAAAAGAGCATAATGGTGGTGGACATCCACTAGCCAGTGGGGCTGATGCTAAAGATCTAGCTGAAGTTGAACAAATGTTTCAAGAACTGATCGAGATCGTAAATAACTATTATAAGAAAGGTGAATAGATGACTAAATTTTCACAATACAACTTCAATGACGCCATCAATAAGTCATTGAAAGAAATTAATTTTGACGAACCAACCGAAGTACAAGAGGCTGTCATTCCATTGGTCAACAAGAAAAAGGATGTCATCGTTCAGTCAATGACTGGATCAGGTAAGACCCATGCTTTCTTATTGCCAATTTTGAACTCAATTACAAAAGAGCCTACCGTTCAGGCTTTGATTGCAACTCCAAGTCGTGAGCTAGCTTATCAGATCTATGAAGATACCCAGGCAATCTTGAAAAATTTTGGTGAGGACTACAATGCTTTTATCTTTGTTGGAGGAACTGACAAGCAACGTCAGCAAAGAAAGCTGCAAGCACATCAACCGCAAATTGCCATCGGAACTCCTGGTAGATTATGGGACTTGATCAAAGAAAATGACCTTCATGTTGAAAACGTGGAACGCTTTATCGTCGATGAAGCCGATATGACACTCGATATGGGATTTTTAGACGACGTTACTAATATTGCTGCCAAGATGCCTGAACAACACGAAACAGCGGTATTTTCAGCTACGATCCCACAAAAGCTAGAACCATTCTTGCAAAAATATTTGACTGGTCCTAAGAAGGTTGAGATCAAGAACAGTCACGTCATTTCTAAGAATGTTGATAATTGGCTAATGTTCACGCATGGTCGTGATAAAAAGCAAATGATCTACAACTTGATGACTATTGGTGAACCTTACATGGTCTTGGTATTTGCTAACACTAAAAAGACTGTTGATGAAATTTATGACTATCTCAAGCATCAAGGTTTGAAGGTCGCTAGACTTCATGGTGGATTGACTCCACGTGAACGTAAACGTGTCATGAAGCAAATTGAGAATCTCGAATATCAATATGTTGTAGCAACTGATCTGGCCGCTCGTGGTATCGATATCAAGGGTGTGTCACATGTGATCAATGCTGAGATCCCAGAAGACCTCGAATTTTTCATTCATCGTGTTGGACGGACTGGACGTAATGGGATGTCAGGTATTGCCATTACGCTTTATGATCCAGGCGAGGAAAACAAGATCAGCGAGATCGAAAAACTTGGAATCAAATTCCATCCTAAAGAAATCAAGAATGGCGATATCGTTGATGGTTACGAACGTGATCGTCGGATCAAACGTCATGCTACCAATGAGAAACTTGATACAAAGCTAGTTGGTTTTGTTAAGAAGCAAAAGGTCAAGAGAAAGCCAGGCTACAAGAAGAAAATCAAATCTGCAATTTCGACTGAAAAGCGTCAACAAAGAAAGATCAAGAACCGTCAAGAACAACGTGATCTTAGAAAAGCACGTCGAAATAAATCCAAATAAGGCCTAAGTATAAATATTGACAAATAGGCGTTTTATCTTTAAAATTTCTACTGGATATAATAAATAGATATAGTCTCAAAGAGAAGGCCACCTGGTGAGAAAGCCTAGATTTTGACTATTTATTGCTGCCAGTTAATAACTGAAAATATATAATTTGTTGAGAGGCTAACGATAATCGTTGCAAACAAGGTGGTACCGCGCATGGGCGTCCTTGATTTTTGCAGCGATTTTTCGTTTTAAAGGAGAACAATGAAAAATTTATCAAGTTCCGAAATCAGACAGATGTTTTTAGACTTTTTCCAAACAAAAGGCCACATGATCGAGCCTAGTGCTTCATTAGTCCCAGTCGACGACCCAACGCTTTTGTGGATCAATTCTGGTGTTGCCACATTGAAGAAGTACTTTGATGGTTCTGTCGTGCCGAAGAATCCTCGAATCACAAATGCTCAAAAGTGTATCAGAACCAACGATATTGAAAATGTTGGTAAAACTGCTCGTCACCAAACATTCTTTGAAATGTTAGGTAACTTCTCAGTTGGTGATTATTTCAAGAAAGAAGTTATTCCTTGGGCATTCGAATTTTTAACAAGTCCTGACTGGCTTGATATGGATCCAGAAAAGTTGTACATCACAACCTATCCAAAGGATACTGAAACTCAAAAATTGTGGGCAGAAGTAGGCATTGACCCTTCACATATTGAGAAAGTGGAAGATAACTTCTGGGATATCGGTGAAGGCCCTTGTGGTCCTGATTCAGAGATTTTCTATGACCGTGGACAATCATTCAATAACTTGGCAGAAGATGACCCCGAGAACTATCCAGGCGGCGAAAATGAACGCTATTTGGAAGTTTGGAACATCGTGTTCTCTGAGTTGAACCATTTGCCTTCCGGTAAATATGTCGAACAACCTCATAAAAACATTGATACGGGTATGGGACTAGAAAGATTAGTTTCGATCATGCAAGGAACGAAAACTAATTTTGAAACTGACTTGTTCATGCCGATCATCAAACAAGTTGAAACTTTAAGCGATGGCAAGAAATACGACGATAACGATGCTGACGATATTTCATTTAAGATCATTGCTGACCATGCAAGAACAGTTTCATTCGCTGTTGGCGATGGTGCATTGCCATCAAATGAAGGCCGTGGATACGTTATCCGTCGTTTGATCAGACGTGCGGTCTTAAATGGTAAAAAGTTAGGCATTGATGGACCATTCTTGTACAAACTAGTTCCAACAGTTGGTAAGATCATGGAAAGTTACTATCCAGAAGTTAGCCAACAACAAGAGTTCATTTCCAAAACTATCGAAGTCGAAGAAAAACGTTTTTCAGAAACTTTGAATGATGGATTGAAATTGCTTAATGGTGTAATCGATAGTCTCAAGGCTAAGAATGAAAAAGTCATTGATGGCGAGAATGCCTTCAAGCTTTTCGATACTTATGGATTCCCATTAGAAATGACTGTTGAATATGCTCATGACGAGGGTATGTCAGTTGATGAAGATGGTTTCAAAGAAAACATGGAACTTCAAAGAGAACGTGCACGTCAAGCCCGTGGAGATCTTCAATCAATGGGTATGCAAGATGAGACTTTGATGGAGATCAAAACTCCTAGTGAGTTCGTTGGATATGACAACAATGAAATCAAAGCCACATTGAAGGACATCATTGTTAATGATGAAATCGTTGATTCAGTTAACATGACAACTGGTAAGGCACAATTGATTTTTGACAAGACGCCTTTTTATGCAGAAATGGGTGGCCAGGTCGCTGATATTGGTAATATTTATGACGAAAACAACAACCAAGTTGCTGAAGTCTTAGATGTTCAACATGCACCAAATGGCCAAAACATCCACTTAGTAAATGTCATTTCAGAATTAGACGTTAACAAAGAATATACCTTGAAGATCAACGTTGATTTCCGTGAAAAAGTTCGCCACAATCACACAGCAACTCACTTGTTGGATCAAGCTTTACGTGAAGTCGTTGGACCAAGAACTCATCAAGCAGGTTCATTAGTTGAACCAGGATATCTTCGTTTTGATTTCAACAGTAATGAAGGATTAAACGACCAACAAATCAGCCAATTGGAAAAAATCGTTAACGAAAAGATCTGGGCAGCTATTCCTGTTAAGACAGAAGTCTTGCCAATTGAAGAAGCTAAGAAGAAAAAAGGCGCCGTTGCCATGTTTAGCGAAAAATACGGCGACATTGTCCGTGTTGTTGAAGTAGATGATTACTCGATTGAATTCTGTGGTGGTACTCACGTTAGAAACACTTCAGAAATTGGTTTGTTTAAGATCACTTCTGAATCAGCAGTTGGTTCAGGTATCAGAAGAATCGATGCCGTAACTGGCGAAGAAGCCTTTGAGTACTTGAACGACCAACTAAACGTCCTGAAAGAAACTGCAACAAATATGAAAGTTAACCAACTAAAAGATGTTCCTGCACGTGCAGAACAATTAGTTGATGAAGCTAAGAAATTAAAACGCGACAATCAAAACTTGAAGGTTCAACTTACTAGTCAAAAATCTGCCGAAGTGTTTGACCAAGTCGAAGATATCAATGGCGTAAAGGTCATTGCCAACGTTATTTCTGCTGACGATATGTCGACTCTTAGACAATTGGCTGATAAGTGGAAGAGCGAAAACAAGTCTGATGTCTTGATTTTAGGCGCTGGTTCCGGAGATAAAGCTAATTTAGTAGTTTCCGTTAACAAAGCCGCACAAGACAAGGGCCTCAAAGCTGGAGATTTGATCAAACAAATTGCTAAAGAGATCCAAGGTGGCGGCGGTGGCCGTCCAGATATGGCTCAAGCAGGTGGTAAGGACCCTAAAGGTTTAACAAAAGCGTTACAATTAGCTAAAGAT
This sequence comes from Companilactobacillus sp., assembly GCF_022484265.1. Lineage (NCBI taxonomy): Bacteria > Bacillati > Bacillota > Bacilli > Lactobacillales > Lactobacillaceae > Companilactobacillus > Companilactobacillus sp. The sequence continues at coordinate 2,578,993 of NZ_JAKVLR010000001.1, forward strand.
ATTATTAAAAATAATTAAAGTGTTCTATAATAGAACTTAATAACTAACAGTCACTTAATTATATTAAATGGAGGTTTTGCCATGAGTTCACTTGATAAAACAATGAGTTTTGATTTTAATGAAAATAAAGGCAAAGACGTCAAAGAAACCTTACAAAGTGTCTATCAATCTTTGGAAGAAAAAGGCTACAATCCAATTAACCAAATTGTTGGATATTTGCTTTCTGGTGACCCCGCATACATTCCTCGTCACAATGACGCCAGAAACTTGATCTTAAAACATGAACGAGATGAGATAATCGAAGAATTAGTTAAGAGTTATCTCAACCAGAATAAGTAATGCGCCTATTAGGTTTAGATGTAGGCTCTAGAACTGTTGGAGTGGCTGCTAGCGATCTTTTAGGTTGGACTGCTCAAGGAGTTGAAATAATCCGCATCAATGAAGATGAGGGTGATTTTGGCTTGGATAGATTGGGCGAGATAATCAAGGAAAAGCAAGTCACAGGCGTTGTGATCGGTTTACCCAAGAACATGAATAATAGTGAGGGTCCTAGAGCCGAGAAGTCTCGTGAATATGGCAAGATGGTCACTGAAAGATTTTCGCTTCCAGTTGATATGATTGACGAACGGTTGACGACCGTTCAAGCAGAACGAATGTTAGTAGATGAGGCAAACGTCTCAAGACATAAACGTAAAAAGGTTATCGACAAAATAGCTGCTGAGATGATTCTCCAAAATTATCTCGATGCTAAAGGTAAACTTACGCAGAAATAGGTGAAATTTATGAGTGAAAAATCTGGATCAAATAAAGATTTAGACGAAGTTATCTTAAGCGACGACAAAGGCAACCAAGAGACATATAAGATTTTATTCACGTTTGAATCTGATGACTATGGTAAATCTTACGTGTTCTTATATCCTAAGAACGATGAGGACTCCGATGAGATCGAAGTTCAAGCATTCTCATTTACTCCTGACGAAAACGGAGACGTTGACGCTGGTGAGCTTAATCCAATTGAAGATGCTGAAGAATGGGACATGGTTCAAGAAGTGCTTAATACATTCACAAATGACGATGAACAAGATATCTAATTAAATTACGAACTGTGAATCAGCTTTTGAATTCATGGTTCGTAATTTGTTGTTTAAATACGTTTTTAAATATCAAATATTTTGTTTTTTCAATGTTGTGCTAAAATTAAGCAATACAATGAACTAATTTTAAGGGGATAAAATGCTGAGTCTGTTAATTGTTTTATTGTTAATTTACGGTTTTTATATGGGCGCACGACGTGGCCTAGCAATGCAAGCCTTTTATACGATTGGCTATGCTGTTTTCTTTGCTTTGGCATTGTTGACCTTTCGTTTTCTCGGTCCCAAATTTGAAATGATTGTTCCATATCCATCTGCTAATTTAGGAAGCGAATTTGCTTTCTTCTCAACCAAGGTGGGCATGGAATTAGATAATGCTTTTTATCGTGCCTTTGCATTCATTTTTGTTTGCTTCATCGGTTGGATCATTATGAGATTTGCCGGTCTATATTTTAAACGATTGACCTATGTTCCAATGTCAAATGACGTTAACTTATTAAGCGGTGGAATTTTAGGATTTATCGTTACTTATATGACAATATTTATGATTCTCATGATCATGGCAATGATTCCAGTTTCTGGAATTCAACATGCATTATCGCATTCATTCGTAGCATCTGCGATGATCGAAGCATCGCCAATTGTTTCTAAGTGGCTTCCTTCACTGTGGATCGCAAGCGCATAATTAAATAGATACAAGACAGGTTAATTCTGAGTTAAAACGTTAAACACCGATTTATCGTTTGAAACGGGGAATTAGCCTTTTTTAAACAAGAATTAAACGGAGAAATTATATGAATAATAAAGCATTGAATGTTTTAGAATTCGGTAAGATCAAAGATGAGATCGCCAAATATTTGATCACATCGCGTGGTAAAACATTACTGAAAAAATTGATGCCGATGTCAGTCGAATCTATTGTTCATCGACTCATCGACCAAACTAAAGATGGGATGGATATTGTTCGTCTGCGTGGCGAAATACCTGTCCGTAAATTAGACGATTTGCATGATCAAGCTAATCGTCTGAAAAAAGATGGAAATTTAAATGGAACTGAATTAGCCGCAATTGGCCAAGTTTTAAAAAATACTGCTGAGTTAAAGGCTTTTTTTGCTGACCTGCATGATGACGAGATTCCTTTACGCGAATTATTTAACTTGAGTGGAGACTTGATCGATAATCCAACTTTGACTCATCGGATCGACAAATCGATCGATGATTCTGGTCGCTTGCTCGATACTGCTTCTGACGACTTGCAATACATCCGTAACCAGATCAATCGTTATAATGAGCAGATCCGTCATTCCATGGAGCAATATACTCGTGGAAAGAATACCAAGTATTTGACCGAAGCTATCGTCACATTGCGTGATGATCGATTCGTTGTACCGGTTAAAACTGAATATCGTGCCAAATTTGGTGGAGTAGTCCATGACCAAAGTGCCAGTGGCCAAACTTTGTATATTGAGCCTCAAGCAGTTGTCGGCCTAAACAATCAATTGCACGATGCACAGACATCTGAAAAGTTAGAAGAAATTCGAATTTTAGGAGAACTATCTGATTTAGTTCGCCCAGAAATTGATGACATCGTGGCCAATAATGAAGTTTTAGCTCAATTTGATTTGATCAACGCTAAAGCTAAGTATGCCAATCAGATCAAGGCGACTGAACCCTTGATTTCGCGTGACAACATCGTTGATTTAAAGGAAGCTAAGCATCCCTTGATCAATCCTGATAAAGTGGTTGCCAATGATATTAAAATTGGCGATGACTATCGGACGATGCTGATCACAGGTCCTAATACTGGTGGTAAAACTATCACTATGAAAACTTTAGGATTGATTCAGATCATGGCTCAGTCAGGGTTGTTCATTCCGGCTCATGAAGAAAGTCAGGTTGCTGTTTTTGACGAAGTGTTTGTTGATATCGGTGATGAACAATCAATCGAGCAAAACTTGAGTACCTTCTCGTCTCACATGGATAACATCATCAACATCATGAAACATGTAACTGAGCGTAGTTTAGTCTTGATCGATGAATTGGGTGCCGGAACTGATCCTCAAGAAGGTGCCGCTATTGCGATTGCAATTCTTGAGAAGTTATCGGAATCTAATCCTGAGATCATGGCAACAACTCACTACCCAGAATTAAAGATTTATGCCTACAACACCGATAATACTATCAACGCCAGTATGGAATTTGACGACAAGTCGTTAAAACCAACTTATCGTCTTTTAATTGGAATTCCCGGTGCAAGTAATGCGATGAATATTGCCGCTCGTTTGGGGATGGATCGTTCAGTGATTGAACGTGGTAATTCGTTGATGAGTGGCGAAAGCCAAGATCTGAATAACATGATCAATGACTTGGAGAAACGTCGTAAAGAATTTGAGCAAAACAATGAGAAATTGGAAGCTCAACTTGCTAAGAATAAAAAATTAGAAGAGCAGTATGAAACTGAACGAACAACTTTAGAGAATTCTAAAGATAGCGAGATCCAGGCAGCTAAGGTTCGTGCTAATCAAATAGTTTCAAGTACCAAGAAGAAATCCGAAAAGATCATTGATCGACTCAAAGATCTTGAACGAAAAGGCTATGCAGTTAAACCTGATCAAATTATCTCAGCAAGAACAGATTTGAAGAACTTGCATCAAGAAGACATGAAGAAAAAGAATCGTGTCCTCAGACGCAATCAGCGTCGTCAAGAATTAAAAGTTGGCGATAATGTTAAAGCCATCCCTTATGGACAATTTGGTACCATCATTCGTAAAGATCAAAATAACAAGTATGAAGTTCAACTTGGTATTTTGAAAATGAAATTTGATGCCGCTGATTTAGAGAAGACGCAACAACAACCTGAAGAGACCGATACCAAGAAAACTATGGTCAGACGTACGAAGAGTTCATCTCTTTCTAGCAAGCTAGATTTGCGTGGAGAGAGATACGAAGAAGCAATGGCAGATTTGGATACGTATATCGATGAAGCCTTGCTGGCTGGCTATAATCAAGTAACAATTGTGCATGGATTCGGTACTGGGGTAATTAGAAATGGTGTTACAAAGTACTTGCAAAGCAATCCGAGAGTCAAATCCTTTGGATATGCGCCAGCAAGCTCAGGTGGCTCAGGTGCTACAATAGTTGACTTATAATCTCGATACAAAATAGTGTTTTAAAAATAACAAAAGTGATAATATCTTTATTGAAAGTTAAAAGGAGTGAACACAATGGTCGATGAAGTTACAGATACAACTTATGCTGATGAAACTAAAGACGGTGTTGTGCTTACTGATTTTTGGGCTACATGGTGTGGTCCTTGTCGTATGCAATCACCTGTTATTGAGGAATTATCAGAGGAAAATGATGCTGTTAAATTTATGAAGATGGATGTCGATGCTAATCCAAAGACACCTCAATCATATGGAATTATGGCAATCCCAACACTCGTTATCACAAAAGATGGCAAGGTTGTCGACAAGCTTACAGGATTCCACAGCAAAGCCCAATTGGCAAAGATCCTTGATGGATATACAGATTAATATTAAATACGCTGACTGTTAGCTGTCAGCGTATTTTTTTAGCAATATTACTTATAAATGCTTATATACACTTATAAAAACGCAAAAATATGTTACACTTACTCTGAGGTAAAGATGATGTATCAACAACAACGATTAGAACAAATTATGGATTTACTACAGACCAATGAAGTAATTACCACCGATAAGTTGGTTCAAGAGTTTAACGTATCTCGTGATACAGTACGTAGAGACTTTTCAATTTTATCTGAACAGGGAAAAGTTCAGCGAATTCATGGTGGAATCATGCGGTTAGAAGAGAATGAACAAATGTATTCCTTCAACAGCCGATTGAATCAATTTGACAAGGCAAAAACACATATTGCCGAAATCGCGGAGAAAATGCTAGTACCAGGAAAAACTTATTTTTTTGATGTATCGACCACGGTTTTAAAACTGTCGCAGATTACGGACCAACAACTGACGGTTTATACACACTCATTGGATAATTCGATAATGCTTAGCGATAATCCTAAAGTAGATTTACACACATTGGGTGGTCATTTTTCTAGTAAAAATCGTTATTTCTACTCACTTCAAGAATCATCGTTATTAAATGATATTAGTTTTGATATAGCATTTTTTGGTGCCGCTGGATTAAAAAATGGAACTGTTAGTTTCGAAGATGAAGAAGACACTTATGTAAAAAAACAAGCTATCAAGCATGCCAAGAAAAAGGTTTTGTTAGCTGAAACCGAAAAATTTTCAAAGCAAGCAACTTATAATTTGGCAGATCTATCAGAGTTTGATTTGTTGATTACTGATAAAAAGCCCAAAGAAGAAAATTTAGAAAACATCGAAATTACATACTGAGAGGACAATAATTATGGACATCAAATTAGTGTTAAGCGATATTGACGGAACGATTTTGGATGACAATAATTTTGTTGATAGCAATCTGCAAACCGAACTAAGAGTCTTGAAACAAAAGAATATCCCATTTGTTTTAAGTTCTGCACGTTCACCAGAGGGAATGCTGCCAATTGCGAAAAAACTGGATATCGTGGATAATCCGATTGCTAGCTACAATGGAGCGTACATAATTAAAGACATTGATCTGGAATACCCCACGATTATTAGTAGCCACGCCTTGCCGCAAAATGAGATTCAAAATATTTTTGAAATCATCAATCAGGATTTCCCAACAGTTTCAATTAACTTGTATTCTAAATCCCAGTGGTACGTTAATCAGACAGATCATTGGACGGATGAGGAAGCTGATATTACCAATATTGAGCCAATGGTTACTGATTTGAATAGGTTCATTTTAGATAAGCCAGTTCACAAATTGTTGTTGATTGATGAACCAGATGTTATTAGTGATTTGATGAAGCAACTTCAAAATGCAAAATTTTTGCGTAGCACGTTTATATTATCCAAACCTAACTATCTTGAAATCACTGATAAGGGTGCTTCTAAAAGCGAAGCATTGAAAGAACTAGCGGAGTATTATCATTTGCCGATCGAGGATACAATGGCTTTAGGGGACAATTTTAACGATGTGCCCATGTTTGAAACAGCTGGATTAGGTGTAGCTATGGAAAATGCTCCAGACGAAGTGAAGGGCATGGCTGATGAAGTAACATCCAGCAATAATGACAATGGAGTATCAGAAGCTTTGAAAAAATATCTTTAGACAAAAAAAGACGAAAACCGAAGTTTTCGTCTTTTATCATGCAAAAATGTTCTGATCAATTAGAAATAATACATTAAAATCCCACTAAGATCTCTCGTCATTTTTGTCAGAAAGCGTTTTTTGTTGTATATTATAGTTTCTAGTTTCGTTCAATTTGAATCAAAATATTGACGAATTTATTCTTCAAATCAAGCGTAAAACTACCCATACATGCAGCACCTAGGGTATTTTGGACAGTTTCGCTAATGAATCCTGATTCCAATGAAAATTCGGGATCGTCATTATTTAAATTAAAACGTTGGATTACTTCTGGTCCAGATAAAACGTATTTGTAGCTTGCTTTAGTTTGACTAGCAATTTCAAGTTCGCCAAATCCGGCATTTTTGAAGACATTTGGTAAATCATTCATGTCTTGAATTGCCAAGCGACGGCTCAAATCTTTTCCTGCCCAGTAAAGAAGTTCAGGAGTATCCTTATCTAACAAATCAGGCAATACGAAATCTCGTAGTACCGATACGGCAAAGTATTTTTCCATTAAGTCGTTTTGAGTCGCACTGGTTTCTTCAGTTTCGACACTCTCGTCAAGATTTTCGTTATCATTGTTCTTGTTTTGTTTGGCCATTATTTCTACTCCTTTTGCTTAAAAATATTATATCATTAGGTAAATACCTTTTTAAGTGAATAACCAACTATCGAAAAATAAAATCGTTTAATAATCAAAATTTAGTGGGGTGTTGTTATGAGTGACAAAAGACCTATTGGGTTATTAGATTCTGGGGTTGGCGGATTGACCGTCGTTGAAGAGGTTATTAAGAAGCTTCCTAGTGAAGACATTGTGTTTATTGGTGATGAGGCTCATATGCCTTACGGCGTCAGACCAGCATCAGAGATCATCAAATATACTCGTGAAATGGTCGAGTTTCTGATTTCCCAGAATGTTAAAGCAATCATTTATGCCTGTAACACTGCAACTGCTCGTGCGTTGCCAACGTTACAAAAAGAATTTGATATCCCCATGTTTGGCGTTATCAAATCTGGTGCTCAAAGCGCTGTTAAAGACACTAAGACCAAAGAAATTGGCGTCATTGCGACTGAATCTACGGTTAACTCAAATAGTTATCCAGAGACGATTCAAGCTACTGACAACAAAGTTCAGGTTAGATCGATTGCAGCTCAGCATTTTGTGAAGATCGTCGAAGCAAATGCCGGCGATACGCAAAAAGCAAAAGATGATATTGCTCAAACACTGAAACCCTTTAAAAATACTAATATCGATACGTTGATACTAGGATGCACACATTTTCCAATGCTTGAAAAACAAATTCAAGCATTTGTTGGCGACAAAGTTAAGTTAGTCGATCCCGGAATCGAAACGACAAACGTTGCCAAGCAATTTTTACATGACCACAATTTAGAAAACGCAGATTCAAAAAAAGGCGAGGTTGAACTTAATACCACCGCTAATTTGGATAGTTTTAAATTACTAGCTAAGGATTGGCTCGGTTCAGATATTACCGACATAAATTTAGTTAATATAGGAGACTGATCATGCAAGAGATAATTATTGCTACAAAGAACCCAAATAAAGCTAAAGAGTTCCAAAGAATTTTTGATCCAGAAAATTTTGTGATCAAGACTTTATTAGATTTTCCCGACTTTCCAGAGATCAAGGAAACGGGATCAACGTTTGAAGAAAACGCCACTATCAAGGCACATGCAGTCATGAATCAATTCCATCTGCCAACAATTGCTGACGATTCTGGATTATCTGTCGATGCCTTATTCGGGCAACCAGGGGTCAGATCAGCCAGATATGCCGGTGACCACAATGATGCTGCTAACAATGCTAAGTTGTTATCTGAGATTGGTGGGACCCCTGAAGAAAAACGGACTGCCAAATTTGTAACAGTTCTAGTTTTTGCCAATCCTAAGAATCCTAAAGATTTGGTGGTTGAGGGTGAAGTTAATGGCCTCATTGCCAGTTTCCCTAAGGGCGACGATGGATTTGGATACGATCCATTGTTCTATGTACCTTCAGAAGGTAAGACGATGTCAGAAATGACTTTGGATGAAAAAAATAAAATCAGTCATCGCGGAAACGCAATCAGAAAATTAGAATCAAAATGGCAAGATTGGATTGTATTGTAAACGTTGCCGTAAATTTACAATAATGCTAATATTGACTTGCTAGTAAATTTTGAGGAGGAGTTATTATGACTGGTGGACAAATTGCAGGACTTATTGCTGCTATAGCTTTTGTTATCTTGGTGATCTTCTTAGCAGTAGCTTTAGTTCAAACTGCTAAACTATTGAAAAAGTTACAAGATACAATTAAGGAAACAACAACAATGTTGAATGTTATCACTAAGAACACCGACAGAATCCTTGACCAAAGTGGCCAATTAGTTGATAAGACTAATACATTAATGGACGACGTTAATAGTAAATCAAGTAAGTTAAACCCATTGTTCGATACTGTTGAAAACCTTGGTAATAAAGCTGCTGATGCTACTTCAGACAAGCCAAAAGACGGATTTGGATTTTCAAGTCTTTTGAATCTTGCTAATGCAGCAACAATTGTTAAGGGTGCTTCAAAGATTTTTCCTAGAAAGAAGAATTAGCCATGAAAAAAAGACGATTTGCAGTAGGCTTAATATTAGGTAGTGTTGCTGGCTACTTAGCATCACGTTATCTAGTAAGTGAAAATGGCCAAAAGGCACTTGAGAATATCAAAACTATCCGAGGAGATTTTAACAACGGTGGTTTTGGTCTAGCTGATAAGGATCAACTTAAGAATGATTTTAACGATAAGACAGAATCACTTAAGAATTCATTATTAGACAAGGCAGACGACCTTAAAGACGATGAAGAAACAACCAACATCGTGTTCGACGAAAGCGATATTAATAAGACAGGCAAAAAGGCTCATATCAAATAGATATGAACCTTTTTTATTTGGATTCAAATAGGCGCGGAGTTGAAACGCGCAAAAACAAAAAGAGGCAGGACGTATAAGCCTGCCAGACACTCTGGGGCCAAACGGCATCCCATGAGAACCTTTTACTGGTAGTCTGCGAACGCAGTGCAAGGAGGACCGACTCCGTATTGGCTTATCTTATGCTTGTCTTCATACTAGTCATTTTTTACGCTTTGATTTGAAACGCGCAAAAACAAAAAGAGGCAGGACATATAAGCCTGCCAGACACTCTGGGGCCAAACGGGCCCCGCCGTATCTTGCATTCTTATACTCTTGCCTCTAACCTTTTGTTTTTACGCTCTAATCTGAAACGCGATAAAAATGCCATGAAGACGGGCACATAAGACAATCCAACACTCCATCGGTCTTACGGCATCCAATGAGTACCTTTTATCGGTGGTCTGCGAACGCAGTGCAAGGTGGACCCCGTATTGGCTTATCTTATGCTTGTCTTTAAACCAGTCATTTTTTACGATTTGAGTTGAAACGCGCAAAAACAAAAAGAGGCAGGACGTATAAGTCTGCCCAACACTCCATCGGTCTTACGGACCGACTCCGTATTGGTCAAACTTATACTCTTGCCGCTAACCTTTTGTTTTTACGCTCTAATCAATATATTTCAGTTCCTTTGATGTATGCGTGAATGGTTCGTTTCCGTCTTCTGTTAAGTAGACGCAGTCTTCGATTCTTACTCCGGCTTCGTTTGGAATATAGATTCCTGGTTCAATTGAGAAGCACATTCCTGGTTTTAATACCATGTCGTTTCCTTCCATGATTGAAGGGAATTCGTGTTCTGAGGTTCCCATACCATGGCCAAGTCTGTGGATGAAGTATTCTCCGTAACCAGCTTTATCAATGATGTCTCTAGCCACTTTGTCTAATTCTGCAGCGGTGATACCTGGTTTTGCAGCATCCATGGCAGCGTATTGAGCTTCAAGATCAACTTTGTAAATATCCAATGCTTTGTCATTTGGCTTTCCAAAGGCTACAGTTCTTGATGCATCGCTGATATAGCCATTATGGACTGTTCCAAGATCAAAGAGAATTAGTTCGTTTTTCTTCAAAAGATTTTTTTCAGGACCACCATGAGGATTTGCGGCATTTGCACCGGCTTGCACGATGGTGTCAAAACTCATATGCATAACACCTTTTTTCATCATGGCGTATTCGATTTCAGCAACTACGTCTTGTTCTGTTCTGCCTTCCTTAATGGCATCAAATGCTACTGAAAATGCGTAGTCGGCTTCTTTACCAGCTGCTTTAAGGTTCTCAATTTCTTCAGGAGTTTTGATCAGACGAGCATTTTCCATGTAACGAGAAAGATTTCCAGGAAATTCAGCGTTAGGGAAGTGTTTTTTGACGATTTCAAACTTTTGAACTGTCAAATTATCTTTTTCAGTTGCCCATTTAATTGGGTTGTTTTCCACTTGTTTAATGTGATCGGCTAGCATTCCCCAGCCATCTTCATTGTCCAAGTATCCAAAGACATCTAGATCCCATCCAGCTTTTTTCACAGAATTAACTTCCAAAGCAGGTGCGAAAATAAATGGGTCTTTGTCAGGAAATACGATCAAAGCCAAAATTCTCTCTACCGGATCACTGTAAAATCCTGTAAAATAGTTAATATCCGTCGGGTCGGAAATATAAGCGATATCATAATTGTTGTCGCTCAAATATTTTTGTAAATCTAATAATTGTGTCTTCATGACAATCTCCTTAGGTATATTTATCAAAAGTATAACACTGAAAATTGTTTCCTTTTTGAAAAAATATGAAAACAAGTCAGATTAGCCTGGTAAACGCTTGCAAATTACGTTATAGTTTGATAAATTAAATATGACTAAATGGAAAAATGAAAGAGTGTAATATTTATGGAAAAAAAAGCGGTAACTATATACGACGTGGCTGAAGCGGCCAATGTATCTATGGCCACCATTTCTCGTGTCGTAAATGGAAATGCTAACGTCAAAGAGGAAACTAGAAAGAGAGTTCTAGAAGTTATAGACCGCCTCAATTATCGACCTAACGCAGTTGCTCGTGGCTTAGCCAGCAAAAAGAGCACGACAATCGGGGTTATCTTGCCAGATATTACTGACTTGTATTTTGCATCATTGGCCAAGGGGATCGATGATGTTGCTTCAATGTACAAATACAATATTATCTTGACTAGTTTACAAGAATCAATTCGAGACGAGGAACAAATTTTAAATAATTTGCTCTCCAAACAAGTTGATGGTCTGATTTACATGGGCAAGCAACTATCAAAGAAAGTTAAACGTACTTTGAGCAGTTCAAAGACACCAATCGTGCTTGCTGGTTCAGTTGATCGTAACAATGAAACAGCTAGTGTTAACATTGATTTCACTGACGCTGTTTACAACGTTGTTAGTCAACTCATCCAAAACGGCCACAAGAAAGTTGCCTTTGTTGGCGGAAGTTTGGAAGACCCAATCGATGGTAAGTATCGTTTGGATGGCTATAAGAAAGCTTTGAAGAAAGCTCATATCAACTTTTCATCAAACCTTGTGTTTGAAGCTGAATACTCAGTCCGTGCTGGAGAAGCAATCTGGGATGCGGTTAAGAACAGCGGTGCTACAGCAGCGTATGTAACCGAGGACTTGTTAGCCGCTGGAATATTGAATTCAGCAATGAAATCTGGTTGCAAAGTTCCAGAGGACTTTGAGATTTTCACAAGTAACAACACAGTATTGTGTGAAGTTACTCGTCCAAAACTTAGTTCAGTTGAGGAACCATTGTATGATATCGGCGCTGTTGCTATGCGTCTGTTAACCAAGATGATGAACCAAGAACAAATCGATGAAAATACTATCAAGTTACCATACAGTATTGTTAAACGTGAATCTACTAAGTAAAACCTCCATTTTGGAGGTTTTTTTATTTGTGAGGAATTGACTATGAGAATCATGCAAGTACCTGTTGCGCAACGAAACAACTATCGACAATTACTAATTTTAGGAGACGAAGATCCGAGGATGTTGGATAAGTATATCGACAAGGGGAAAATGTTTGTCGCCAAAGACCAGACAGTCACCATTGGAGTTTTAATAATTGTTCCGGTATCGGTTGAAATCCTTGAGATCAAAAACATTGCAGTTAAAGAAAAATTTCAATCTAGGGGCGTCGGCAGTTTTTTAATATCATATGTCGAAAAGAAATTTGCCAATAAGTATAAATCGATTCAGGTTGGAACGGGGGATGCTGATTTATCAAATATTAGGTTTTATTTGAAAAATGGCTATCGATTCAGTGCTATTAGGGAAAAATTTTTTGAACAGTATGATCAACCGATTTTTGCAAATGGGATTCAGTTACAGGATATGGTAGTTTTATCCAAAAATTTACAAAAAAAATGACCGATCAGTTTGATCAGTCATTAGTTTGATGTTTACGTTTAATTAATTCCCATAAGATAACCACGACATAACCAAATGCGACTAATGTAAGGCCACCAGTTACAACGGCGTTTAATTCATAGGGTAGGTTGAAAAAATACGTCAGCATGGAATATATCGTATTTAATAAGACAACTGAAGCCAGCGTCATTGATTTATCCCACATTTTAAGATGATGTTTGTATTTATACACTGAGATAGCCACGATAAAGGCAATCAAAATGAAGGCAACGATGTATAAAGATGTCTGTAAGAAAATAGGGCTAAAGTACATAAAATTTCTCCTTTGGTAAGTAACTTAGTCATTCTATCATAATGATGAATGTAAGCAAAAAGGCATCCGTTTGGATGCCTTTTTTATTCGCCGCCAATTCCGCCGACAGCACTGCCTGCACCAGCACCGGCGCCACCTGTGATGCCTCCGGTAGAACCACCGGTTTCACCAGTTGACCCACCAGAACCAGATGTCGAACCAGTTGAAGTCCCAAATGAAGAACCTGATCCAGAACCGCTACCTGATCCAGTACCAGTTTCACTAGTACCATTACTTGTTGTCGTATTGTTTGAAGTTCTCGAACCAGATGTAGTTGTAGTTCCAGTTGTAGTTGTTACTTCAGAAGAATCAGAATCATTGGCGCTGTTACTGAATCCTGAAGTTCTTCCGCTACCGTTTTCAGATGCAATCTCATCAGCTGACTTAGAACTATCTCCAAGTTGTTTTACTACTCCGTATCCATTGTCACGGCCGAAGTAATTACCCCAGAAGAGGCGATAATTCTTAGCTGAGGCTCCGATTGCAAAACCGTCATATGACATATTCTTAGGGCTGCCCTTGTAGTACAGCGATGAAGTAGTGTGTTGATTTACTCTAGTGCTTATTCCGTTATAGTCAATTGAACCGGTATTAGTACCAGTCTCTTTATCAACTTTATAAGATTGAACACCATCAGGTCGACTGAATTTCTTATGGACGTTCATGACTCCAGGATTGTCTTCATAAACGGCATTTGCCATCCGCGACCATAATTCTTGGTTGATATCAGTTGAATTACTTGCCAAGTTGTAATTATTCCCGTACAAGTTATCGTATCCGATCCAAGAAGCAAGGGTAACTCCATCTGTACTACCGATGAACCAATTATCACGGTAATCATTGGATGTACCAGTTTTACCAAAGAGGTTCTTAGTACTGAATTGAGATTCATATGATAGGGCAGAAGCAGTACCTTTAGTAACAACTCCGTGCATCATGTTTTGCATGATATAAGATGTTTGTTTTGAGAAGACACGTTTCTTGGTATGCTTGTGACCATAAATAACTTTGCCAGTTGGGTCAGTGATCTTATCAACCACATAAGGATTGACGTGAACACCCTTATTGGCAAAAGTTGAAAAAGCACTAGCTTGTTGTAGCACTGTCACACCTTTATCAGTACCACCAAGGGTAATACCAAGTTGTTTATATTCGTTGTCGGTTAGATTAATCCCCATCTTAGACATGTATTGTTTAGAACTAATACCTTGCTGTCTTAGATAGTTGTATAAGTTAACGGATGGAATATTATATGATTCTTCAAGTGTTTCACGAGCAGAAACAAATCGGTTTTGAATTGTCTCGCCATAATCAGTTGGTGCATAACTCTTAAACTTAGTCTTAAAATCGGCTAGCATGGATTGTGAACCAATCGCACCATTTTCAATAGCTGGAGCAAATGTGATCAGTGGCTTGATTGATGAACCAGGAGATCTATTAGTGTCAAATGCGTGATTTAATTGAGATTTCTTAAAGTTAACGCCCCCAACAAAGGCAAGCACTTGACCAGTCTTGTTATCAAGTAAGACTGAACCATTTTGGACTGGCTCAGATACCTTGATGCTCTTACCAGTATTTTGGTCGATGGCACTATCAGTATGAGTAGTACCTAGATTGTCTTGGAATTGTTGAGCTTGTTCATTAAGATCTTGGTAAAGTTTCTTATTGATCGTACTGTCAACACGATAATTCTTGTCGTGCAATTCAGTATCAGCTTGAGTCCAATACTTCTCGTATAAACTCTTATCCTTGACTAAGTCTTTGTATGCAATGCCATCAGATTTAGCCATTCGCTTGATCAAAATGGTTCTAGTTTGTTCTGTTAACAAGTTATAAACGTAACCGTATTTGATCTTATGATCAGTTGCCTTAGCAGGTTTTAAGAAATCGCTCTTTAAATCAAAATTCTTAGCTTCATTATATTCAGATTCAGTGATCTTCTTATCACGATACATTCTGAATAAAACAATGTTCTTACGTTTGAGGCCTAAACTAATATCGTCTTTGACCTTACCGTGATTATCAAACGGGGTATAGATCGAAGGACTTTGGGGAAGACCAGCAATAAAGGCTGATTCTGCCAAGTTAAGATCTGCAGCATTTTTACCAAAGATTCCCTTAGCTGCAGCTTGAACACCTTGGATATTCTGTCCCTTATTATTTCGACCCAGAGTAGCGGCGTTTAAGTAGTCTTCCAGGATCTCGTCTTTAGTAAAGTATTTATCGACCCGCATTGCTAAAAAGATTTCGACCGCTTTACGCTTCCAAGTTGTTTCTGAAGATAATAGCTGCATTTTGACTGTCTGTTGAGTTAGAGTCGATCCACCAGTTTGGGTACCGATTCCAGTCACATCAGATAGGACCGCTCTTAGAAGTGATTTAGGTTCAACACCTGAATGTTTGTAAAAATCACTATCCTCAGTTGCTACAACAGCCTTTTTGAGGTAAGGAGACATCTCTGAAAGTTTGATGCTCTTACCAGTAAGGGTCTTTTGTAGATTTTCTACTTTTTTATCGTTTGCGAAATAAAGAGAAGTTGAATTGTTAACATCCTTTAACTGTGCTCTCATTTCATGCTTAGTAGGAACGGCAACTTGATTGGTCAAAGCTGAAACGTAACCAAAACCTAAACCAATCGCCAAACTAAGCATGACGAAAAGACCAGCTATAATGTATAAAACAATTCGACGAATAACTTCGATCGTTAAGTTAGCCTTGGTTGCAAAATCAGACCAACTCTTGATTCCCTTTATCCCGTCAACAATACTATTCCATAAATTTTTCAAGTTAGATAAACCCCTTTAAAAAGATACATGGCTTAATTATATAATAAATATGTATTATACGCTCAAAAACAAAAAAGTTCCGTGAATTTTTAAGTTCACGAAACTTGTATAAACTATTTAATTAAGCGATAAATTGCGTCTGCATAGATTGCTGTAGCTTTGAAAAGCTTATCCAAGTTAATGTATTCATTTGCTTGGTGCATAACATTTTCATCGCCAGGGAACATTGCTCCAAAGGCAACGCCATTTTTGAGGATACGTCCATAAGTTCCGCCACCAACTGTAAATGGTTTTGATTCGAGGTCGTCAGTATGAGCCTGATAAGCGCCCATTAATGATTGGACTAGTGGATCGTTAGCGTCAACAAAGTGAGGCAATTGGTTGTGTCCTTCGATTGAAGCAGTGACGTTTTCTGGAAGTTGTTTATTGATCTTGTCGGTCAATGTCTCTCCGGTGTCTCCCTTAGGATAACGGATGTTCAACAAGATGCTGGCGTGATTGTCGTCAAATTTGAAAATGTCAGGTGAAACAGTTAAGTCTCCCATAACATCATCATGGTTATCAATGTGCAAATTCTTTCCATAATGATCTAAGAAAAGTTGATCAGCAATGAAGTTGAAGTATGTTTGTTCAGCATTATTCAATGGCAAAGTTGCAATAAATTTTGCTAAATACGTTGCGGCATTAACTCCGTGATAAGGTTCCATAGCATGCGAACCCTTACCGATCATTTTCAAACTGTAAGTATTAGCTTTTAAAGTGATTTCGCCGTTAATCTCGTCATTATCGTTTACAAAATCGTTGAAATCATTAGTAATCGAGTTTAAATTGCCGTCGTTATCTACGATGGTTGCTTCAGCGTGTTGGGGAACCATGTTAGGACGTAAGCCGCTGTCAAAATTTTTGACGATTCCATTTTTTGATTGTGGAAATTCGACTGCAAACGAAACGATTCCCTTTTCGCCATTGATGACAGGGAATTCGGCATCAGGAGAAAATCCGGTTTCAGGCATAGTTTCTTTTTCCATGTAGTGGTTCATGCCGACCCATTCGCTTTCTTCGTCAGTACCTAAAATCATGTGGACTGATTTAGAAGTAGGCAAGTTGAGTTCCTTAATGATCTTTAGGGCATAGTATGCAGCCAAACTTGGTCCTTTATCGTCTGAAGTGCCACGTGCATAAATATTGCCATCTTTGATAGTTGGTTCAAAGGCATTGGTTTCCCAACCTGGACCTTCAGGCACAACGTCAACGTGTCCCAAGATAGCGATTTTATCTTCGCTGTCGCCTAATTCGATTCTTCCAGCTAGATTGTCGACATTCTTAGTTTTAAAGTCGTCTCTTTCAGCAAAATGTAAAAATGTCTTTAATGCTTTTGCAGGACCGGGTCCCAATGGATAATCGTCAGTTTTGTGTTCAATGTCTCGAGAACTATCAATGCTTAATAATTCTGAGAGATCGTTTAGTAGTTCGTCGGAACGATGAGAAACTTCTTTTTCCCAATCAATTGACATAAATAATAACCTCCAGGTGAATTGCAATTATTTTACCAAAGCCTGAAACTTTAAGCTAATTATTTCATATTTTGTTCATTGAATAATTGTCGGGTTTACTAGTAACAAAAGGCAAATGGTTGAATTGTTTTAATAAGTCTACATTAGTGACTTTTTGATCATTGTTTGATTTTAAATACGTGAATCCCTGTAATAAATCAACGTTCTTGATTCTCTGATTGCTTGGTAGTTCAAAGTAGCTATGTTTACTGTTGTTACCGTAAACCTTATCAGAGTTGAGCTGGATCAAAACGTTTTTAGAATTGACCCATCCATCAGATAATTGCAGCCAAGTTTCTGAGCCGATTTTTTGAATCGTCTCAATGGTCTGTGGTTTGTTGATCGGCATGCGCCCAGCCAAACTATTTGAATCTTGTGGGTCTTTATATAGGAAGTTATTTGGCTGCTCAGCACGGTAGATTGCTTTAGCTCCGAAGTAAGGACGCAATTGTGATAATTCAGCATCGGAATTAAAACCGTCAGCGAGAGCAAATTGATTTTCGCTCAACTGGACATACTTTTTACCCTTGAAACGAATGATGTTGGATACGTGATAGCCGTCTAAGGGATGTACGACTTTTTTAGTCTTGATCAATTTATAAGGATTCTCGTAGATCGGCAATTCCTTTAGTCCAAAGTAATAAGTGTTTTGATCAAAAGATGTTTCCTTTGACTCGTCCTTTAATTTACGATATTCATTACCAGTAGCGGGGAAGTTAGTTACCACGCCATCGATTGGCATGTTGACTAAAGTATTCCATTTGCTAGGTATTTCATTCATTTCATCCCAAACATAGACTGATTTGTGCATGTAATGCATGTCGTTGATGATCTCTGGAGTAACGATATTGGATGATAGGTTCACTCCAGTCACATACGAAAGAACATCGAAATTGACCCGCTTGATCGTACCTGCTATAAAAATCCTTGGTATTTCTGGCATCAATTCAGATTCTTTTTTTAAACTTTCAGCTGAAAACGAATGAAACATTACTCGATCTTGCATCTGGTATTTATCGATGCTGACTTTCAACAGATCCTCCATGTTCTTAGGGCTGCCTTTTTTGGTTTTCTTAGTTTCAATCAAAAACTTCGCATTGGGATTATCTTTGTAGTGTGCAAAAAGTTCGTCTAAACTATGTACAGGTTCACCATTTTTTTGGTGTAATGTACTTAAGTATGAGAAGTTTTGCTGCGAAACGATTGCTGGAACCCCAGTGATACGCTCCAGGTTACGATCATGAGATACTACTAAGACATTGTCTTTTGAGACATGTAAGTCAAGTTCGACGTAGTCGGCACCTTCATTAAAGGCGGTATCGAAACTTTGAAAGGTTTCTTCTGGAGCTTTAACGGGGTCGCCGCGATGACCAATGACTGCAAATCCGCTGCTGAAAAAGAATATAATGAACGCAACGGCAATATTTACCGAAATAATTTTTTTTGAGTGCATATGTAACTCCTAAAATTAATAATAACTATAGAATAAATAATATAACTTATCGGGGTGTTAAGAGAATGGATAATGAACAATCCTTAAATTTAATTGAACAAATCACTAGAAACGATGGTACTAAGTACTACGAAATTGCCAACGTCTTGATGAATGGTCGAGCTGAAAAAGCTGCCGAGTTAGGTATGATCAAGGAAGTTAGGATCTTAAAATTGAACATCCCTCATTCACATGCCGTTGGAATATACGAAGACTATGTTAACAAGAATTATACTGTTCCACCAATGGAGTTAAAAGAATGGGTCGAATATCAAAAGCCTGAAGGACCTATTAAAGATGCGTTCGAGGAAATTTTAAAGGCCAACAAAATTATTTCCAAGGAGGACTAATTATCATGAATTATTTCATATCAGATACTCATTTCTATCATTATCAACTGCTAGAGCCAAATGATTTTGCTCCTCGTCATTTTAAAGATGGGGATGCGATGAATCAAGCAATGATCGATGCGTGGAATGCCAGAGTTGACGATGATGATACAGTTTATCATCTTGGGGACATTTCCATGCGCCCTCAAGCCACGCCGACAGACGAAGAGACTTATGCGATGCTTAATCAACTCAAAGGACACATGATTTTGATTAAAGGCAATCACGATTATCGTTCTTTGTTCAAGTATTTGGCAAAACATAATGAAACAATGTCTGATGGCGTTCCTAGATTCAGATTCGAAGATGTTGGTGCATTATTGAAATTTGACCATATGCAATTTTACTGCACGCATTATCCAATGCTTCTTGGAAAAGTTCAGCAGATCTTGAATTTACATGGGCATATTCATCATTATAGCGTTCCCGTTGCAGAAAATATCAATGTTGGTGTGGATGCACCAGAACGGGAATATTTAAGTGAAGATTTGCCATGGGGTTCACCATTGCGGGGCGAAGAGATTATCGAAATGTATGAAAAAAAGAAAGTTGATCTCGCAAATCAACAGAGAAAGTAGGCAGCTTGTGGAAACTATTAAAATTGTACACACTAACGATTTACATTCTCATTTTGAAAATTTTCCAAAGATTTCACGTTTTATTAAAAAGTCACGTAAGAATTCAAAGGCAGATGAATTTCTGCTTTTTGATATTGGCGATGCAATGGATCGGGCCCATCCTTTAACAGAAGCTACCGATGGTCAGGCCAACATCGAGTGGATGAACAAGCAAAAGTACGATGCTGCTACGATTGGGAATAATGAAGGACTTGGGAATAGCCACAAGCAACTCGAGCATTTGTACGACCAAGCTAATTTTCCAGTCATACTGGGTAATTTATACGAAAAAAATGGTGAATTAGCCAGTTTTGCCAAGCCTTATAAAATCATTACAACTAAAAAAGGAACAAAAATTGGTGTTTTAGGTTTTACTGCACCTTACATTTTGACCTATCCGCTGATGGGCTGGGATATCCACTTGATGCAGACGGAAGTCCCCAAAGCACTTGATGAGATGAAAAAACTCAAATGCGATGTGATTATTTTGTTGTCGCATTTGGGAGTATCGATGGATCGATTGTTGGCGAAGGAATATCCGCAGATTGATTTGATCATCGGTGCACACACGCATCATCTTTTTCCAAAAGGCGAGATGGATAATGGCGTGCTTTTGGCTGCAGCCGGGAAATGGGGCGAACTATCGATCTCAAATTAGATAAGGGTCAGATAGTTGATAAACAGGCCTATACTACCGCTACTGCCGAATTAAAGGCTAAGAAAAAGGACCAAGTTTGGATCGATGCTCGACAAGACGAAGGAAATCAAATACTTGACGATGAAAAAGTTGGTCAAATACCATATACTTTGAGTACTGACATTGATTCAGAACATCCATTCATCAATGAGGCCTTAAAGGCTGTTCAACAATATGCAGATGCTGATGCCGCTGTGTTGAGTTCAGGGTTATTTCTACAAGACTTGAACGAGGGCATTGTTACTGAAAAGGACCTTCATGAGGCCTTGCCACATGCAATTCATGTCATGCAGACTACGTTGACTGGTGATAATGTTTGGCGACTAGTGATGGAAATGGAGAAGAATCGTGCCTTTTTACGTCGCCATTTGCAAAAAGGGATGGGCTTTCGTGGTAAAATATTTGGCGAACTGGTTTATCGCGGAATCAAAGTTGATAATAAAAGAAATGTCTACATCAACGGTCAGGAATTAGAAATGGATAAACAGTATAAACTAGCATTATTGGATCATTACTTGTTTGTCCCATTTTTCCCAACAATTGAAATCGTTGGCGATAACAAAATAATGTATCCGAAATTCATACGAAATGTATTTTCAGACTACTTAAAAGATAAATATCCACTGAGGTGATCATTTGGACAAATCAGAAACAAAAGAACCAAAGATAAACAAGCAGGCGGATGTGTTTTTACTCGAAGATGACTTAGTGGTCATCAATGACACCCAATACCGCTTGATAGAAAACCATGATAATGGTTTTGACAAAGAAAAAATTGAAGAACGCTACAACAATGTTTTAGACAAGTATGACTATATCGTCGGTGATTGGGGATATGATCAGTTACGCTTTAAGGGCTTTTATATAGATAAGCGAATCGAGAGCAACTTAGATAATAAGATCTCGCATTTGGAAGACTATTTGCTCGAATATTGTAATTTTGGTTGTGCTTATTTTATTTTGGAACGAGTTGACAAATTGCCACTCACTAAACCAAAGCATCATCGCCAAAAACCGAAGAATGCTGCGCATGCCAATGGTAAGAATAACCACAACGTCCATGGAAAAAATGGTCATAACATGCATAATAAGAAGCAAAATTCGAGTCATCGGACTCATCAAACGCAAAATAAACACGCGACAGCATCGAATAAACCGGAGCATGAATCTAAAAAGTCAACCAACAATAAGCATCCACGTATCCGCAGACGTCGTAGTGAGAATACCAATGCGGCTCCTAAGAAACATCGCAATAATTCAGCAAAGCCTAGGAAGACCAACACGAAGTCAGGATCAAAGACTTTCAAAATTAGAAAAATAGATAAGTGAGATAATAATGGATAAATACCAAACATATTTAATAGATTTAGATGGAACAATGTATCGAGGCAAGGATAAGATCCCTGAAGCAGCTGATTTTGTAAAACGATTAAATGAAGCCAACGTCGATTACTATTTTTTAACAAACAATACTACCAAGACTCCACAACAAGTCGCTGACAATTTGGTCAATAATCATCAAATTACTGCAACTGCTGAACAAGTGATCACACCGTCTTTAGCAACAGCCGGATACATCAAAAATATGTTTGGCAATGAGATCGAGGACCATTCAGCATATGTTATCGGAGAGTATGGATTAAAGTCTGCAATTTTCAACACCGGAATCAAGCTCAATGAAGTCACACCTGATGTGGTTATCGTTGGACTTGATTACGATGTGACCTATCACAAATTTGAGGTTGCCACACTGGCAATTAAACGTGGCGCTAAATTTATTGGAACTAATGCCGATACTAATTTACCTAATGAAAGAGGACTTGTTCCCGGTGCAGGCTCAGTTATTTCATTAGTCGAGACAGCGGTTCAGCATAAGGCCAAGTATATCGGTAAGCCAGAAGCACAGATCATTGACTTTGCTGCTCAAGCAAAGGGATTTGATCCAGCACAAGCCGTCATGGTTGGTGACAACTACAATACTGATATTAAATGCGGATTGAATGCAGGAGTTGAAACTCTGATGGTTTATACAGGCGTAAGTACTCACGAAGATATTGCAAAAGAGACGCTTAAACCAACCCATGAAGTAGAAAGTTTGGCAGATTGGGATGTCAAATAGTCAAAGGGATGCTGTCTATACGATTATTTTGGCCTTATTCATTTTTACTTTTTCAATAACCGTCACGATTTTTGCCAGCTATGCGATTTTTAGATTTGATATTCCACATTATTTTTTAGACCAAGAAGCTAATATGAGTGGTCAGAAATTAATGCATAATTACAATCAGATGATGAATTACCTGCTTAATCCATTTAGTGGGCAATTCCATTTAGATGATTTCCGTTCATCATATAACGGCAGAGTACATTTTGCTGATTGTAAAAAGTTGTTCATGCTCAACTTTAGTGTTTTTATCTTATCTGGAGTTTATGTCTGGTTTAGACGTAAGAAGAGAGCTTACTTTAATCGGACTTTTCTTTACATCGCAATTGTCGGGATCATTTTGGTTGTTTTGATGGCAATTGACTTTGATGATTTCTTCATTGTCTTTCATAAGATACTGTTCAGAAATAACGACTGGCTATTTGACCCAGCCTTGGATCCGATCATTAATGTATTACCGGATGAGTTCTTCGTTCAATGCTTTGTGCTATTCTTCATACTGTTCGAAGGGCTTAATCTGTATAAATTTTTCTCAAAAAAATAAGATTGCATCGGATCATTTGATCCAATGCAATCTTTTTTATTCAACAGGCTTTTTACGATTTCTAATTGCAGTAATGAAAATTGGAATTACTGAGATAACTACAATTCCAATTATAATGATTGAAAAATGTTCTTGAACTGCAGGGATGTTTCCAAATAGGAATCCTGCTAGAGAACATAAGAGCACCCAGAGGAAACCACCAAGTAGATTAAATTTCAAGAATCTACCATAGTGCATTGTTCCGGAACCAGCAACAAAAGGTACAAAGGTTCTGATCAACGGAATGAATCTTCCGATAGCAATCGTCTTACCACCATGCTTTTTGAAGAAAGCATGTGCCTCATCAAGATGCTCTTTATTTATTAGTTTGCTTAAATATTTGTTCCTCGTTGCAAATTCACCGAAATGCTCACCAATTTCGTAGTTCATAGAATCGCCCAAGACCGCAGCGGCCAGAAAGACTATGAACAATATCCACGGGATTAGTCCATATTTTGGGTTAGCGGCTAATGCCATGGCTGCGAAAATTAGGGAATCACCTGGTAAGAATGGTAAAATTACCACACCAGTTTCGATGAAGATGATCAAGAACAAAATCAAGTATGTCCAAATGCCGAAGTTATTCACGATATTGACCATATGATGATCAATATGAAGAATAAAGTCGACTAGACTCATTACGTAACTCAATTCATCAACTCCAATATTCAAATTAAACTTAATTATAACAGGTTACCTTAAAATAACTTTAAATCTAACCCTTTTTTTAAAATAATTATTTGAACATTGATGTGCTGTGTTCAAAATAGTCTTTGTCTGGATACAGGTTTCGCAATGCCCGAGTGACGGCCATAGGTCCTTCAGCAAAGGCAGTTGCAATTAATTGAAGTTTTCCAGGATAAGTTGCGATATCTCCAATTGCAAAAACGTTTGGCAGATTTGTTTCCATTTGTTGCGTGACTTTAATGAAGGGACCTTCAAGTTCGAGATTCCAGTCTCTTAAAATCTTTGAATCAGATATAAAGCCGTAGTTGACCAGCAGCTTATCGATAGTAATGGTTTTTTCATCATCGGATTTGATTTTTTTAAGTAAAACATCTATCTTACTATCATCAAGGTCATTGAAGGTGACGTCTTTAATAATATAGGGGTTGAGTTGTTCAACAGATGATGCATTTAGAGTATCGACACTTGATTCCATAGCACGATACTTGTTACGACGATGAATGATCGAAGTGTTATTAGCAATTTCATTCAAATGGATTGCCCAATCGACTGCGGAATCTCCACCACCAGCAACGGCCACATCTTTGTTTTTAAAATCATTTAGATCATTTACAAAGTAAGATAGGTTATTATCTTCAATAGCAGGATCGTAATCAAAAGTTAGCTTACGAGGCTTGAAAGCACCGTTTCCGATGGCAATGATAATTGCTTTTGTGACTATTTCTTCCTTATTAGTGGAAATTTTCCAAACATCGTCTGTATGTTCAATATCAGTTACAGATGTTCCTAGATATTCATCTACTGAAATAAAGCTCAATTGATTAGTTAATTGATCAACTAGTTCAGTTCCGGATACTTTTGGTAAACCAGCCACGTCGTAGATCTCTTTTTGAGCATAAAGAGTTTGAGGTTGGCCACCTAAGTTAGGTAAACTTTCTATTAGAGCAACGTTTAGTTTTCTTAATGATGCGTAGTAAGCTGCAAACATTCCTGCAGGTCCGCCACCAATGATTGCAATGTCGTATGTTTTGTCATTCATATTATGTTTCACCATTTTCTAATTTAGTATAGGAATATTGTTACACAACTTAATGTAAAAGATAAAGGAGATAGAAAATGAAAATAGGAGATAAGCTTTCAGGTAAGATATCAGGTATTCAACCTTATGGCGTTTTCGTTAATCTTGAAAATGGTTCTCAAGGCTTAGTTCATATTTCAGAATTGAAGAACGGTTTTGTATCCGGCATTGAAAATGAGTATAAGGTAGGAGATCAAGTAGAAGTAATAGTATTGGATATAGACGAGTATGACGGCAATGTAAGTCTTTCAATGAGAGCCTTGCAAAGCAGAAAACTTGGTAGACCAATCTTGCATAAACACTTCTGGACTAACTACAAAGATGAGATAGGTTACGCAACAATTAAGGATAATAAATCCAAGTGGGTAAGGGATGCAATGAAGATCATAAACGGTAAATAACAAAAATTGCATTTTTTTGTAAAAAAGACTTGCAACGGTTAATGTCTATTGGTAAGATATTATTTGTTGTCACGAGAGAGCAACAACGTCAAGCCTAGCAAGCGAAAGCAAGCTTTACGAGATGAAAATTATTTT
Source organism: Companilactobacillus sp. (assembly GCF_022484265.1). Classification (NCBI taxonomy): domain Bacteria; kingdom Bacillati; phylum Bacillota; class Bacilli; order Lactobacillales; family Lactobacillaceae; genus Companilactobacillus; species Companilactobacillus sp. The sequence continues at coordinate 2,604,580 of NZ_JAKVLR010000001.1, forward strand.
AAAAAGTTGTTGACATTGAGTTAGCAATTCGATAAGATAATTAAGTTGCTCGATGAGATGCAACGACAACGAGATGAATTATTCATCAAGTTGCTAGGAAATTTATTTTAAAAAGTTGTTGACAAGATAGTCAACGACATGATAAAATAAATAAGTCGCTTATTAAACTCTTAACTGAGCAAGATAAGAAGTAGACCTTTGAAAACTGAACAAAGTTTTAACGCAAATTGTGTAGGCCTTAAGAGATTAAGGTAAACAAAGCAATAAATAACGAAGTCAGTTCGTTAGTAATAATAAATGAGTCACAAACAATCAAAATATGAGAGTTTGATCCTGGCTCAGGATGAACGCTGGCGGCGTGCCTAATACATGCAAGTCGAGCGAACTCTGGTAACTGAATGAAGGTGCTTGCACCTGAGTGATGATACATTTGAGTGAGCGGCGGATGGGTGAGTAACACGTGGGTAACCTGCCCTAAAGTGGGGGATAACATCTGGAAACAGGTGCTAATACCGCATAACAACACATTCCACATGGAGAGTGTTTGAAAGATGGTTCTGCTATCGCTTTAGGATGGACCCGCGGCGTATTAGTTAGTTGGTGAGGTAACGGCTCACCAAGACGATGATACGTAGCCGACCTGAGAGGGTAATCGGCCACATTGGGACTGAGACACGGCCCAAACTCCTACGGGAGGCAGCAGTAGGGAATCTTCCACAATGGACGAAAGTCTGATGGAGCAACGCCGCGTGAGTGAAGAAGGTTTTCGGATCGTAAAACTCTGTTGTTGAAGAAGAACATGCGTGATAGTAACTGATCATGTATTGACGGTATTCAACCAGAAAGCCACGGCTAACTACGTGCCAGCAGCCGCGGTAATACGTAGGTGGCAAGCGTTATCCGGATTTATTGGGCGTAAAGCGAGTGCAGGCGGTTTATTAGGTCTGATGTGAAAGCCCTCGGCTCAACCGAGGAAGTGCATCGGAAACCGGTAAACTTGAGTGCAGAAGAGGAGAGTGGAACTCCATGTGTAGCGGTGGAATGCGTAGATATATGGAAGAACACCAGTGGCGAAGGCGGCTCTCTGGTCTGTAACTGACGCTGAGGCTCGAAAGCGTGGGTAGCAAACAGGATTAGATACCCTGGTAGTCCACGCCGTAAACGATGAGTGCTAAGTGTTGGAGGGTTTCCGCCCTTCAGTGCTGCAGCTAACGCATTAAGCACTCCGCCTGGGGAGTACGACCGCAAGGTTGAAACTCAAAGGAATTGACGGGGGCCCGCACAAGCGGTGGAGCATGTGGTTTAATTCGAAGCAACGCGAAGAACCTTACCAGGTCTTGACATACCATGAAAAGCTAAGAGATTAGTCTTTCCCTTCGGGGACATGGATACAGGTGGTGCATGGTTGTCGTCAGCTCGTGTCGTGAGATGTTGGGTTAAGTCCCGCAACGAGCGCAACCCTTATTATCAGTTGCCAGCATTAAGTTGGGCACTCTGGTGAGACTGCCGGTGACAAACCGGAGGAAGGTGGGGACGACGTCAAATCATCATGCCCCTTATGACCTGGGCTACACACGTGCTACAATGGTCGGTACAACGTGTTGCGAACTCGCGAGGGCAAGCAAATCACTTAAAACCGATCTCAGTTCGGATTGTAGGCTGCAACTCGCCTACATGAAGCTGGAATCGCTAGTAATCGCGGATCAGCATGCCGCGGTGAATACGTTCCCGGGCCTTGTACACACCGCCCGTCACACCATGAGAGTTTGTAACACCCAAAGCCGGTGGGGTAACCTTTTAGGAGCTAGCCGTCTAAGGTGGGACAAATGATTAGGGTGAAGTCGTAACAAGGTAGCCGTAGGAGAACCTGCGGCTGGATCACCTCCTTTCTAAGGATAGGTACTTAGGTACCACGGAATACACAAGTTAAAACTTTGTTTAGTTTTGAGAGGTCTACTCTCGACAAGGCTTATTGGGCCTATAGCTCAGCTGGTTTAGAGCGCACGCCTGATAAGCGTGAGGTCGATGGTTCAAGTCCATTTAGGCCCATAAAGAATGAAAACATAATATAAAGCACCATGGGGGTTTAGCTCAGCTGGGAGAGCACCTGCTTTGCAAGCAGGAGGTCATCGGTTCGATCCCGTTAACCTCCATCGGTGGAAATTTCTGACAGAAGTTTCCACCACCTCGTACCTTGAAAACTGGATATTAAGAAATAATGAATTAGAGAAACACCGAAAACTGCGGACAGAGTAAAATCTGTCAAAAAAGAATTACCTTTGTAATTTAAGGTTAAGTTATAAAGGGCGCACGGTGGATGCCTAGGCACTAGGAGCCGAAGAAGGACGTAACTAACGACGATACGCCTCGGGGAGCTGTAAGTAAGCTATGATCCGGGGATTTCCGAATGGGGGAACCCAATCATCGTAATGGATGATTACTTGCAAGTGAATACATAGCTTGTAAGAGGAAGACGCAATGAACTGAAACATCTAAGTAGTTGCAGGAAGAGAAAGAAAAATCGATTCCCTGAGTAGCGGCGAGCGAAACGGGAACAGCCCAAACCAGAGAGCTTGCTCTTTGGGGTTGTAGGACTGATGTAGTGAGAACAAAAGGCAAGGATAGTAGAATCAGTTGGAAAGCTGAGCCAAAGAGAGTGAAAGCCTCGTAAATGAAATCCGAACCACTCCAATCAGTATCCTGAGTACGGCGGGACACGAGAAACCCCGTCGGAATCTGGGAGGACCATCTCCCAAGGCTAAATACTCCCTAGTGACCGATAGTGAACCAGTACCGTGAGGGAAAGGTGAAAAGAACCCCGGAAGGGGAGTGAAATAGATCCTGAAACCGTGTGCCTACAAGTAGTCAAAGCCCGTTAAGGGGTGATGGCGTGCCTTTTGTAGAATGAACCGGCGAGTTACGTTAACATGCAAGGTTAAGATGAAGAGTCGGAGCCGGAGCGAAAGCGAGTCTGAATAGGGCGACTAAGTATGTTGATGTAGACCCGAAACCAAGTGACCTACCCATGTCCAGGTTGAAGATGCGGTAAAACGCATTGGAGGACCGAACCCATGTATGTTGAAAAATGCTGGGATGAGGTGTGGGTAGCGGTGAAATTCCAAACGAACTTGGAGATAGCTGGTTCTCTCCGAAATAGCTTTAGGGTTAGCCTCGGGGAAAAGGATCGTGGAGGTAGAGCACTGTTTGGACTAGGGGCCCGTCTTGGGTTACTGAATTCAGATAAACTCCGAATGCCATAGATCTATACCCGGGAGTCAGACGGTGAGTGATAAGATCCATCGTCGAAAGGGAAACAGCCCAGATCACCAGTTAAGGTCCCAAAATTCATGCTAAGTGGAAAAGGATGTGGAAATGCACAGACAACTAGGATGTTGGCTTAGAAGCAGCCATTCATTCAAAGAGTGCGTAATAGCTCACTAGTCGAGTGATTCTGCGCCGAAAATGTACCGGGGCTAAGCATGATACCGAAACTGTGGATGTATCGTAAGATACATGGTAGGAGAGCGTTGTAAGAGCATTGAAGCTGTACCGTGAGGAGCAGTGGAGTTCTTAGAAGTGAGAATGCCGGTATGAGTAGCGAAAGATCAGTGAGAATCTGATCGGCCGAAAGACTAAGGTTTCCTGGGGAAGGCTCGTCCTCCCAGGGTTAGTCGGGACCTAAGATGAGACCGAGAGGTGTAATCGATGGAAAACAGGTTGAGATTCCTGTACTAGTTTATATTGTTTGAACGATGGAAGGACGCAGGAGGATGATGTGTGCATACGGCTGGAAAAGTATGTTCAAGCAGAAAGTCTTGGAAAGAGTCAAATGCTTTTACCTATAAGGACAATCTGTGATGAGGAGCGAAATTTAAGTAGCGAAGCACAATAACTCACACTGCCGAGAAAAGTTTCTAGTTAGATATAAACTACCCGTACCGCAAACCGACACAGGTAGTCGAGGAGAGAATCCTAAGGTCAGCGAGTGAACTCTCGTTAAGGAACTCGGCAAAATGACCCCGTAACTTCGGGAGAAGGGGTGCTGGTGTAACAGCCAGCCGCAGTGAATAGGCCCAAACAACTGTTTATCAAAAACACAGGTCTATGCTAAATCGTAAGATGACGTATATGGGCTGACGCCTGCCCGGTGCTGGAAGGTTAAGAGGATCAGTTAGCTTATGCGAAGCTGAGAATTGAAGCCCCAGTAAACGGCGGCCGTAACTATAACGGTCCTAAGGTAGCGAAATTCCTTGTCGGGTAAGTTCCGACCCGCACGAAAGGCGTAATGATTTGGGCACTGTCTCAACGAGAGACTCGGTGAAATTATAATACCCGTGAAGATGCGGGTTACCCGCGACAGGACGGAAAGACCCCATGGAGCTTTACTGTAGCTTGATATTGAGTTTTTGTGTGACATGTACAGGATAGGTAGGAGCCATTGAATTCGGAACGCTAGTTTCGAAGGAGGCGTTGGTGGGATACTACCCTTGTTATATGAAGGCTCTAACCTACACCAATAATCGTGGTGAGGGACAGTGTCTGGTGGGCAGTTTGACTGGGGCGGTCGCCTCCTAAAAAGTAACGGAGGCGCTCAAAGGTTCGCTCAGAATGGTTGGAAATCATTCGCAGAGTGTAAACGTATAAGCGAGCTTGACTGCGAGACTGACAAGTCGAGCAGGGACGAAAGTCGGAGTTAGTGATCCGGTGGTACCGAATGGAAGGGCCATCGCTCAACGGATAAAAGCTACCCTGGGGATAACAGGCTTATCTCCCCCAAGAGTTCACATCGACGGGGAGGTTTGGCACCTCGATGTCGGCTCATCGCATCCTGGGGCTGTAGTCGGTCCCAAGGGTTGGGCTGTTCGCCCATTAAAGCGGTACGCGAGCTGGGTTCAGAACGTCGTGAGACAGTTCGGTCCCTATCCGTCGCGGGCGTAGGAAATTTGAGAGGAGCTGTCCTTAGTACGAGAGGACCGGGATGGACATACCTCTGGTGTACCAGTTGTTCTGCCAAGAGCATCGCTGGGTAGCTACGTATGGACGGGATAAACGCTGAAAGCATCTAAGTGTGAAGCCCCCCTCGAGATGAGATTTCCCATTCCGTTAAGGAAGTAAGATCCGTTAAAGAATATGACGTAGATAGGCTGCGGGTGGAAGAGTAGTGATACTTGGAGCTGAGCAGTACTAATAGATCGAGGACTTAACCGCAGTCAGCAGTAAGTAAGAGTTTGTTTAATCATTATAATTAATATCTAGTTTTGAAGGTACGAGGGAACACCAAAGTGTGGTGGCGATAGCAAGAAGGATACACCTGTTCCCATGCCGAACACAGAAGTTAAGCTTCTTCACGCCGAAAGTAGTTGGTGGGAAACTACCCGCGAGGATAGGTAGTTGCCACGCTTGGTAAATATGGAGGATTAGCTCAGCTGGGAGAGCATCTGCCTTACAAGCAGGAGGTCACAGGTTCGATCCCTGTATCCTCCATCCATATTGAGTCGTTAGCTCAGTCGGTAGAGCATCTGACTTTTAATCAGAGGGTCGACAGTTCGAACCTGTCACGACTCATTTGCAACAAATACACACCATGCGGGTGTGGCGGAATTGGCAGACGCGCTAGATTTAGGTTCTAGTGTCCAATGGACATGAAGGTTCAAGTCCTTTCACCCGTATTGCAATGACGTGTTGCGAATGTTCACATATAAATATTGCATAATTATAGTTAATTATGCCGACTTAGCTCAGTTGGCAGAGCATCTGTCTTGTAAACAGGGGGTCGGAAGTTCGAATCTTCTAGTCGGCATTTTGCGGAAGTAGTTCAGTGGTAGAACATCACCTTGCCATGGTGGGGGTCGCGGGTTCGAATCCCGTCTTCCGCTTTCACTATAGATTATGCCGGGGTGGCGGAACTGGCAGACGCACAGGACTTAAAATCCTGCGGTAAGTGATTACCGTACCGGTTCGATTCCGGTCCTCGGCACTATAGTGAATATGCACCCATAGCGCAATTGGATAGAGTGTCTGACTACGAATCAGAAGGTTGTAGGTTCGACTCCTACTGGGTGCATTGTTTTATCTCGGGAAGTGGCTCAGCTTGGTAGAGCACCTGGTTTGGGACCAGGGGGTCGCAGGTTCGAATCCTGTCTTCCCGATAGCAATCGCAATAGATTGTTTTGTTTTAAAGTTTTTTGGCGGTGTAGCTCAGCTGGCTAGAGCGTCCGGTTCATACCCGGGAGGTCGGGGGTTCGATCCCCTTCGCCGCTATTTATTCCGGACCTTTAGCTCAGCTGGTTAGAGCAAACGGCTCATAACCGTTCGGTCGTAGGTTCGAATCCTACAAGGTCCATCAAGGTCCATGTAGGAATAGAATTACATTAATCATCATATTATTATTATCGCGGGATGGAGCAGTCTGGTAGCTCGTCGGGCTCATAACCCGAAGGTCGTAGGTTCAAATCCTGCTCCCGCAATTATTATTGATATGGTTCCTTGGTCTAGTCGGTTAGGACGCCTGCCTGTCACGCAGGAGATCGCGGGTTCGATTCCCGCAGGGACCGTAGTAATTGGCTCGGTAGCTCAGTTGGTAGAGCAATGGATTGAAGCTCCATGTGTCGGCGGTTCGATTCCGTCCCGCGCCATGAATTACATGCGGGTGTAGTTTAGTGGTAAAACGACAGCCTTCCAAGCTGTAGTCGCGAGTCCGATTCTCGTCACCCGCTTTTGCCACTTGTTATGGGCCTATAGCTCAGCTGGTTTAGAGCGCACGCCTGATAAGCGTGAGGTCGATGGTTCGAGTCCATTTAGGCCCACTAAATTTGGAGAAGTACTCAAGTGGCTGAAGAGGCGCCCCTGCTAAGGGTGTAGGTCGCGTAAGCGGCGCGAGGGTTCAAATCCCTCCTTCTCCGTTTTTATATGACCCCTTGGTCAAGTGGTTAAGACACCGCCCTTTCACGGCGGTAACATGGGTTCAAATCCCGTAGGGGTCATTGATACATTTTGTATCAACTTTATATTATGTTACGATTTAAGCATGGAGGATTACCCAAGTCCGGCTTAAGGGAACGGTCTTGAAAACCGTCAGGTCGCGAAAGCGGCGCGTGGGTTCGAATCCCACATCCTCCTTACAAATTCATTTTTTATTATCGCGGGATGGAGCAGTCTGGTAGCTCGTCGGGCTCATAACCCGAAGGTCGTAGGTTCAAATCCTGCTCCCGCAATTTGTTTTGTAGTTTTAAAAGTTTGGTTCCTTGGTCTAGTCGGTTAGGACGCCTGCCTGTCACGCAGGAGATCGCGGGTTCGATTCCCGCAGGGACCGTTAATGGCTCGGTAGCTCAGTTGGTAGAGCAATGGATTGAAGCTCCATGTGTCGGCGGTTCGATTCCGTCCCGCGCCATTTTTGGAGGGGTAGCGAAGTCTGGCTAAACGCGGCGGACTGTAAATCCGCTCCTTCGGGTTCGGTGGTTCGAATCCACTCCCCTCCATAAATAGGGATATAGTTTAATGGTAGAACTATGGTCTCCAAAACCATCAGTGTGGGTTCAACTCCTACTATCCCTGTTTACCAGGATTTACATTTTTATTATGGCGGTATTGGTGAAGTGGTTAACACACCGGTTTGTGGCACCGGCACACGTGGGTTCGACTCCCACATACCGCCCTTGTTATTGGGTTATAGCCAAGCGGTAAGGCAATGGACTTTGACTCCATCATGCGCTGGTTCGAATCCAGCTAACCCAATTGATTCATAATTGAATATGGCGGTATAGCCAAGTGGTAAGGCAGAGGTCTGCAAAACCTTCATCACCGGTTCAAATCCGGTTACCGCCTTTGGCTTATGCCTAAGTACTCAATGTTTATATCATGCCGGTGTGGCGGAATTGGCAGACGCGCGGGATTCAAAATCCCGTTCCTGTATAAGGAGTATCGGTTCGACCCCGATCACCGGTATAGAAACTTTAATCAAACCGACTGTAAAGCCAAAACAGTAAAGCCTGTAAATGTTGTTAAATCAATGTTTACAGGCTTTTTTTGATGCTGTTATCTTTCTGAAAATACGATTAAAAAATGGCACATTATTGGCACATTTTTACAAGTTGGCACATCATGTGCACACTCTGGCACACTATAAATCATTCATTAATAGTACAGTTCTATCTTCATTTTCCTTACGAGTATCCTGCAACAAATGTACATATGTTTTGATCGTGATAGCCGTGCTTGAATGTCCTAAACGTTCAGATACATAATCCAAAGATATGCCTTTAGCAATCAAAATTGATGCATGTGTATGACAAGCCATGCATGGTTATTTTATTTTTAGTCTTTAATTTTCTTTCATAATTTATCAGTACCTTATTCGCAGCATTGTCACTTGGAATATTGTACCTATTATTGATAAATACAAAATTATGTTTATTTTTAAATCCTTGCTTGAGAAATAGGGAACGCTGTTGTAATTGTAGTTTTTTTAAGAATTTAATTAGTTCAGCATCCACGGGTATCGTTCTCATGGATTGCTTATTTTTCGTTGGACCAAATCCAGAACGAGTTTTATAATCATAAGTTTTATTGATCGTGATAGTTCTGTTCTCAAAGTCTATGCAGTCGTATGTCATGCCTATAATTTCGGCAAATCTCGCACCAGTTGAGATTGCAAACACGATAATGGCTGATGAGATGTCGTACACAGAAGCGCGCTCATACGCTAGTTTTTTGAGCTGTGAAGCTTCCTCTGTTTCCAAAAACTTTAAATCGGGGTCTTTATTTGCTCCACCAGATAGCACAGCATTTCTAGTAAAATCACGAGTAATAATTTTTTCGTCCAGAGCATCTTGCAGGGAAGCACGTATGTAACCATTGATCCGTGATGTTGAATCTTTAGTGTGTGTTGATCCATAGTTATCCAAAAATTGTTGATATTGTATCTTAGTTACTTTTTTGAGAGGAGTATTTCCAAACTTCTCTTTAATGAGCTTAGTGGCGTATTTATATTTTTCGTCTGTTGATGTGGAGAAACGTCCGATCTTATAAGTGTTAGACCATTGTTCAAAGTAATCTCCAAAGGTTGCAGTTTCTAAATCAGAGATACCATAGTTATATTTTTTATTTTCTATTTCAGCTGCAGCAGCAACTGCATCTGATTTACGTTTAAATCCTTTCTTATTTATCGAATGACGTTTACCATTCGAATCACGATAATACACTCTATATCCATAGTTACCAGTTTTGCCAGTTATTTGTGCCATGGTAACACCTCCTAATTTTGGTAAAAATAAATAAGCCTTTTAAGGCTTAATTACGTAATTTCAAAATGGAATTTTTATCGCTCCATGGAATAATATCTAAACCACGTAAATTAGCAATATTCTGGGCTTTATCTTGAATACTATGATCAGCATCGTTAAAAATCACAGAGTAATTTATATTGTCATCATTACTTTTGATATCTTCATACGTGACAATCTCAGAGGATATGCGTTGAAAATCAGGATTATTGAGTATTTGAATTAGTTGTGATGGACGACTCTTTGATCCACCTATGGAATAAGAAATTTTATAAGGATTGCCACTACCTCCAATAAAATCGTGTCCAGGAAGTCCCTTAAACTCATTATCGTCAAAGTAGTTTATAACATCCTCAAGAAAAAGATTCGTAACATTATTCTTTCGGGTCATTACTAAATCGTTAATTCTGAGAATGGTTTGAATTAACGATTGTTTCATGACAGGAAAGTCTTCTTTTTTTCCGTCAATTCTTAATAATTTGCTATTTGAAAGAGTTACATTGAATGATTGAATTATACTATTTATGATTCTCGATCTGACATCGCTATTAACATCTATGCCTAAAAGAATCAAATCATTAAGAGTATTACCATCATCAGATAATCTTATTTTCCCTTGATCTAATGGAGAAACATAAATTGCTATTCGGTCACCAATTATATTTGTAAAAGGAGTCATTATTTCATCTCCATCATCAAATGAAGTAACTGAATATTTTTTTTTCATCCATTTAAGATAATTATCTATCCATTTGCAAGTGTCCATTATTAATTTCTCCTTTCTATATCAAATACATTATACAAAATCTGTGATTATTTGAACTCCATTTAAGTCAACGTTAATGAATTTTAAAAATGAGGTGAAATTTTCAACAACGTTGGTTAAATCATTTAAACAGTTCTTAAGTTGTTCAGGCAGCTGGTTTTTAGGTAAAACTGTTTGATCAATGATAGACTCCCCACAATTAAAGATGTGTAAATGGGGTGTAGGGATATCATTATGGTTAGTTCCAATTATATCAAATCTCATCATTGGAACATGTGATTTTGAATTAAGAATCAATGTTAATTTGTTTTTGTTAATATGTCCCGTACGACAAACGGTACTATCAAATTTTTCTTTTGAGGTGAATTTTCCTCTCAATTTAAAATTTTTTTGAAGACCCTCAGCAGGAATTGCAAGTAAATTGTTGTTAGAGTCTTTATCAAGTATAATTAGCTTTGAATAATCAGCTGCTTCCATAGTTTCCTCCAGTAATAATTTTTATCCATGCCTTGGCATGGCTTTTTATCTACCTTAAATTTGTTTCTTTTTGGTATTAATTAGAATAATAAGCCTACGGTGAGACCTAGATTTATTGTGGATGTTGAAAATTAGACTATTAATTTCTAAACTTTGTATTTTTTACTTTCCAATCTTCAAGTTTTATTTGAACCCAAAAAAAATAAATACCAATGGTCACAAACATAAAAAGAAGCCATTTTATCCAATTTCCAAATAATCCCATCGGAGTGCCATAAAAATGCATTCGATGTCCTTCTATAACCGTATGATTGATTTTCCATCCATAAATCCAACATAAAGTCCAAGGATATAGTATCCCGCCTGAAAAAATAGTAATGAAAAACCCCAATATCCTTAAAACAACTAAATGAATTAATCCACCATCAAAGAAGGAATTACGTCCATGCTTAATTTCTCCTTGATGATAAGTTGGTTGTCCATATTGTTGAGGGAAAAAATCTTGATTAAAGTTCTGTTGATTGTAATTAGGTTGATCATAATTTTGTTGCGATTGTGAATATTGTTGTTGTCTACGCCTTCCAACTCTGGAATTTGCATTAGATGGCTGATTGTACGGATTATAATTATTGTCATCCATTTTTTTTACCCCTATAACATTTCAGCTTTTAAAGTCATCAGTGTTTGGACAGAGAACTAATAATCATTTTAAAAATAAATAAACCTAGTAATAGACTTACATTATTTTTGGATAGTCCCAGTTTGTTTGGCAAAGCGTTTTGCAATATTGATATTCCTTTGCCGTTTACTACTTCTTAGTACTCCTCGTTTCGAAAGATCGATCATTGCTGACTTATTTAAACTAGACAACTGGTCAGGTACATCTTTTTTAATATCATTCGTTTCAGCTTTATAGTCAATATCATCTTTTCCAAGAAAATCACGATATACTTGACCCATTAATTGTTCACCTAAATATAGTCCGTTTTGGTCAATCATTCTTTTTGTAAGAATTTTTGTTGCAGATATAGTTTTCTTGGGTATACCAACATCATCCTGATCAACAAAATCTTTTTCATCATCATATTTATCAGTTAGAGCAAATTCGTATCCGTAGACTATTTTCTTTATGAGTTTTTCCTCTTGTTTGATCCCTTTATATTCTTTAATGCTCAATAGGGCGTGACCATACGGAATCCACGGTCCTATGCTCATATAAATCACTATGATTATTACACCAAGCAATGAACTGCCAACTATATATTTTTTTTGTGTCCATGATTATTTTTGCGTCTTTCAGAACGTGTAGTGTTCATGTTAGTCCTCCTATAACTATCAGTAGTTTAAATAAAATTCTTCATTAATTACATTTTCTAAATATTGTGGTATTTTGAAAGCCTTCATAAAATCAACACTGTTGAAATCTTCTAATGGACGTTCATCAGTGTAATAGGGCAACAATAATTTGATTGCCTGTACATTTGCTCGTCCTTCAATTCCGTATTTAGAAGGTGAGAAGTACAAACAGTTGGAATCATCTTTATTTATAAGATGTCCCATTTCATGGGCTAGCTGAAGTGGCAATTGTTCTGGGTCGTGCCAACTTCCGTTAACTACGATTGTTTTTGTATACGGATTAACAGCAGATGGTGTACGGCTAGAAAATCTATTATCGACTATGACACTATAGCCAAAGCCCATGGCTTTATTCATTAAAGAAGCCATTATGTCATTAATCATTCTTTTCCCCTCCACGCAATAATCGTTTCATTAATTCAATATCTTCAGGTGGTATTGGACGTCCTTCAAAAGTCATAATCACATCATTATCGGCAATGTCTACTTGCTTCTTTTTGTCTGCATCAGAAGTTTCGCCAGTTAAATATTCGACAGTAACTCCCAATGTATTTGCAATTGCCCTTAACGAATCATATTTTGGATTAACGCCTTGGTTATATCTGTATATGGCATTAGTACTCATTCCAGATTTTTCAGCAACTTGTTTTAAAGTTAGTCCTCTTTCTTTAGAAATTTTTTTAATTCTCTCAAACGTTGTCATAGTAGTATTCTCTCCACGTTTGATGAGTTAACAATACAATAAAATTACACAAATGTGTTTACAAATTACACTTATGTGTTATTATTAATTCATCAAGTAATTGAGCAACAAAAACACATGTGAATGTTGATAAGCTTTGGTGAGCAGGAATCAACAAACGTTGATAAAGGTTTATTTGCTATGCTTTTATAGTACACAAATGTGTAATGATTGTCAACAACTTGATGAACAAATAACAAAGAGGAGGCAAAAGATATGAAAATACAAGAGGCAATTATTGAAGCCAAAGACAAGCAAAAAGGCATCTCACGAAAAAAGTGGATGCCTGGACCGCAAATGATAATGGTTCCCACTAATACTTCTGCCTGTTTTATTATCGTGCCTAAAGACAATATGAAACAGCTAGGTAAGAGATGGAACCCAACAGCCGAAGATATCCTTGCTCATGATTGGATGGTTATGGGATAAGAAGTTTAGACAAATCAAAAATGATTTTTCCAAAAAAGAAGATGAATAGAATGAACAAATTAATAAGCGAAGGAGGTGAGCGGATATGAATGATGAAGAATTTACTTTAGAAAGTTCCATATATGGAAGAGCATCAATGGAAATTGCTTTGCAAAATGGAAATGAATTTATGGATCTAATAAAAAAAGCTCAGCAAGATTCTGCTGAACTTCAAAAAGATTTAGAAAGACTACAACATCTGAATCCTATTTTTAAAACTAAATAATTCCAACCGGACGCATAGTGCCGAGATAATCATAAAACTTGAAAACGGTTTTAGGCATATCAAGGAATTCAATATTTGTCACAAAAGGATCGATTGAAGGGGCGTCTAATGTTTTTACCAAATTGTTTAACTTCTCAAAGACAACTGGATAATTCGCGGAAACATCATTAAAACCAAACGGATCAAAACTTTCCTTAAAGGACCTATTCAGTTCTGGAAAGTTACTGCTGTTAATATTTTTAATCCAATCTGCAACAAAAAGTTTTCCTTTAGTTTCATTCACTGCTTTTGAGTTTTCTCGATTCTCAAAGCCTTCTGAACAAAAGACAATTTTTCTCTGATCGAATTCTATATCGGATTTGGAATTTTTCTGAATCCATGAAAGACCATATATAAAAATCTGAGACTGTTTCTCAGTTAATATCTTATCCATATTATTTCACCTCTAATATTTTGGGATAACTAAAGTATAACAACAGAAAGGAGATGTTTTTTTATGCCAGAAGAACAATTCGCAAAGGTAGCACATGACATTGAACGATCAATCAAAGTTGAATTATTGAATCGAGATATGACTCAAAAAGAATTAGCCGAACTAATTCATGCTAATCCACAGCAACTAAATAGAGCTATAAAAGGCGATATGACACCTAAGTCACGAGAATTGCGTGAACAAGTAGCACGAATTTTAAATCTATAAAAAAAGGAGGAAAAATAAATAATGAACAACTTAGTAATTATGAAAGATCAACAAGCAGTAACTAGCAGTTTACAAGTTGCGGAAACATTTGATAAAAGCCACAAGCATGTATTAGAGGCGATCGACAACTTAAAAGAGGGGGTGGCCGAAAATTGGGCAGACCTATTTTACGAAGATACATACATTCATCCTCAAAACAGACAACCATACCGCGTAATTTACATGAACCGTGATGGGTTCACATTACTAGCAATGGGATTCACAGGCAAGAAAGCTCTTAAATTCAAAATGCAATATATTGAAGCTTTTAACAAGATGGAAGACCAAATCAAAACAGGTGGTTTCAAAATTCCATCGACAATGGCTGAAGCATTGCGTTTGGCAGCAGATCAACAAGAACAGCTTGAACTAATGAAACCCAAAGCGATATTTGCAGATTCGGTAGCAACATCACATACCACCATCTTAGTTGGTGATCTTGCCAAAATCATCAAAGGAAATGGCGTTGATACTGGTGCAAGACGTTTATTTCAGTGGATGAGAGACAACGGTTATCTGATTAAGCGCAAGGGTGCAGATTACAACTCACCAACTCAAAAATCAATGGAAATGGGATTGTTCAAAATCAAGGAATCGAGCCACGTTAACGGTGATGGGGTAACTGTCGTTACTAAAACTCCAAAAATTACAGGTAAAGGACAACAATACTTCGTAAATAAATTTCTTGCAGATCAGCAGTTAGAAATCTTATAGACGTTTGATGAACAAATTAATGAATGGAGGAGGTGAACTATCAGTGAAAAAATACGATTTCATTTACTTTTATAAAAATTTTTTCAACCAATGGATACCGCTGAGCGTCGGTCATACTAACGACTTGTCTTTGGTTTTATGGAAGAAGGACAACGTAAAAGAAGACCTACAACGAGCGGGATGTAAGCCTTCAAAAAAAGTATTCATATATATAGACGGCCGGGTGTTTCTAGTTAGGGATTACCCATTTGATATAACAATGAGGTGAAAAAATCACATAGCTTAATTATAACAACAGAAAGGAGTACCCACATCTCAGAACAACAAGTGGTAAATTATTTTACTAATTTATCGAATTAAATTAAAAAAGAGCTTTTAGACAGAAATATGTCTCAAAGAGAATTAGCCACATCATTGAATCTTAATCCACAGTAAATGAACAGTGCCATTAAGGGTGGAATGACACCTAAAGACAAATTGATTAGAGCAGAGATTAAGAAGATTCTCGAAATTAAGGAGGGTTAAGCCATGCAAGAAATGACATTGAATGTTCCAGATGAATTATTAACCACATTGATTAAACAGCAAATCAATAAAAAGCAGACGGAGTTAACCGAAATCAACTGGGATACAAAGACTGCAGCAAAACGAACCGGAATTAAAGAAGATCGTGTAAAAGCCATCTTCCGTAATCAGAAGTGGAAACACGAGCTCGATGCTGAGAACGGTGGATCAGTCTTATACCCCTATCAAGGGCAGGGATACCAAATCAATCCAAAACGATTTACCGAGTTTTGCGATAAACATTGGTTTGAAATCATGAATTTAAATCCAAGGAAGCGATGAAGATGATAAGAATACCAATGATCGTATGGTTACCGGTTTTTACTGGAGTATTGACTGGTCTGATCACGTACTTATTTACTAAATACAAAACGTGGGAAAACATTAAGAAACATATTTTTGGATTCTAGGAGGTGAAAATATGGATTCCGAAGATGAAATTAAGGAACTTATGAAAGAAGTAAGCCATTTAAAAATGTTACTGGCTTTTAGTCCTGAAATTCTTGAATGTGGGGAATATCGCGATTGGGAACTTGTTAAAAAACACGGTGAACCAGTTGATATGCCACAAGAGTATGAAGTTATTTTGCTAAAAAAATAAACACCTACAAGGAGGTGTTATGGAAGGTGTTATTATTTTAGATTTTATTGAATGGATTATTGCGTTGATTTTTTTAATCGGATCATTTCTTCTTATTCCGATATTCAACGTAAAAATCATGAAGTGGCTTATTTATCAAATTGCTAAAGATTGCAACAAACGAGATGACCATCGTTAGAATGGTAAATTCTCTTTCATTTAAAAAGAAAATCATTCCTAAAATCATCGAAAAGACGTTAGAACAAATCAAGTACCATTTAATGAATAAATGCATTTTTGTTGAATATCTATCAATTATTACCGGACTCTCAGTTAGATAAATTATTGATAATAAAATCAAAAGAAACATAAATTCTATAACTAAATAGAACAAAAATAATTTTAAGTAATTGATTTTTGAAAGTTTGAAAATGATTGCATTTGTGGAAATCAATTTGTTTTTAATATTAATAATCAACGAGACTATTAGGACCATCAGAACGATTGCAAGTATAAAAGAAATGATTTTTTTTATTTTCATATATTGAATTATACCAAAGGAGATATCAATTGAAATTTAGAGCAAACAAAAAGACCCATTTTTCAAAAAAACGGGCCACAAAAAGTAAGATGATATGAATATTATATTACAAAAAGCAGAAATAAAAATCAATTTATTTGATTATAAACACCCG
The DNA here is from genome assembly GCF_022484265.1 of Companilactobacillus sp. Taxonomy (NCBI): domain Bacteria; kingdom Bacillati; phylum Bacillota; class Bacilli; order Lactobacillales; family Lactobacillaceae; genus Companilactobacillus; species Companilactobacillus sp. The sequence goes on from NZ_JAKVLR010000001.1 coordinate 2,621,188, forward strand.
GAGGTGTTAATTATGAAGGAAATTGATTTTGAAATAACTAATCTTGAGGAATTGACAAATGAAATAAAAAAAGCCAGTCAGTTGAGTGAACAACTTAACCAGGCTTTGGAAAATATAAAAAACTTTGAACCTAAAATCCAAGTTTTTTAATTGTATAAGCTTTAGCTGCTTTTGTTTGGTTGGTAATCGTGTCAGTTACTCCTGTAGGAAGTGGACTGATTCGAGGGCTTTGAATGTACCAATTAAATTGTTCATTGAGAAGGATAAATAAAATGTCCAGTATAGAAATACTTATTAGCTACACATTACCGATTATTTTACTAGTCGTTGCATTGATTGCTTTTGGTAGATGAGAGGATCTGATAGAATGCCTGGTTTTGACGAATGGCTAACAGATGACAGCCAACCAGATAACCAAGAACCATATTACCCGTCAGCAGAACCTGATGATATTGAAGAAGGGAGATGAGCACGTGAACAGAATAAAAGAGCTGCGTAAAGAAAACCATTGGACTCAAGCAAAGCTGGCAAAGTTTTTCTACGTGACACCTGACCTTATCAGCAAATGGGAGCGTGGATATGCAAATCCGCCTATTAATGATTTCCACACATTAGCTCAAATTTTTAAAGTTTCAATGGAATATTTAGGAGGTTACAGCAATGAACGCAATGGACGTGATAACTAATGCCATGTACGCCAAGTGGCAGTGGGAAACATTCAGAGACCGGCTTGTTCGAAAAGAACTTACATATTCAACAGCGGTTCAAGATTATTTGAAACTCGTTGATGAAATGAATAGAACCCAAAAGGAGCTAGAGAAGTTATGGACAACAAACTAGATGACTTGGTCGATATTGCAATGAAATATCAGAAAGCTAAACGGGCGTATATGTGGATGCCAACCAAGCGCAACCGTAAAGAATATGCTCGGTTAGCAAATTTAATTGCCAAACAAAAAAAGCTCATAACCACAGCAATGGCTAAGAGCACAGAGAAATAATATTTACACACAAATTATAACACGGAGGAATGTTAAATATGAAGGAAGAAAAACTAGTATTAGAAAAACAACCTAAGTCCCAAGAAAATTATTCAAAGCCAGTATTTATTGACAGTGAGTTATATAAAAAAATCGTTGAATTGAAGTCTGAAACTGGTATGCCTATTCGTCAAATTGTTAATCGATTCGTTGAATACTCTATTGACCACGTGGAAATCAAGGAGGACATGTAATGGCCACTCTATATGAATTAACTGGAAGTTATTTAAAACTACTTGAATACGCCGAAGACGCTGATCCAACACTTTATCACGACACTATGGACTCTATAACTGATGCTATCGAAGATAAAGCGGTCGGTTATGCCAAGGTTGATAAAGAGCTTGCTAAAGATGAAGTGGCACTTAAAGAAGAAGCTAAACGCTTGTCGGCAAGAGCAACTGCTATCGCCAACAATCGCAAACGGTTGAAAAGAAACTTACAGGATTCAATGGCTGCTATCGGAAGTAAAAAAATTAAAACACTAGGATTTACCATCTACATTCAACGAAATAATCCGTCAGTAAATATTCTTGATGAGCATGAAATTCCCGATTACCTATATGAAACAAAGCAAGTCTTAGATAAGAAAAGAATATCCACAATGTTTAAGGAAGGAAAAGACGTTCCAGGTGCTGAACTAACTCACTCGGAATCGCTGAGGTATAGATAAATGGCAATACATTCATTAAAAGATGTTTCTAAGACGGATAAGTTTCGAGTAGCTCTGTATGGGAAACCTGGTGTAGGAAAAACAAGTGCAGCTAAATATTTGATTGGCAAAACTCTAATTGTTCCATTTGACAACTCTGAGAAAGTTTTGGGTGGCTTAGGAATTGATTCAGAAACTTTTGATAAAAGCGTTCCCACTGATGAGCTTACAAGACTTGTAACAGATTTACCCAAAGAACTTAAAGGATATGACAACTTAGTTCTAGACAATATTTCTGCATTAGAAAAAGCGTGGTTTATTGAACAAGGTCGTAAATCAAAAAATGGGATTAGAAACGAATTGCAAGATTATTCTGGTTGGACCAATTTCTTTATTCGTGTTATTGATTCTTTCTACCAATTACCAGTAAACATTCTTGTTACGGCGTGGGAAAATCAAGCACCATTTACAACAATGGAAGGTCAAACATTCAATCAATTTGCACCACAGTTAAGAAACAATGTTAGAGATACGTTCATGGGACTTACCGATGCTGTAGGAAGATTGATGATAAATCCTGAAACTGATGGCCGTGGAGTAATACTTGAAGGAAACGATAGCATCTATGCCAAGAATCGCTTGGACAACAGAAAGGCGTGTGCTATCGAAGATTTATTTAAGTGGGGTGATGTAGATGTATCAACTCCACAAGTATCAACAGGAACTGGTGAACAAGGCAAGACAGCAACTAAGTAATGGTAAGAAGTCAGTACTAATTATTAGTCCTGCTGGTTCTGGTAAGTCGGTCGTGATAGCTGAAATTGCTCGTCTAACGCAATTAAAAGGTGGACAGGTAATGTTTACAGTCCATCGGAAAGAGTTAGTCGAACAGATAATACAGTCATTTAAAGCCAATGGAGTAAATACAGATAACTGCACAATTATGACGGTAGGAAAAATAGTCAACCGATTGGATAAGTTGCCAAAACCATCATTAATAATTACTGATGAAACTCATCACTCACTAGCTAAAACCTACAAGAAGATTTATGAATACTATTCGGACGTTCCTAGATTAGGTTTTACTGCAAGCCCATGGAGGCTATCTGGTAAAGGATTAGGAGATATATATGAATCAATGGTTGAAGGTCCAACTGTTGAATGGTTGATTGATAATCATTACTTAGCCCCGTACAACTATTATTCAGTCAAATTGATTAACGACAACGAGTTGAAGAAGTCATCGACTGGAGATTATACAAACAAGTCAATTGATGATGCTGTTGGAAAAACGATCTTCGGTGATGTTGTTAAAACTTACCAAGAAAAAATAAACGGTCAAAAAACTATTGTCTATGCACACAGTATTGAATATAGCAAACTAGTCGTTCAACAGTTCAATAATGCAGGAATCAAAGCGGCACATGCTGACAGTAAAACGCCTGCCAAAGAGCGTGAACATATAATGGAAGATTTCAGAACTGGAAAGATACAAGTTCTATCCAATGTTGATTTAATCAGTGAAGGATTTGATGTTCCAGATTGCACAGCAGTAATCATGTTAAGACCGACTGAATCACTAGTTTTAGATATTCAACAATCAATGCGTTGTATGAGATACAAGCCTAACAAGACAGCAACAATCATTGATCACGTTGCCAATTATTCAAGATTTGGTTTACCAGATTCAAAACGTTATTGGACGCTAAAAGATAGGAACAAAACTCGGAAGAAATCAAATACGGATTCAATAGCTATCAAGCAATGTCCCAAATGTTTCTTCGTTATGAAAGGGAGTCCTTCTATATGTCCCAACTGTGGAGAGTCAATTAAGCCGGATCCTGTAGAAATGGACGTAAAGAAAGACGTCAATCTACAAGTTATTACTAATTATATTGTTACCAAAAAAGTAAGCGAGCTTCATAGTTACAAAGAATTACAGGAATATGCGAAAGCAAAAAATTATAAAAATGGCTGGGTTTACTACCAAGCTAAAACGAGAGGACTTTTATAAATATGTCATTATTCAAAACAGATTACTCAAATACAGGAAATAACAACTACGATACTCTACCAACAGATAATTATGAGGTGATTATCGAAGACATAACAGAGAATGCAACACCAAGTGGAGCGGAAACCCTACAACTTAAATTACGTGTTCGTAAAGATTTAGACAAAGCATTACCAGAAACTAACGGAAAATATCATAACAGAATTGTATTCATGGATAACTGGAAACGTAAAGCTACTAAAGATTATGACTGGGAAAGTATTCAAGATATTTTTAAGGCTGTTGGTGTTCCCGAAGGCCAAGAATATAACTCAATTGATGATGTTAGAAATGCACTAATTAATAAGCCCGCAAATGTCTATGTTAAAGAAGAAGACAATGAATACAACGGCAAGACAACTAAAGTTAATCGTGTAGCACCCTGGAATTTCAGTAAGACTGCGTATCCAGTTGATCCATTAGCTAGTCAAACAAATACTGTAGAAGTTAATGAAGACGACCTTCCGTTTTAGCTTATGGATTGTTTAGTCAATTACGCGGTGGCCTATGCAAAAAAAGGTATGAGTGTCCTGCCAATGAAAGACAAACAACCCTTGATAAAATTTGCGGATAAACCACCGCTAACACCCGATGAAATACGTAAAATATGGAAACAATATCCATATGCACAAATAGCTTTGAGAACCGTTAATTTTTTCGTTGTTGATATTGATGAACACCAAGATGGTGCTGATGGTTTTAAATCGATAGAACAATTTAATCATAAAGAATTACTGAAGGATACCCTGTCACAAAAAACTGCTGGCGGAGGAAGACAACTATTTTATCTGAAACGTAAAGATATTGAAGTAAGACAAAATATAGGTTGGTTACCTGGCGTTGACGTTAAAGCACATCCAAATAACTATGTTGTTATTGCCCCAAGTGAACGAAACGGAAAGAAATATGAATGGGAAAATCACAATCCTATCGTTACTCCAGACAGACAGTTAATTGAATTAATAAATGCTCGTGAGAAGGGAACTACAATAACTTTCTCTAATTACGATTCTGGGAAAAAGACTGCAACTACAAATTTGTTTGAAACAATCGTCAATGGCTTAGGTGACGACGGGACTAGAAATAATAGTTTAACTTCTTTTGTAGGCGGCCTCCTGTATCGAAATGTCCCTGACAAAGTGGCTTATCAATTAGCACAATTAGCTAATGAAAATACGCCTGATCCTTTGCCAGAACAGGAATTTAATCGAACATTTACATCAATGCTTACTAAAGATATGAGACGGCGAGGAGGTGGAAAAACTGGATAAAGAAGTAGAAAAAGCTATTCAAGAACATGAGAAAGTTGTTAAGAATCAGGAAATCGCGAACTTTCCAATACCTTTTAGCCTTAATCAATATGGCAAGCCTAAGCAAAATAGCTTAAAAAATGCAATGTTAGCAATTCGTTGCGATCATCTCTTGTGTGACACATTTGCATACAATCAATTTACTTATGAAATTGAGTTGAGAAAGACGATACCACAACTATATATCAATGATACAAGGATGAAAGACGAGTACATATCTCTTGTATTGGCATATATAGAAGATGAGTACGAAGTATTATTTCCAAAATCCATATTGGAGAATGCGATAACTAATGAAGCAATTGCCAATAGTTTCAATCCAGTGAAAGATTACTTAGATCATTGTTTTTCAAAGTGGGATAACAAGCCTCGAGTAGATTCATTATTAAGTACTTTTCTTGGAGTAGAGGACAGTGAAGTAACTAAACTTCAAACAAGATTATTCTTGGTCGGTGCTGTATTAAAAGTCTATAAACCCGCTTCTAAATTTGACTTTGTTCTAGATCTTGTAGGTGGTCAAGGAGCCGGTAAAACAACTCTTTTAAAGAAATTGTCCAATGGTTGGTATACAGATCAATTCAGTGATTTCAAGGACAAAGACGGATATGTGAACATGCTCAGGGCGTGGATTGTTAATGACGACGAAATGACTGCAACAGCTAGAAGCAGCTTTGAAGACTTGAAGAAATTTGCCAGTGCGGAACGTCTTGAGTTTCGTAAGGCATATGGAAGAATCACAACCAATGAATACAAAAATTTTGTGTTAGCTCGAACCACTAATCAAGTTCAGTATTTGAAAGACAAAACGGGTTCTCGAAGGTTCTTACCCAACTTGGTAAACAAAAAGGATCAATTACTAAATCCAGTTGACCATTTAACGCAAGAAGAAATTGATCAAATCTGGGGCGAAGCAGTTGGCCTTTATCAGAACGGTTTTTCTTTTCAATTGACAGAAGAAGAAAATAAGATGCTCGAAAAACATCGAGACGAGTTCATTTATGTAGAGCCATTCGAAGAACAAATAGATGAATTTTTAGAAAACAGTGATGTTGAATTTACTACTAGTGCCGACATTGCAAGTGAAGCACTTAATGTTGACAACTTAGCAACCAATCCAAGGCTTGGTAAGAAGATAAAAAACATTATGGACAACAAGGCTGGTTGGAAGTATGAAAGGAAAATGATTAATGGAATAAGAAAAAGGGGCTACGCAAAAATTGCCCACGTTGCCCACCAATTGCCCACCTAAGTGGGCAATGGCATCCCTTTAGTATCAACGACTTTCGGCTGATTGCCCATTAGGACACTATATTTTAATAAAACTTTTTATGTGTATGGATTTGACACTATATATAGTTTGAAGCATTTCTAGTGTCCAGCGGGCAATTACCCTTGTAATCCAAGTGGCAGTAAGAAAAAAATTGCCCACGGCTAGTGGGCAATCAGTGGGCAATTTTGCATTGTCAAATATTTTTTGTTTTATGACTATGGAGGATTAATGGAATCAGAACACAATATTCAGTCAAACATCATGGTTGAAGTAAGTAAAACTAACTGTACTATTTTCCGTACGAATGTGGGTAAGGTTCGAATGTTTGATGGAAGGTGGTTCGATACCGGATTGCCTAAGGGACATCCTGACTTATACGGATTTAAACATAGTAACGGAAAAGTATTTTATTTAGAAATTAAAAACAAAACTGGACGAGCACGTGAAGATCAGAAACAGTTTCATCACATGTTAACTAATCACGGAATTATTCACGGTATAGCTCGAAGTCCAGAGGATGCTTTAAAAATTATTGATGAGGAGTTGGTAGGTTATGGGTTCAGTGATTTATAAATGAATAACGAACATATTTATCGCAGCTTTATGGAACAGGCATTTGAAAACCACAACAGAAATATAACAAGTGCTATCGCACACGTGTATACATTTCAATCACAGCTACCTGCTGATTTCATGAAGGCTAACCATGAACTAACTACAAGAGAAAAGAACGAGATCATACGAGATATTTTATATCCGTTTTAGATTATCAATAAATTGGAGGAGAACAATGAAATATAAATTGAAACTAAATTATACAAAAATCGAACTAGATGAACTAAAACAACTTAGTGAATATTATGATAGTCCTATGAGTGCCGTGGGCAAGATAGTTAGGACAGAAGGAAGAAATCAAGCCTTTGGAAAATTGTGGTTAAAATATGAGTCTATTGCTGAGAGAAATGAGTTTGATTTAATGGCCGACATTAATAACGCGGTAATGGGAACTGCTATTTTTCCAGAACAGCAGTTATATTACGTCCTTGATGGCTATATAAACTCATCTTTATGTTGTAGTACGACTGTGATGGAATGGTCACACAAATATGAAGACTGGCGCGACTGTCGAATCTTCAAAACTAAAGAAGAATGGATACATCTTAACCCAGCGTACGAATCAATGTTAGCGGAGGTTGAAGAATAATAGCAAAGCTAAATAACCCTGAGATGAATGAGAAGTTTAGGAAACTTAATAAAGGCTGGAGAAAACTGGGTAAGCCGTTTCCTAAGTCACTTTCAACTAATAAGGAAAATAATGATAATGAGGTGGAAGAATGAAAACATGTGCAGAATGTAGCCAATCAATTGGCTTTGGAGAAATGTATTATTCGATTGGTGATAACTTTTTACAATTCAATTATTTTGAAAGGGAAGATGGATCAGACAATATTTTTTGTTCACAACAATGCTTGATGGATTCATTGTCCGTTGAACAAGATGAGGTGGAAGAATAATGGACAACGATTTAATTAAAGCAGTACAAGAATGGTCAAAAGAACGTGGCTTAGATAATAATGACCCAGCGAAACAATTGAATAAGCTGCAAGAAGAGATTGATGAGTTAAAGGAAGCATATAAGAATCATGATTTCTCAAATGCTAACTCAGGTTTCCCGGATTCGATTGGTGATGTGATGGTTGTCATGATTATCCTCTGTCAACAAACAGGATTCGATTTAAAAGATTGCTTGGAACTTGCAGTTGATACGATCAAGAATCGTAAAGGGAAGACTTTAAATGGTGTGTTCATTAAGGACGAGGGGGAATAACCATTCAACAATTAAGTAAGAGTAGATTGCTTGAGCTTGAAGAGGACTTTAAAGAGTATCAACAAGTTAATACCAACATTGCTGTGAGAGTTGTTGCTATTGAACATCCCTGGACTGAAAGTAACGGAAATCCAGAGGGTGATAGATTGATAAAAACACTGATTATCTTAAATTGTTGGAGGACATACAAAAATGATTTCGCTATGTCACACAAATGGGAGTGATCAAGAATGGTAGAAACACACGAAAAAATAATGTCTATGGTCCACGAACTAGAAGAAGAGTACGGAACGTTGTCAGCAACACCGCTTGATTCAGACAAGTTAAAGCAACTGCAGGATTATACCAAGTCATTGCCCAACGAACGTGGAGGCGGGTATATTCCTCGTCAATACACAATTGATGATATCCAGAAAGCACTGGACACTGGTGAGAAAAAGAGGGATATCACCAAACGTTTTGGGTTAAGTAGTGGCTTTATATTCGAGAATGTAAAAGCTGGCAGATTAGACGACAAAGCTTGGTCAATTAGCAGAAGAGCCATTAACCAGATTAAAAGTTATAAGAGGAACAAAGAACGACTAAATAAAGAAGCTAAGGATATGGGACTATGAATCTTGTGGAAACGCTAGACAAGGAAAACACTTGTGTGGGAGACGCTTAATAAATAGTGAGGTGGAACAATGAGATATCAAATAATCAAACAGATACAGACTGAAGAAACCAACGAATCATATCCAGTAGCACAATGCACGGATTTCACTTTAGCACGACTGATTGCAGACACACTCACTGATAATGAACCAAGCAAATCATATAAGCGTGTCACATTTATGGTTCAGCCGTGGAGAAACTAACAATGGAAAGAACTTCTATATTTGGCACTATTCCTATACGGGGTAACGTTCCAACTAGAGTGCAAGCAAACCCAAGTCCAACGGCACGTTTAAAATTAATGGGGGTGGTAAGTATCGAACTATCAAAACGAAAACTGGGGTATTTAGAAGAACTTTATGCAGATTACACGGACATTGATCATCTTATAGCAATCCGAAGAGATGAGATTGATCACCCGTGGAGAGAACAAGACACCAATACAGGTGGCGGGCGTTCTAGTCACGTGTCCAGACCACAAGAAGAAATTATTATCAAGCGTGAGAATGATATTCGGCTCCAGTGGCTACTTAAGTTGCAGGAAGCTGGTGATAAGGCAGTTGAACAATTTACTGACGAACAGCAACGTATGTACGAGTTGAAATACCTATCGAATGATTACTATGATTGGGATATTGTCGGTGACATCATGGGATATTCACATACCTCAATTTACCGTAAACGGTACAAATTTCTTGAGTTATTGGGTAAACAAATTGGGTATTGCTAAAGTGGTACTAGAATCGCTATTAATACCACCCCAAAAAATTTATTATAGTATTATAGCCTACGGCTATAAAATCTGGAGGTAACAGAATGAAAAAGTGTTGGAATTGCCATCAAGAAATTCCAGATGATGATTTAGTTACTTATGATGGATTATCATTTCATGAGCCTTGCAGAGATCAATACATTAGTAAACATGATGATATTACACAAGAATATCTAAAACTTAAAACCGTATTGATGTTTGATAGGGCTGTACATCAGATTGGACAATCATCAAATAACGATGATTATTATGAAGAAGCACAGATTGTTAAGCAATTTGCTTTAAAGGATGTAAATAAATTTCAATCATCTGATGAAATGATGACAGCTATGGAGTTATTGAAGAATAGAATTCAGATGAAAGCACAGTACAAAGTGTTTAATTACCGAGTAGACTTTTTACTTCCAGATTTAAAGGTGTGCTTAGAAATTGATGGTATGCTTCATAACTACAAGCAAATAAAAGATTCAAAAAGAGATGTAAAAATTCTAAACGCCTTAAATGAAGAAAGTCCAGGATGGGAGTTTGTAAGAATACCAACCGACTTGCTTGAACGAAATATCCAAAGACTAGTTCCTGCAATCAAGGCAGTTTATAAAGCCAAGCAAGAAGAACGAAGGAAACATAACGGTTTTCTCCCAACTAATTGGTCAGCAACAAACCGAGCTGCACAAATAAGTGTGGTAAGTCCAGAAGACGACGATTCAACAAAGGCATACAGAATGTTAATCAGTAGAGAGTTAAAGAAACAGATCTAGACAAGGATAGTCTATAAAACCAAAATAAAAACAAATTATTTTAACACAAAGACAGCCTGTCTCTAACTGCAGAATGATCTTTAAAAAAACGGCAACGTGAGTAAACACGTAATAATCTAGCTCAACGCTATTAATGCCTGCTTATGATAACGGCATGGCATTGTGGGGATACTGGCGTACGATAGTGGTTCGATTCCACTGATCCTCATTGGATATACATACCGGGAGTGTATCCATCCCTTATTCATAGAATCCTCCTCGGTGGGATGTATCCAGTGGTATGGATATACTATACGCTAGCAAGTATGCAGGTTCGATTCCTGCCATCCCAATATTAACCGTGCATGAAAAAAGTGGTGGTATCCCTACGGGGACCATTGCGATTGTATTAGTAGTTGACTTTGGTAAGCCGATCGGTTGGTTCAATTCCAGCCTCAGTTATTTGATCAAGTTCGGGTACCTGTGGTTCCGAACTGTGGACGGTGGTACTGAGCATACTAGTAAATACTCACAGGCTATTATTCGTCAGGTATAAGACGTTAAAACCATGTAGTGAGTTTTTCATGTTTTATTAGCTCAGTAACCATATCGGTATATGATTTAGAGGTTCGACTCCTCTTATGGTTATAGTGAGGAGTTGCTTAATTGTTTGATGAATTTATTTATAGGAACGCCACTGTGTCAATCCTCTTTATACTGGAATAGTTCACTAAAAAATTCATCAATTACTTGATTAATTTATTGCTTTACTACATAATAATGTTGTAAATAAAAAGCCAACACCTAGTGGAATAGGTATTGGCTGGTAGCACCGTGTAAGACGGCAGCTGCTTTCATTATTTTGTTAAAACTTTAAATAACCGAAAACTGGCTAAAGTTTATGACGGTTATTTTTTTTGATTAAATTTTAGTATGATAACTGTTAATGTTGAAAATGAAATCATCAACATTAAAGCTTGATACACGCTCATATTAACCTTTCTCAAGGTAACACTCACTATTAATCATAGGCATCACCTCATTTTTATATGAAGATTAGCCACCGTCTTAACTTGCTACAACGAAATTATATCATAGGGCATTACCTTAATTGGTAGTGCTTTTTATTTGCAAAATATTAATTTAATCATTGTGATACAATTCTCTTGAAAACATTTCAGGGGGAAATTTATGGTAGTTTACTCGGAGATATCTAATATGCTTAAAGACATTTCAAAGATTGCAAAAAAGATTAATGATTCAGAATTAAATTCTTCAATTATTGAACTTCAAGGACAGGTCATGGATTTATATAATGAAAATATTGAATTAGTCCACGACGTTTCCGAATTAAAAAAAGAAAAAGAAATTTCTTCAAATGTTTCATTTAGTAAAACAGGATACGTTTTATTAAATAAAACCGGGCCATACTGTCCAGGATGTTATGGGAAAAGCAAAAAATTAGTAAGGTTAACTTCTGCTAGAGGAACTAGAGGAACAAGACATTATTATAAATGTTCTAGTTGTAAATCAACATTTGATGTTCGTTTCGAGAATGATATAGAATAAAGTACTTCTGCTAATTTAGGTAGTGCTTTTTATTTTGCATCGCTAATTATAGCGGTGCTTTTTTATTGGAGGAAAACAAATGAACAATAACAATAAAACTAAATCAACAGGCTTAGGTTTTCTAGAACTACTCACTCTCATCTTTGTGGTTGCTAAGCTGCTATCATTCATCACGTGGTCATGGTGGTTAGTCTTCTTACCAATCATATTTAAAGTAGTGGTAAGTCTTATTGTCGGCGTTATAGATGGTATTGCCAATGCTGATGAGTAGATGTAAACATCTTGGTTGCCATACATTAGTACCGCGTGAAAAAGTATTCTGTGATGTCCACAAAAGCGATATACAACTCTATGAGCAACGTAAGGAAGAACAACGTAAACATATCAAGAGACATACCAAGTCTTATAACAAGCAAGCACGTAGTCAATCAGAGGAACGAAGACAACGTGAATCTTTCTATCATTCGAAGCAATGGAAGAAGATACGTGAGTATGTATTAACGAGGGACAATTACTTGTGTCAGTACTGCTTAAGGTTCGGCATCATTAGACCAAGCAAGACGGTAGATCACATTGTTCCAGGTCAAGTCGCTCCAGATTTGATAACTGATGTGGATAATCTGTCAACGATTTGTTATTCATGTCATAGAAGAAAGACTGATTGGGAACAAGGATTTTATAAGACCGGTTATAGAAATGATAACCAAAAAGTTCAGACAGATATTTTATTAAAAAATATTTCTGACTTGCCTAATTTTTCAAAATAGCCCCCGCCTACTGTCGCATGGGAGACAGCTCGCACAGTGGGCATGAGCTAAAAAAATAACCTCAAAATTAAAAGTTTTTACAAAGGAGGACGGGTATTGAACACACGAAATGCGGGTAGAAAGCGTAATTTAGCAGTTGTTGACAAGAACAAACCTGATCAAGCCGTTCATAAAAATAATCTGTTAAAACAAAATAATAAACAAGAGCCTTTTCCTGTTGAACCGCCTAGGCATTTAAACAAAGATGCGAGAAGTTTGTGGAAGTCTCTTGCTCCAGAATTAATAAAAATGGGCTTAGTTACCAAATCTGATCAGACTAACTTTGAAATGTTCTGCACTCAATATCAGGAGTATAGAGAGGCTTACGCTGCCATCAAAAAGCATGGAACAATATACAAAGATTCCAATGGAAACTTAAGGAAAAATCCTGCGGTTAATGTTTTAGATACATGTACAAAGAATATTCGTTCGTTAGGAATGGTTTTAGGAATTGATTTCAATTCACGATCACAACTTACTGATACCAAAAGTGAAGATAACAATATAGATATTGATGAAGCGATGAAGGCGTTTGGTGGTTAATATTATGGATTTAACAAAATTAAGACAGAGTGATAAAGAAAAACAATTATTGAAACAGTATTCAAGTGAGGACTTCACAGATATACAAAAGAAATATCAAGATGAAGGAACAAAATACTGTTTCGAAGTTTTAGATGGTAAAAGAACTACCGGATATAATATTAGATTAGCTTGTTACAGACATTTAAGGGATCTCAAACGTGTTGAAAATAATACGTCTGATTTCCCTTTTTATTATGATTTAACAAAGTGTAAGCAGGTGATGAATTTTGCAAAGATTTGTCCCAATGTCGATACAGGTAAGCCTGTCGCATTAATGGCTTGGCAGAATTTTATCTTGTGTCAAATATTTGGCTGGAGAGACGATAATCAGAATAAACGTTATAGTTCAGTCATAGTGTCTGTTGCTAGAGCACAAGGAAAAACCTATCTTTGCGCGATAATTGCTTGTTATGCATATTTAATCGAGGCCAGCGGAAAGAATAACCAAGACCTAATGGTTACAAGTAACATTACCGAGCAAGCCAAAAAAATCTACGGTTACATTTCAACTATGATGAATCAGCTAATAGACACTAACCCGTTGTTTAAAGAATTCGCTAAAAAGGTTGATATGGACGTTCAACATAATCGTGTTATTCAAAGAAATACGAATAATCGATTGTTACAATTGTCTGCCGAGTCAGGTAAATTTGATAGTTATCACTTCTTATCTGCGATATTTGATGAAGCAGGTGAAACAAACCATAGTGTGATTACCGACAAAATAACTTCTGGTCAAATCAATACTCCTAATTCTCAATTTATTCAAATTTCCACTGCTTATCCTGATTCGACTGTTCCGTTCAAGCAAGAAGAAGATGTGGTTATTCGTGCTATGGAACAAGATGACAAGCGAGAAGGCGACCATCAGTTGGCATTGATTTGGTCCCAGGATAGTGAAGACGAAATCAATAAACCTGAAACATGGGTAAAGAGTAATCCATTGTTGGATTTATCAGATAAACACGATGGACTTATTTCTGGATTGCAACGTGAATTAGATATTAAACGTATCAACTCACAAGAATTTAGTTTTGCGAATAAGAATCTTAATATTTGGCTAGATCATAAAGTTAATTCGTATATTGATAATGAAGATTGGGATTCTACGACTATAAGCGATTTTGATGTGGACGGAAGGGATGTATACGTTGGTTTTGATGCAAGTTTAACCTCTGATAACACTGCTCTTGCTTTTATATATCCATATCAAGATAACGGACAGAACTTATATCATTTGGAACAACATTCATTTGTTCCTTGGAAATTACTTGGTTCCATTGAGGCAAAAGAAAAATCAGATGGCATTGAATATCGAAAGTTTGCAGATTTAGGTTATGCAACCATTACGAACAACGAGCGTGGATTAATTAACCTCGACCAAGTGTATAACTGGTTACTAAATTATGTTCAAGAAAAAAATTTAAACGTTAAATTCTTTGGTTACGATGCTTTGAGAACCAATAATTTTATCCAAACACTAAATGATGAGACTGATTGGCCGATTGAACCCTTACGACAAACCAGTTATAACTTGTCTGAATCTATAAAATATATACAAAACAGTTTCTTCCACAGAAATGTTACGCATTTAGATGATGAAATAATGAAAAAAGCCCCTATGAATGCGGAAGTTGGTGAAAATAAGGCAGGTATGGAGATTGGTAAATCAAAACAATCAATGAAAATTGATGTGGTCGATGCTTTGATAGATGCTATGCACCAAGCAATGTTTCACTTTAACGACATGCGTGACCGTGATGATCCGCTTAGCAAATATAGTGACCAAGCAATCCAGGACTATTTGGAATCGGATGATTTTGGTTTTTAGGAGAACAACATGAAGAAAATATTAAATACTTTGAAGCATTGGTTTCTATCAAACATAGACACCGTGCTTTTTTTATTGGCTTTAGTGATTATCGATGTAAATTCTTATCATTTTGGAAGTCTAATTGGTAATTATGTTGTGGCTGGTAGCTTGTTCGTAGTCACTTACATATTAAATAAACCCCAAAAATGATTTTAATAACGGTAGAAAGGAAGTGAGCACATGTTATTCAGAACATTAAGACCCACAAGTAAGCCTTACCAGATGTTGGGAAGTGGAGATTATGAATTAGGCTATTCATTAAAGAACGGTCAGTTAGTATTTAACTCTGGTTATGTGTCGGCCACTAAAGCATTGAAATATTCAGATGTATTTGCGGTTGTAAATAAGCTTTCTGAAGATATGGCGAGTGTACATTTTCAAACTGATAATAGCTTTACTAATAAAGTATTGTCTAATCCCAGCCATTTAACAAACAGTTTTGCTTTTTGGCGATCTATGTATGCACAAATGCTTCTCACAGGAAACTCTTATGCCTACATCTGGGGAGATAAATCTGGAAGAAGTGACTATCTGGAGTTTTTGAAACCATCTCAAGTTGATATCTATAAGTCAGGAGATGGTGATAATTTAACATATGACCTAACATTTCCCGATACTCAAGAACCTGATATGAACAATGTTCCCAGTTCACAAATTATCCACCTGAAGACCATGAGTATTGATGGCGGATTAATAGGGATATAGCCCTTGAGTGCTTTATCTAAGGAGCTTCAACTGCAAGATGCGAATAAAGGATTGGCTTTAGATGCGATGAGGAATGGACTTAATATCTCAGGTATATTGAAGCTAAACCGTGGAGATTTAAGTAATCCAAAGATTCGAAATAGTGTCAGGGATAAGTTTGAAAAGACAGCTAAAGACGGCCATACAATCGTTTTAGATGCTTTGGAAGATTACCAATCTTTAGAAATTAATAAGGATATATCTAAGCTTCTTTCTTCTACAGATTGGACTGGTGATCAGATTGCCAAAGTATATGGAGTTCCCCAAGATTATTTAGGTACAGAAAGTGAACATTCAAATATTGAACAAGTTGCTATTCAGTACTCACAAACTATCGGTAGGTATATAAGGGGTGTTCAATCTGAGCTCAGTTTAAAACTTAACGGAAATATTGATTACGATATTAACCAAGTATCTGACATTGATGGCCAACAAGTGGAAAATAGGGTATCCAATCTTGTAAAGAACGGTGTTATAAGTTCGGAACTCGCTCAAAATATTTTACTTAAGAGCAATTCTGATTTATTAACGGTTGAGGCAATGAATGAAACTGATAATCCTTTGCCACCCGTTGTGACTAAGACAACGGTAACGGAGAAAGGTGGTGATAATAGTGAACAAGATCAAGGAAATCAGAGTCGCCAATAATAGTGATTTTAAGCTTGAAAAACGTGCCGAGAGTAATGGTAATAATTTATCAGGTTATGCAATTATATTTGACCAACCAAGCGAAGACTTAGGGGGATTTATTGAATATGTTGATAGATCAGCACTAGATGGCGTTGATTTGAGTAAGGTTCAATTACTTTATAACCACAATTGGGACAACATTTTAGCAAGAACAGATAGCAGCACTTTATCACTTCAAGTAGATGATAGAGGGCTGTTTTTTAATGCTCAAATTCCTGATACGACGCTTGGTAATGATGTTTCAGAAAATGTTAGAAATGGTAATTTAAAAGGTTGCTCATTTGGATTCACCATTAGAAATGATAGCTGGCAAAATACTACTTCTGACACCGCTATTAGACACATTACTGAGATTGATGATCTATTTGAATTGTCTATTACACCAATGCCTGCCTATCAAGAAACTACTGTATCAAAACGTTCATTAGATAAATTTAAGCAACAAGAAATTAAATCATTGGGTTCTGAATTAGAACTCATCAAATTAAGGAGTGAATTATATGGATATTAAAGAAATTCAAACAAAAATTGATGAAGCAGAAAAATTCATCAGAAGCGATGCACCACAAGAAGAAAAAGATAAAAAAATTGAAGAGATCAGAAGCCTTACTAAAGATTTTGAAAATTCCAAAGAGATTGAACGTGCTAAGAACCTGATTACTAAGAATAACGATGATGATAAGAAAGATTCAGAGAATGAAGATAAACCATCTGATGAAGGTGATAAAAAGAAAGAGGATAAAAGATCAATGCCAGAAAAGACATTTCAAAATAAAGAAGTAAGAAACAAGATTACTGTTGAGCCACAAAAAGAAGTACGTTCAGCATTGAACGCTTATGTTCATTCACGTGGTGAAAAACGTGACGGTGTTAAAGAAGTTGGTAATGAAGTAATCGTCCCAAAGGATATCGCTTATGATCCTAAACAACCAGTACAAACTCAATATGATTTAAGACAATTTGTACAAAATACCTCAGTAACAACTGCTTCTGGTACATATCCAGTACAAGATAAAGTTGATGCTGTATTCCACACTGTTGAAGAATTGGAACAAAACCCAACACTTGCTAATCCTACTTTCAAATCAATTGATTATAAGGTAGCTACATATCGTGGACAATTACCAATCTCTCAAGAAATGATTGACGATACAAACTTTGACGTTGCCGGACTTATTGGACAATATATCCAAAAACAACTTTTGAATACTACTAACCAAGCAATTGCAGAAAAGATGAAGACTGCAACACCAGTTTCATTAACATCAAAAGATGATATTACAGATTCAATCAAAGAAATCCTTAATGTTAAATTGGACCCTGCTTATATGCCTAAGATTGTCGCTACATCAAGTTTTGTTCAAGCTGTTGATACATTAAAAGACAACCAAGGACACTATCTGTTACAAGATAATATTGCCCAAGGAACAGGCAAAATGTTATTAGGGTTAGATCTTGTTCGTATCCCAGACACATTACTTGGAAAATCAGGCGATGCTATTGCTTGGATTGGTGATCCACGTGCTATTACATACTTTGACAGAAATCAAAATACTATTCGTTGGCAAGATAATCCAACATACGGTCAAATTCTTGCCGGTAATATTCGTTTTGATACAGAAGTTACTGATTCAGAAGGTGCTTTCTTAATGACCTTGGCTGGAACTTCAACGCCAACATCTAGTAAAGCCTAGTTAGGAGAAATCTCATGAACGACGATAAGTTATTGCAAGCGCTTAAGCTCAGTTTACGTGTTGATGGAGACGAAGATGACGAAATTTTAAAGAGAAATATTTCCGCTGCCAAATCTTATGTGATTGGTGCTATTGGTTATGATGATGGCATTATGACAGGATTTTATGAGCTTGCCGACATTAAGGATCAATTTGAAATGGTAGTTATTGCAATTGCAAGTTCTTATTATACTTATCGCTCTGCAATTGTAGGAAATGCAGTCAGTGAAGTCGACTTGGTCAGTTATTCAATCATTGGACAACTTAGAGGCAAGTATATTGATATAGAGCAACGAGGTGGCGTAAATGGTTCAGAGAATTAATTTCAGTCGTCTTGATAAACGGCTTTCATTGTGTGATGTAGGAAATAAAGAAACTGCACAGCATACAAACAAAGCAGTATTAACCCCTATCAATACGATTTGGTGCGGTCTATACACACTTACTATGAATCAAAAAGTCACATTACTTGGAACCCCTGATAGTTTCGATGTGATAGTAATCGTACGTCACCAAGCAAAGGGATTGAATGGTGCAAAGTATGTTGTGTTAGACAAGAAGAGCTACCAAATAACAGACTATAACCCAGACTCTGCAAATATTGCTGATGCGTATGACCTTATTAGTCTGAAAAGAGATGACAAGATTGGACTTAGTTGAAGGATTAGAACAGTTAGATAACGAGCTAAGTAAATTAATTCCAACTGAAACTCAAAAGAAAGCAATGACAAAGGCAGGCGCAGAAGTTTATAAACAGATCCTTACTAAAAATATGAATAACTCGCTTCATAAAGGTGAGCATTCAAGAAACACCAAGTTAGATTTATCTAAGTCGATTTCAATGAGATATAAATCTGAAGATGGTGCCACTTTTGTTGGATTCAAGAATGATAAAGAAAATCCTGGCTATATAGCACGATTTTTAAATGATGGCTATATGGCTCATGGTGGGAAAGGTAAAAATTCTCATAGTACTAAGTACATTCCAGGACTTCATTTTCAAGACCATTCAATTGAGGAGAGTAAGCATGATGTTTTAGAAGCTGAGGCGAAAGTCTATAGACAATTAAATGGAGATTAACATGGTCTCAAATGTTATTTTAGATCTATTAAAAGAAAATTCGGATGAATTAAAAATTGATTCATCCAATTTTTTTGCTCAAAACATTCCGCAGCAATATGTGGATGTTGAAAACACAGTCGTCCTAGTATCTGAAATACATGATATCTTTACAAATCGTGCAAGTGATATCAGTACAGCTAAGGATCAAATTATAGAAATACAAATTTTTTATCGTGGTGATACGGATGACGAAAATACACAAAACAAAATTAATCAAATATTGGAAAAACAATACTTCTACCAAATAGACTCTTATCCAGACATTGATCCGGTGACGGGAGCTTTTAGTAGAACTATGAAATACGAACATACGGAGGAAATTTAATATGGCATTATCAGGTTTTGAAAGAGTAAGAATTGGTATTTATAACGCGATTGATGATGAAACAATCAAACCAGAAAATATTTTTGATATTGGGCCAGATAGCAAAACTTTTGGTTCAACAGTTAGTGCATCTATCACAAACATTGCACCTACTACAACTCCAATCAATGGATCGGACCAAGTTTGGAAGACTCCAGGAAAAGGTACAGGAAATATCTCAGTTGCCTTTGTAGCAAATACAATGGATAAAATTGTTCGTGCAAAAATTCTCGGAATGGAAACGAAAGATGGATATCAAACAATTTCATCAAACACAGAAGCACCTTATTGTGTGTTTGAACTGATTTCACATGATGCACAAAATGAACAAGCCAAGGCTAGAATCGCACTTCTCAAAGGAAGATTTAGTTTAGGTAATGTTGATCCAAAGACAAACACAAATACAACTGTTTATTCGCAAGACAATTTAACATTTACTGCAGTAGACAGAAACGATGGCAAAACATATGTTGAAGCTATTGAAGATGATGATTTTGATATCGACAAGTATGAAATGGATGTATTTGGTCAAAAGGTAACTAATTCTGATGGTAGTACTACAGGTGCACCAAAAACAACATCAAGTACTGGTTCAAATACCCCAACAAATAAATAGTGATTAACTAAAAAAAGACAGAGACGATAGATGTGAGACGATAAGGAGAGAATATGTCAAAGACACAAGCAACAATTACATTTTTAGGAAAGAAACGCATTATTAAGAAGTCAGTCAAGAATTTCAGACTAGCATTGGAATTTCAAAAGAAAGACGTACTTACACAAAAACAGTCACATGTAAAAATGAATGAATACAAAGAATTAGCAGATTCAGATCTTGGCAATGAAGATAACTATTCAGCAATTGTTGATGCGACTGCAAGTCTAACAGATATTTCTATTGAACAAATAAATGCAAGTTTAGAGTTCATTCAAGAAACTTTGAATTTAAGTGATGCTGAATTCACAAAGTTAGAAGAATTATCAAATGAAGAAGTAGCTGCGACTACTGCTAAGATTTCAAATCTAATTACTAATGATGATACAGACCCAAAAAAGTAAAAGAGTCAGATTATGTGGCTCCTTCAGAGGTTTTAAATGAATTCTTAGATTTTGAACGAGGCTTAATGGAGAACATGGGTTGGGACATCGAAACTGTCGAGTCTCAGCCTTATTTTTTGCTTGTAGAAGTTATGAGTGAAAAAAGAAAAAATGAAAATCCAAATAATGACGTTGGACAAATGAATTTAGGCGATTTCATTCGAACAGGTGGGATTGCATCAATTTTCCAGAAGGGAGGAAAATAAATGGCAAAAGATATGCAATTAAACACTGGTATTCATATTGATACCATTCAGTCGGAAGGCTCAATCAAGTCATTGAAAAACCAAGTCCGTGCTCTCACTTCAGAGTGGAAGGCAAATGAAGCAGTTTTGAGAGCTAATGGCGACTACCAAAATGCATATAAGTCAAAGGTTGACGGTCTCAATCGCTCCATTGAAGGTCAGAAGAATTATATCAATAGACTTAAAGATGAAATGAAGCTTTTGGACACCTCCACATCTGAAGGGTCTAAAAAGTATTCCGATTTGGCCAGCAAAATTAATAATGCAACTCGACAAATGAGCAACATGTCTCAGCAACAAGAACGTGCTAAGAATGTTTTAGATTTATACAATCAAGGAATAATGAAACAAAAAGATGCTCTTGAACGTACTAAATCTGTCACTGATAGTCTAATCGAAAAGTACAAAGCTGAAGGCCAAAGTATCAAAGCCAATTCAACTGAAAGAGAAGCTCTCAAGAAACGAATTACTGATTTAAATTCATTATATGAAAAAGAATCCAAACAACTTCAAAATGTTAAGAAGTATAGTGGATCAACGTCAAAAGAATTTTCACAGCAACAGACTCGTGTCAATGAGCTTGGTGCTGAAATAGGCAGAAGTAATTCAAGATATCGTGAGTTAGGCACTCAATTGGGAATTGCTGGCACACACTTTGTTGGTTTCAGAGAGAACGTTGGTAAAAGTAAGCAAGTTCTATCAATGACTCGGGACTCCATTAAAAATACAGCTTCTCATTTGAAGAATCTTGCCTTAACTGCAACACTTGCGGGTACGGCTTTGGGTGCTGCATTAGCAAGCGGAGCACGAAACGCTACTGAACTACAAAATACTACTAAGGTTACTAGCAATTTACTTGTAACTGGCGGAGAAAAGGTTAGTGAAGTTACAAGAAACGTTGCTGAGATGCAAAAAGATGGTCAGCAATATGCACTGAAATACGGTAAATCTCAAAATGAAATTGCTTTAGGATATCAAGATCTCATAAAACGTGGCTATGACTCAAAGCAAGCACTAGGAGCAATGCGCTCTGAACTACAAGCTTCTGTTGCATCTGGTGATGACTTCGCTGACGTTGTAAAAGTATCTTCACAAACCTTAGAAGCGTTTGGTATGAGGACAGATTCCACAAAAGGAATGATTAAGAATACCAAAACAGCAGTTAATGACCTTGCATACGCTGCTGATATGACAGCTACAAATTTCTCTGATTTAGGAATTGGAATGTCTTATGTGGGATCAACAGCTCATCAAGCAGGCTTTAGTCTGGCCGAAACTTCAAGTGCCATGGGTATTTTAAGTAATAACGGCCTTGAAGCTGATAAGGCTGGTACAGGATTAAGAAAAGCCATTAATAGTCTTATTTCTCCAACTAAGGGTGTTTCTGGAGCCCTGGAGAAAATGGGATTGAGCACCAAGGATTTTGTTGGGCAGGATGGAAAGCTTAAGTCAATGACTGACATTTTCGGTCTGCTCAATGAACATACACAAGGAATGAGTAAACAAAGCAAGGTCGATTTATTCCACAGTATTTTTGGTACAACAGGACAACAAGCTGGACTGATTTTAGCCGATAATGCAAAACAGCTTGGAGAACTAAATAAAAAAGTTGAAGACTCATCAAAGAACAACTATGTTGCTAAGTTGGCCGAAAAGAATAGTAAGACTGGTAAAGTTGCATTAGATAGATTAAAGCAAGCATTTGATTCTATTACGATGACGATCGCCTCTAACGCTCTTCCTGCAATCACTCAAATTGGTGATAAACTCGCTAAAGGTGCAGGATCAAAAGAATTTGAAAAAGATATTAAAGGAATTGGTGTAACTGTTGGTCATTTGACTGATAATGTTGCGGTCTTTTTTGGTTATTTAGGCCAACACCATGAAGATGTTCAAGGAATTGTAACCAGTACAGGAAAAATCGTTGGATATTTGGCTGAAGGTGCTTGGAACACTTTTGCTGGAACATTAAAAGTTATCGGTGGTGCTTTTGGCCTTGTTTCTTCTAACGGGGAGAAAGCAAAAGATCCTTTACATGTTATGAATGAATTTGTTACCAATCTAGCAAAGCATAAGACTGCTATTGAGGCTATTGGCGGATCGATTGCAGCTATATGGGCCTTAAATAAAATGTCCAACTTTGCATTAAAACTAAACGAAATAACTGGATTGTTCAGTAAACTGTCTGGATCTTTGAAAAAAAGTGACTTACCAATTGAAGCAAGCAATTTAGCGGATAATACCGCAACAAGTTTCAACAACAAACTTTCTACAAAACTTTCTTCAAGTCAAATGGGTTCTAATATCATGGCTATGGGCAAATCTACTATGGGAAAATTTGCTTTAGGTATGAGCGCCGTGGAAGTAGGGTTTGATGTTGTCAGTGCTATTACTGCAAAGAATCCTCAGGAAAGAGTTACAAAGTCTGGAGAAGCAGTTGGTACTGCACTTGGAACTGGGATAGGAGCTGTTTTGGGTGGTCCAATTGGTGCAATGATTGGTTCACAATTGGGTGATCAAATTGGAAAATATGCGGCACCTAGCATTAGTAACTTGCTTAAAAATGGTACATTTTATGACAGTAAATCCTTAGAGTACATGAAACAGCAACGTGAGAATGCCAAAGAAAACATGGACAACACCAATAAAAAATCGGACTTTGGTAATTTACTTGAAAATAACTTTGATCAAAAGAAGGCAGATGCAGACGCTGCCAAGAATTTTGAGAAGCAAAAAGCAATTTTTGATAAATGGGATAAGAAGATTAAGGATTATAAGAGTGGAAAATCTAAATCTTCCAAAACTTCTACCAAAGAAGCCGTTGAGAGTGTCGCAACCACACATGTTTCAAAGAAAGATATTGAAAATGTTAAAGCAATGATCAAGCCAATCAAGAATTATAAGGACGCCATTAAAGAACTTAAATCGTTTTTGAAAAAGAATGATCCTAGTAAGGATCTAGATTCTATTAATAAACGATTATCAGGTTCCAGCAAAAATTGGGATAAGATGGCAAAACCAATTAAAAAAGTTGGTGATGCATTCAAAACATTAACTCAATTTTCTAAGTCAATGGCGAAGAACGATGCGTTTGCAGCATTGAACAAGGATTTACCAAAACTCGAATCTACGGTTAAGAAAAGTAAATTAGACGATTACTTGAATAAAATGAGTAAGAATCTCAAGAAAAATAAATTAGCTGAGCATATTAAAGATTTGGACAAGAGTATCAAGAAGAGTACTCCAAATTGGACTAAATTCGAAAAACCGATTAATAAGGTCGGTAAAGCATTCGATACGCTTAATAAATTCCTTAAAAGCTATGGTAAATCCAATCCTTTTGAAAAGTTAGAAAAGGATTTTACTTCATTAACAAAAACCCTTAATAAAACAAATATTGGTACTGTATTAAAGAAACAAATTGATACAGCAAACAAGGCCACCAAGAGCAACACGTTTGCTTCTAATTTCAACAAGTCAACTAAGAGTATTGAGAAGAGTCTCAAATCTTTCGATAGAATATTCCAGAAGAGTTGGAATAACGTTTGGAAGAGTGCAAATAGTAATTTAAAGAGTCGCATGTCTACCATTGTTAAAACATTTAACAGTGACACTAACAAATTGAAATCAAGAGAGAAGAGCTTTACAAATGCATTTATAGGCGAGTGGAATAGTTGGTTGAATAAAGTCGTTAATTTATTTAAGGGTGGATTTAATCAGCTCCCTGGTATTGCTTCAAAACAAATGTCTAAAGTTATTGATCAAATTAACAAGGGTATTGGTGGAGTCAATGCTGTCATCAAGGACTTTGGCGGTAAATCATTATCCCTAGCTAGATATGCAACAGGTACTTCTGGAACTCCTGGGGGACTTGCTGTTGTTGGTGAAGAAGGATTTGAACTAGCTCATGATAAAGAACATGGCATCTACCCTGTTGGGTTAGGTGGAGAAGAAGTAAGATATTTGAGTCCTGATACTTCAATCATGCCACATGGTATGTCTCAGCAATTTCTTAACATGGTTGATTCACTTCCACATCATGCCAATGGTAAAGGTGATGCAACCGGGGATATGATGTCGTACCTATTGGATCATTTAGATGAAATCAAAAAGGACCCAATGCCACTACTAAAGAAGAGATTCTTTGATAAGGCTAAGTTCTCAGGAAGTCAATTTAATGTGAACTTCGGTAATGCGTTATCAAATGGATTCCTGAAATCAATCTCTGGACCTTTTAAAAAGCAACTAGAGAACCTAGATTTCTCAATGGGTGGTAATTATGATCCTAAAATGATTATGGCAGCCGCTGCGATGATGCACGTTAGTCCTTCAGCATCATTCATTAAAATGTTGCAGGCGGTTATTCAATCAGAATCTGGTGGAAGAAATATCGTCCAACAGATACATGATGTTAACTCTGGAGGTAATGAAGCCCGAGGTATCTTGCAATATACGCCCCCAACATTCGGTTATTACGCCATGCCTGGACACAAAAACATTATGAATCCATTTGATCAATTATTGGCATTTTTTAACAATAGCGATTGGCAGAGTTCTATTGGTCCAACAAGTATTTGGGGTGTATCTAAAATTGATTGGTTGCATTCTGGGCCTCAAGGTCATAGGCGTATGGCAAATGGTGGTTTCGTTTCCTCAGAAACCAAAGCAATCGTTGGCGAGGCTGGGCCTGAAGTAGTTATCCCACTGAATAGAAAGCAAAGAGCTTTAGATTTAATGGTTAAAGCAAATCAATATATGAATGGAGGACAAAGTACACCTAATACTGAAAATCAAAATAATGAGTTAAATGATACTATGCAGTCTCAATTAATGGCCACACAGGAACAAAATTCATTATTGAAAAACATTCTTTCTGCAATCGGTTCTAGTAACGGTAACGGTGGTTCAGGAATGGACAACTTTTTACAACAAATGGCAGGTTCAAAAAGAATGCATGATTTTCAGGCGGGCTATTAATTATGCAAGAATCTAATATGCAGACATTATACATAAAAAAACAAGGCGAACCAGAGATTGCAATTACTGCCAATCATCAGTTTGCCTTTTTGAGTCTAGTTAATGGTACTCCTAAGCCCAAGATGAATACATATACTCCAACAGGTATTGATGGTCAGATACAACAAGGTGCCATTACTTATGACGCCACAACAGTTCAAGCTGATTTTTTAATAAATGCTCGAAATGTATATGAGCTCGATCTTTTAGAACATAAAATTTATGATCTGTTTTCAAGTCGTGCGGTAATGAGATTACGGAGTTCGGTCAGTCCAGCTTTGGTGGTTTATTGCTATCCGCAACCATTTACAATGACAAGAGTGGACTATGCAGAAAAAAGCTTTTCAGTCACGTTTAATAATTTGTCAGGTTTTAGACAATCGATTGTTAATTCAGATGAGATATTTAAACTCAATGGAAATTACCAAATAGGATTAAACCTTCCAAGAGACAAAGATTTCTCATATCATTTTAAATCTAATGACTTTAATGTTTACAACCCAAGTGATGTTGATATCCAACCATTGGAACAACGACATGATTTGGTGATTAAAATTACCGGTACAGGAAATAATATGATTTTAACTAATACTACTTCAAATGAAGTTTTTACTTATAAGAAAGGACTAACGGAGAGCCAAACACTGACTATTAATGGTATCAATCCATTTTTAGATGATACGTCTTGTGGCATTGATACTGACCACGGAACAATCAGTCTGGTCAAGGGAAATAATCATTTCACTGTATCTGGGTTAGACAATCCAGATATAACATTTAGCTTTCCGTTTTTATATTTCTAATGACTGAAAAAATATTAGTTAAAGAACGTACCGGTAAGTACGAAGAATTGTTAAATAATTGTATCGAACCTGAAACTTTTATCATTGATTGGGAAAAAAATAGCAACTATGAATTGTCATTTACAGCTTTTGATGATCATTCGTTAGCTTTTAACCTACTTACTAACGAGAATCATATAATCGCAGATGATCAAGAATTCGTGATCAAAACATCTGAACCAACACTATCAGGTTCAACACATACTATAGATGTTAAAGCCACACACATTGGTTATGAATGCACTTATATTCGAACCAACGAAAGTATGAATGGTTCATTTGGATTTACACCTAAAGGGTTGTTTGATTATGTCACTAAGAATGGTCGAAACGCTGTTGGATTTACTTACGAAATCCATGGAGATTTTCAACCAGTTCAATTTGACAACATGGGCAAATGTTCTTTAAAGGATGTGTTGAGTAAAATTACTGATTCATGGAAAGGGGCAGTTTATACATTTGATAATAGGCATATCGATATATGGTCCGAATCCGAATTTAAAAAGGATAACGGTAGAGTGATTCATTACTATCACGATACGTCAGATGTTAAATTATCTGCCGACACCACGGAATTGCAAAATATTGCCATGGTTTATCCAGGCCAAAAGGATACTAGTAAATCTGGCGATACTACTAACAACTCAGAGACTGATAGTAATAGTAGTGACAGTTCTCAGAATAATGACTCTGAGACTAAGCCTGAGTATATTTTTCCACCTTTTGAGGTGCGAGATGAGGATTCTATTGCTCGTTTCGGAGAAAAAGCTAAGATATCAATGACGACAAATCACAGAACGCTGATGATGCTAAGAAGTCAGCACTATCGCAGATGAAATCCGAACCAGCAATTACATTAACTTCTACCTATTATGGAGACGATGATTTTCTAAAAGGTGAAAGTGTTCTGTTAAAAGTTCAACCGTTGAACTTAGATACTAATGTTACAGTTGTGGGAATAAAAAAGGCCTTACTCAACTTTGAGCAGGTCAAGCAAATTACTTTTAACAATACGGTTCAGACTTACTTTGACCTTGAAAATAGTACAAAGAACACAATTACTAATTTAATTGATTCTAAGATCAGCAATATTACTAATAGTAATTCTTCCGATTCCAATCAAAGTAATAAGTTATGGGAAGTAGGTGAGGTTAAATGACAAAAATCATGCAACTCTCTGATTTCGAGGGCAATAAGGCTTATGCAAAAACTCACGCTGATGATGATTCTGTTGAGGGATTAACAAATTTCGTAAACAGCCTAATTAAAGGCACTAGTACAAATATTGATCTCACCGATTATTTTACTAAGGAAGAAATTAAACAATTACTTTCTGATTCGATCAAGGATTCTTTAAAAGATTATTATACGAAGGAGGAAGTTAAAGAGCTTATGGCAACCGGAACCGATTTAAGTGATTACTATACCAAAGAACAAATTGACAGTATCATCGAAAAAATTCCTAAAACGGATTTATCTAACTACTATACAAAGGCCGATGTGGATGAACTAATTAAACAAATTTCATCCGTAGATTTTTCTAATTACTCGACTACTGATGAAATGAAAACTGCAATATCTGATGCAATTAAAGAGTACAAGCCTGATATGAGTGATTATTATGATAAAACCACTGTTGACAATAAAATTGCTCAATCAAATGGGAATACTACAGATCTAAGCCAATATCTTACAAAAGTTGAAACGATTGATGTTATAAATGACGCTATTACTGAGAAATTAGATAATTACTATACAAAAACCGAAACTGATTCTGCAATAATGAGCAAAGGTGGTTTTAGTCCTGAAACAACTGTTATAAAAAGTTTCTTAAACGGTTGGAAAGGGCAAGCAACCTTAACAAAACTTGATAAGCTAGTGGTTTTTCAGGTATTAATTAGTTCAGGTGCTACAGAGGAACAGGCTATCTTTGAGATTCCGAAAGGATATTTGCCTGATCTATCTATGTTTTCAAGAAATAAGGCAATGATTTTCACTGGGCAAGGATTTGATTCGTCGTTAGGATCTGATCGGACTGGATCATTTGTTATGGATAGCGAAAAATTTTATCTTAGGTCTAGTGATTTTTTTGATTCAACTAGAACTTATAATATTTACGGGAGTTATTACATAGCATGATAAAAATTACTGAAGACACCTCATATATTAATTTTCTAAATGATAATGATGAAAACTTTACCGAGATTTCTAATAATATTAGCAGTGTATATAAGTTATTGCAGAGCTTATATATGACTGATAGAAGTTATACACCAAGCTTTAAAAAGTTAGTTAATAGTTTTGATGATGTCAAATTATACAATAATTTGTACGATGATTATCATTTATTAAATGAATTGTTGAATAATACAGTAGATATGTTAAACAAAGCAGGAGTTGCTAATTTAGTGACTCATGATGAGTTCAAACATATTTATCTAGAAATACCTAAGCAATTAGAGTTAAACGAAACATATATAGAAATATTTAATAAAGACTGGCAAGCCGTTGATGATTTTATTAACGAACTTGATACCAGTCTTTTTATTTACAAGGAGGAAAAATAAATGGACGAAAATATTAAAGATATCTTGGATCAAGATACTTGGTTACCAGTAACTCCTGATATCACTAAAGATGGATATATCAAAATTGATTTAAATAAAGTAGACCTAGTTACATATTCATTTAATAAGCGATTTAGACAGGGTGAAAATGGCCCACAATTGAAGTTATGGTTTTATGATGGCAACCAACCTCATCAGTTAGACAAGGACAACTCATCTGTAACACTGTATGGCTTAGATGCTGGAGATAAGATTAAAGTGATTTCTGCAGACCAAAGCGATACATGGCAAACAGGAAGAGTAGTGATTGCATTAAGTTCACAGGTGATGGCAACTGCTGGACAGTACAAACGCTGTGTAATTGAGGTTAAGAACAAGGATCAAGTTATTGCGACAATCAATTTTAATTTAGACGTTTTACCTAACGATTTTTATAATTTGAACATTGGCAGCGATCCTTTTAGTTCTCAAGTCGATGAAAAAGTAAAAAACACAATCAATTACTTTAATGATATTTCAAAAGAAGCAACGGATAAATATGATGGATTGAAGCAAGCCATCGATAATATTACAGATCAGATTGCTAAGAATAACATAGTAACTAAAGATCAATTATTAAATTATTATACTAGAGACGAAATCGATGCAATGCTAAAGAAGTTGAACGGCGATGGAGAAGTTACTAATAAACAGTCATTACCATCAGGTTCTTTCGTTGGTATACCAAGTACAGTAACTGCATACCTTGGAAATGGGACCGTTTCACGTACTTTAGATAGTGGAGAAACTTTTGGAACCGATACCTCAGCTATTTTAAACAATAAAACTGTCTATCGTGTATCCACAGACGAATGGGTGTATTCAAATGAGGTGACGTATGTAACACCAAAGATTATTACAGTTACACCTTCTTCGACATCACCACGTCTTTATAATAGCTGTGGCAAGGATGTATCCAGATCTCTAACTGTAGTCCCATATCCTGCTGATATGGTTATGACTTATGGAGATATTACAGCATATAGAATTTCTACAAATGAATATATTGATAGTCGTGATACGACAACTGGAAATAGCGGAGGAAATACTGGTACAACTGTTATTACTGGAATAAACGCAACTAGTTCTAACCTGGAAAAAGTTGGTGTTATTAGAGATTCAAAAGTTATTAGTAAATCAGGAGTGTCTGGCAGAACGATATCAGCAGGACAAGATTTCCAGGCGTCACACTATGGAACTTATAACGGAGAAGACTATTATCAAATTTCAACTGATGAATGGATCAAAGCTTATGATGTGACTAAAGTTATCAAGGGTAATTATAATGATGTAACTATTTCAGCCTCAAATCCAAGATTATATAATGATTGTCTACAAAATGTTTCTAGATCAATTAGTGGCACTTTCCATGTAGACGCTTCTATTAGTGGTATTGATAATAATGGTAACACCATTGATGGCTTAAGGATTTCTACAAATGAATATGTAGATCAAAGAGATACGGTATAGCGGTGGACATATATGAAAGAAAAAATAGATCATTTTAGAAGACATTACCGTAGAAATTACGTTTGGATTTGGATATCCATGGCAACTTATGGACTCTCTTATTTTACGTATACTGTTCCGCATGGATTTGATTCATTAATATCACCTTTTGGTATCTTCAGACATCTACAGGATCCAACGATAATGGTTGTTGAAATAATAATTGCGACATATTCTCTAATCGTTTCCTTGTGGAATTTGAGCCAGCTTTGGGCGAAACCACTAAGATCAGCATCATTAATGTTTGTATGGGTCACCTTTTCGATAGGATTATTGGCGTTTGATATCTCAAATAGAATGTTTTCCTTAGGCCTGCCACTGACCATTTTTATGGCGGCGCTGGTTTTTGAAACTTCTAGAATAGGTAACAATAGGGAGCGTGAGAAATGAAGGATTTTGTGAGTATTATTGCACCTATTGTTGGAAGTGTCCTTGGTTATGCGGCGGCTAAATTAGAACGCAGAGGAAATGATATAGATTTGTCCAGAGAAATAAAAAAAGGCGTTAAAGACAATGAGTCATTAAGAATTGAGAACAGTAACTTGCAAATTGAGATCAATAACTTAAAAGAAGAGTTAAAAGATCTACGTGCAGATAATAAAAACATGAGAGATGAAATTAGACATATTAAGAAGGAATTAACAAATGGAAAATCTTAAAAGCAACCTTACAATTGATTACCACTCAAAGGTTTGGTGGGTATCGGTTGTATCAATTGTTTTAGTTTTAATTCAACAAGTGCTGAAGATGTTTGGTGTTGAGATGCCAGATGGGTTAGACACAGAAATAATGAATGTAGTTAATTCGTTATTGGCACTCGGAGGATTGTTAGGAATTATTTACGATACATCCAATGGAGGAACAGATGAAAAAGAAAATAGTTAGCCTTTTGGGCTTACTGCTTGTTGCAGTAGGTCTTTTTATTTATGCAAATGAAGTTAAAGCAGATAACGTTAATATTAATTATGATTATCAGTTGGGCACCTATGAAGGTGATAGCAGAACGGCCTATCCGTGGTATATAATTCTTCACGAATCTGGAAACCAGAACGACATTTATGATCCAAATGCTGTATTGCATGAAGTGCAATATATGAAGAACAATTATAACAACGCTTATTCAACATTTTTTGTTGGAGGCGGGGGTCAGGTCTATCAAATTGGTGAACCAGGTTATGTAGCTTGGGCAGCATTGAGTGGCAATCCGTATTCCCCTGTTCAAATCGAACTAGCAAGGACTGCAGATAAAGCAACGTTTAATAATGATTATAGAACCTATATAAATTTAGCTAGGTACTATGCAAATCAATATGGTATTCCACTCACATTAGATGAGGGATATGCAGGAACTAAAGGTGTAAAGACTCACCAATGGATTACTAATAATTATGGTGGAGATCATCAAGACCCTTATGGATATTTATCAAGTTGGGGGATTACTCGACAACAGTTATCACATGATTTGATGTACGGAATAGATGAATCTCAACCAACAGTCTGCAGAGACGTTGTTACGGTCAAAAACGGACCTGCAACGGGAATTGCTGCATGGAATTCTAAAGGAAAAATTGTTCCTGGTTCTAATTCAACATTTAGAAATGACACCTCATGGAAAACCGCAAACATTAAAATGATTAATGGCTTGCCAATGTACCAGGTCTCGACGGATGAATATATCCCTAAGAAGTACACGGACCAAGCAGGGATTATCACGATTAACGCGATTGCTGGTATTACAGCTATCAATAGCAAGAGCGAAGAATACAAGGGTAGTGAAAAGACATTCAGTGACCAATCAAAATGGCTCTCTGATGATAAAGGCGTACGTGTAATTAATGGTAGATTATGTTTCCAAGTATCTACTGACCAGTACATCGATGCCTTCTACACAATCGGTGGCGGAAATAAATAGTAATACAAAAAAAGACCCACATCTATTAAATTAGGTGTGGGCTTTTTTTGCGTATAACTTGCAAAAATGATTTCAATATATTAACATCTAATTATAAATATAAAAAGGAGTGATTTTATGCATTGGTTATGGGTTCTAATAGTAGGTGCAGTTATTGGTGCAATCGCTGGCGCAGTTACCAATAGAGGAGAATCTATGGGCTGGATTGCTAACATAATAGCTGGTATTGTGGGATCCTTCATTGGTGAAGGAATATTAGGATCATGGGGTCCGCAACTTGCAGGAATGGCAATCGTTCCATCGTTGATTGGAGCAATCATTCTTGTATTGATTGTATCCTTCATAGTAAGAAAAAAAGCTTGAGGAGGATCACATCATGGGTATATTAAAGAATGTTTTTGCTTTTATGGCTGTTAGTACATTGATCGTTGGAGGTGTACTTATAGGAGGAACTATTGTTGCTGCTAAAGGTATTGATAAAGCTGGCGATGAATTGCAAAAAAAGGTTCATTAAGAATATATTCAAAAGGAGATGTTAATATGAGTACTGATAGCAAAAAAGATATGATTAAAGGAAAAACTAATGAGACAGTTGGAAAAGCAACTGACGATGATAAGAAAGAGCTAAAAGGTAAGATTCAAGAAAAGGTTGGACAAGCCAAAGAAAAAGCCGACAATATTGTTGATAAGGTTGCTGAAAAAATTAACAAGAAGTCTGAAAAGTAATATTGAATTAATCATACCTATTAAATTAGGTTTGGTTTTTTTATTGGATATAAATTAAAGTATGTGTTATTGTGTAAACACAAAAAAAGCAGATGCGGGGGCTCAATCCCACATCTGCCGCACTGCTGACTAATGAATAAAAATTGCGATTAATAACTCGGCAATGATAGCTATGCCAAATGTGAACAACTCGAATCAATGTGTAACAAAAAATTGTATTAAGCTTTGAATGTTTCGTATCTCTTGACTACAACGCTCAGTAGTCTTGCCGTTCTAGTAGAAGCCTAGCTTGTCATTTGCCTTTGTCAAGTAGGGCTTTTTTTATTTGCAAAATTATAACAACTCACATCTATTAATTTAGATGTGGGTCTTTTTTTATTGTATTAATGTGAGTGCTGCAAACATATCTCTATCGTTAATTAAATAGTATCCATCTTCATTCCACGTGCTATGATCAATTAGAAATTCTTTTAAGAAATCGGGCAAGTCTATCAAGTAGCTTTCATGTACTAAAATTAAATCATTCATGTTGTTTCCTCCTAGTTTTGGTTCTTAATAAATTACGAGAAAAGTGGTGGGAATTACCGTGGAAAAATAAAGTGCATAAAATAAACACTATATAATGGTAGAGATTAGAACGCACATTAGCACATAGGTGGCACACTAAATAGCTTGAATGCTTGATGTATCAACTGTTTCGACCCCGATCACCGGTATAATTGATTTAGCAATTATTCCATTAAGACAACTTACAATTTGTAGGTTGTCTTTTTTTGTTCCGGTATAATTAATGTATCTGAGGAGAATTTAAGGGGATAATATGAAAAAAATCAAGTTATTGTTGGTAAGTTTTTTCGCTGCGTTTGTCGCGTTTATGATGTTCTCAAACGTTGCATCTGCAGATGATTCATATGAGATTACCAATTATCAAATGGACGTCAATGTTTTAAAAAATGGTAATGCCGACGTTACTCAAAAGATCACTTATGACTTTGATGGCGACTTTCACGGTGTCTATTACAATATGGATACCAATGGGATTAAGGGTATGTCCAATTTAAATGTGTCTGTCACTCAAGACGGTGACAACACGCCTGTATTGCCGGCTAATGATGAGAGTAACAACAGTTATACTTTAACCAATAATGGGAAAATCAAAAAAATCAAGATATACCATGCTGTTTACGATACCCATGCGACGTTTATCTATAAATACAAACTTCATGGAGTAGTTACAAATTATCAAGATACGGCTGAACTTAATTGGAAAGTAATTGGTTCTGGATGGGATCAAGAAATCAATCATGCAAAGATTCAAATTAAGTTACCTGAAGACAACATTAAGCAGCTAAGAGCGTGGGCACACGGTCCTTTGGATGGTTATAACAAGGTAGATTACGAAAACGGACGCGTGACGTTAACTGTCGATAATTTACCTGAAAATCAATTCGTAGAGACACATATGATTTTCCCAACCAAGATTACTAACACTAACAAAAACGTCGTTCACGAAAAAAGGAAAGCTTCGATCATTAAGCAAGAGAAGAAACTGGCTGATGAAGCCAATCATCAACGCGCAGTCAATAAAATGAAGGTTTATGCGATTATTCCGATTTTCATAATAATCGTGTTTGTGATTTATTTGGTGATCTTTATCAAATGGCGTAAGAATCCAGATACCAAGATCACAAAACCAATCCCGATCCATCATTGGTTTGAAATTCCTAACATGAAGCCTAGTATGGCACGTTTGATTGTAAAAAAAGCGGCTAAGGCGGATTATCAGGGCTTAACTGGCGATATGATGTATGAGGTATTTGAAAAGAACCTCAAAATATTGCCAGATGGCAAAACATATCAGATTGAAAAATCATCTGACCATTTAAATCCATTTTTCAAATTTTTGATTGATAAAATCGGTGATGGTAGCAAAGTTTCAATCAAACAAATTAAAAAAACTAAGAGTGAAGATCTGAATTATCAATTTAATCTTTGGCAAGATCGTCACGATGATGAGCGAAAGAAATACTTCAGTGAACAAAATGAAAGCTTAGTAAAGAGTGTTAATTGGTCGATGTATTTGACGATAATTATTTCTGTGCTATTTGTCTTGTTAATGAGTATCTTAATGTCAAGCATGTTTATACCGTCATTGATCATTGGACTTATTGTGATTGCATTTTCAGCTGGATTAAAAGTATATGTTGATCATAATGTTTCAATATATACGCAATTTGGTGCTGACACGGCCAATGAATTGCAAGGCTTTAGACGGATGCTTCGCGATATTAATGACATCAAAGTTGCTGAAGTAGGTGATTTGATTCTCTGGGAACAGATCCTGCCGTATGCTGCAGCGTTTGGTATCTCGAAGAAAGTTATTGATGCACTTAAAGTTAGTTTTGGTGCTGAAGTAATGACAGTTCCACTTATTGGTTACTATTATTACGGACTAGGGAGTCTAGATAGTAATAATAACTTTGGTTCTGCAGTCAACAGCTCATACGATGCATTTGAACGAAGCGTAAATTCAAATTCGTCTAATTCTAGCGGTTTTGGATCAGGTGGATTTTCCGGTGGAAGCTCTGGCGGATTTGGCGGAGGTTCTGGTGGCGGTGCCTTCTAAGCCTGCTTGAACATTTATTAATAATTTCTTTAGTATTTAATTAATTTTTAAACTCGATTAAAAAAGTTATAAAGAAACAGATTTGTAATACCAATGTTATATAGTATTGGTATTATATTCACTGGAACGAAAAAGGGAATTGACGAGAAAATCCTCACCGAATGGGTGAGGATTTTTTTTGCCTTCTTTTAAAAAAAATTTCTTCCAGAAATCGCCGGGTATAGCTTTTCTTAAACCTTCCATTAATACTAGATATAGTTTATCTTTATTTCTTGTATACAACATATAGGCCAAGTGGTAAGATATTATCTGTTGATTTTTTTAAAGATCGGATGGAGGAATATAATGATGATCGTATTAAGCGGCACAATTGGTGCTGGTAAAAGTACACTGGCAACAATTTTGTCAAAACATTTAGGAACAGAGGCCTTCTATGAACAAGTAGATGATAATCCTGTCTTGCCACTATTTTATAAGGATCCTAAACAATATGCATTTCTATTACAAATCTACTTTTTAAACAAACGCTTTGAGTCAATTAAGCAAGCAATGGCTGATGACAACAATGTTTTGGACCGTTCAATTTATGAGGATTCATTGTTCTTCCACATGAATGCTGACATGGGACGTGCAACTCAAGAAGAAGTTAAAGTATATGACGAATTGCTCGAAAATATGATGCAAGAATTGCCATTTGCAGCTGAAAAGAAAGCTCCTGATCTATTGATCCATATTGATATTTCGTATGACACGATGATCAAGCGTATCCAAAAGCGTGGCCGTGACTATGAACAAATCGATCAAGATCCTAGTTTAGTTGAGTATTATCATGAATTGTTATCTCGCTATGATGACTGGTATGATGAATATGACTATAGTCCTAAGATGAAGATCAATGGCGATCAATTGGACTATGTTGAAAATAAAGACGACCTCCAAATCGTCTTGAAACAAATTGATACGATGTTGAGTGAACGTGACTTATTGCCTAAGATTTAATAAGAAGAGATGCTGAATCTCTTCTTTTTTTTGCAATCATTTATCATTAAATTCAGATTTAACCTGGATATACCTATTGCACAAGTATTCGAAACAAGTTAACATAATAAATTGGCAGTTTGCACTGGTAACCTGTCCTAACAAAACAGTGAAAGGAAAGTATATGCATAGTTTAAAAATAAGAGATATCACACGTTTAGCAATCGTCGCAGCATTGTATGTTGCCCTAACGTTGACGCCTGGCATTTCAGCTCTAGCTTTTGGAGCAATTCAGTTTCGAGTATCAGAGGTTTTGATGTTAATGGTATTTTTCAATCCCAAGTTTAGTTGGTCGATGATCATTGGATGTTTGATCTCAAATATCTTCAGTCCAGCACTAGGTGCTGCTGATTTGATCTTCGGAACACTTGCAACAGCAATTGCTTGCGGACTGATTGTTTTGATTGCCAACAAGATGAGCCTTATTTGGTTAGTATCGATAATCTGCGCTGTAGTGAATGGACTTATTGTTGGTGCAGAGTTGTATTTTGTTTCTCAACTGCCATTTTGGGCTACGGCATTCTCGGTCTTTATTGGTGAATTGCTAGTAGTATTACTAGGAATAGTGATTTTTTACTTCCTTATGAAAAATAAGAATTTTGCTCGAATAATCAAATAAGAGTTAGATTGGGAGATATCGGTCTCCCTTTTTTGTTATAATCTTCAATATAAAGTTATGAGGAGATGTTTTCATGAATATCGGAATTTTTACCGATACATATTTCCCTCAAGTTAGTGGAGTTGCCACATCAATTCAAACCTTGAAAAATGATTTGGAACGAAAAGGGCATTCAGTTTATATTTTTACAACGACTGATCCAAGTGTTTCCAAAAAAACAATTGAACCTAATATTTTTAGATTAGGCAGCGTTCCGTTTATTTCTTTTACTGATCGTAGGATTGCTATCAGAGGAATGTTTCATGCTGTTGATCTGGCTAAAGAATTAAAACTTGATATCATTCATACCCAAACAGAGTTTTCTTTGGGTCTTATCGGAAAATTTGTTGCTAAACAATTAAAAATACCATTCGTTCATACGTATCACACTATGTATGAAGATTATTTGCATTACGTTTTAAATGGCCATTTATTGAAGCCTTATCACGTAAAGCAAATGTCACGAATGTTTATTAAAAATGCTTCTGGAGTGGTTGCTCCAAGTAAGCAAGTTAAGGCGACTTTAGATCGCTACAAGATCGAAGCACCAATCACAATTATTCCTACTGGGGTTGATCTTTCAGAATATACTAAGCCAGTCGACACTTCAGATGTACGTGAAAAACTGGGTATTTCTGAAGATACGCCAGTAATTTTGATGCTTAGTCGAATTGCCTTAGAAAAGAAGATCGACCATGTTTTGAGGAGCATGCCTGAACTTTTGAAGTACAATCCTGAGTTAAAACTAGTTATTGTTGGTGGTGGTCCTGACATGGATGAATTAGTCCAAATGTCTAAAGATCTCAAAATTGATGATAGCGTGATTTTTACTGGGGAAGTTGAGCATGATAAAATCTCGCCTTATTACCATATGGCGAATATCTTCGTTTCTTCTTCTGATACTGAATCTCAAGGATTGACTTATATTGAGGCAATCGCATCAGGTCTAAAGATCGTGGTCAGAAGTGCACCATACACTGATCAGTTATTATCAGATCCTTCAGTTGGAGTCACATTTAACGAGGATGACCAATTGGTACCCAAAATCACGGCGTACCTAGACCATCCAAAGTCATTCGATGATCGGGATGCTCGTCAACGTATCTTGTATAATATTTCATCGGATAAATTTGGCGATTCAATTATTAGTTTTTATCACAATGCACAAGAATACTTTGTGCGTGAGAAATTATCTAATTCATCTATCGATCCAGAGGAGTATTCAAATGATTAAAATTACCATGTTCTCGACTGCCGATAAGGTGGCCGGACAAGGTGTCGGTAGTGCCTATATAGAATTGATCAACTTATTAAAAAGTCGTTTCCAAAAGGACTTTGATATTCAGATCAATAAATACTCTCGTTCAGATCTAAGTCACTACCACACGATCAATCCAACGTTTTATTTGTCAACTTTCTCAAAAAAACGTGGACGCAAAATTGGCTATGTTCACTTTTTACCGGAAACTTTAGAAGGTAGTATCAAACTTCCAAAACCTTTCCGGAGTATTTTTTACAAATATGTCATTAGTTTCTATAAACGCATGGATCAAATTGTTGTAGTTAATCCTACGTTTATCGACAAGTTGGTGGCACATGGTTTAGTGCGCGATAAAATCAAATATATTCCTAACTTTGTTTCAACCAAGAATTTCTACGAAAAAACTGACGAAGAAAAACGTGCTTTTCGTAAAAAAATTGGTATTCCTGAGGATAAGTTTGTTGTTTTTGGAGATGGACAGGTCCAAGAACGTAAGGGAATCGATGATTTCTACAAGTTAGCTCAGGAAAATCCTGACATTCAGTTCGTCTGGGCAGGTGGCTTTTCATTTGGCAAGATCACTGACGGCTATGATCGTTATAAGTCAATGATCGACAATGCTCCAGACAATATGACTTTCACAGGTATTGTTGATAGAAACGATTTGGTAAACTATTATAATATTTGTGATATTTTCTTGTTGCCATCATATGATGAATTGTTCCCAATGTCGGTACTAGAGGCATTTAGTTGTGGAGCTCCTGTCTTATTGAGAAATTTGGAACTTTACCAAGCTATTATTGATGGATATTATCAACCAGCAGAAGACCGCAAAGAGATGAATGACTTCATCCGCAAGGCCAGCGCTAATCGTGGAATACTGGCTGATTTTAAAGAGAAATCGCGTAAAGCTACCAGTTATTATTCTGAGGACCATTTGAGTGAGATCTGGTATAAGTTCTATAATGATCAATATAAAATATATAAACAGGAAAAATAATGAGTAGAAAAAACATATTTGCACTGTTAGTAATGTTGGGTCTAAGTGCCGGAATCTTCTGGTGGGAAGCTAGATCCATTGATTTTGAATCAATGGTGAACACGTTTAAAGGACTCAACTTTTTTTGGTTGATAGTAGCTTTTCTTTCAATGCTGCTGTCTTATGCCGTTGAAGCCTGGGTGCTCCATACTCTGTTGAAGAAAAAAGAAGATCGTAAATTCGGCTGGTGGGAAATGTATCGTATTCCATTGATCCAGGCCCTTTTTAATGCAATCACGCCTTTTTCTGCTGGTGGACAACCCGCTCAACTATTAGGGATGATGCAATCCAAGATCGATGGTGGACGTGCCAGTTCGGTATTATTGATGAAGTTCGTTATTTATCAAGGTATGGTATTGATTAACTTCATTGTTGCCATGGTCGTTAGTTTTCAGAGCGTTGCTAGACATTTTGGCGGACTAGCACTGATGATCGTCTTCGGATTGGTCATTCACGTCGTTACTATATCTTTCTTATTAATGATAATGTATTATTATAATTTCACTAAGCGTATGGTTCAGGTAGTTTTAAAACCAGTATTATTTTTCCTAAAGCCTGAAAAACGTGATAGAATTTTAGCGTCAGCTGATAGAAGTATCGACAGTTTTTATAACGAGAGTTTAGTTTTAAAAGAGGAACGAAAAAAGGTTATTAAAGCAGCAATATTAACTTTTCTACAGCTACTGCTGTATTATTTGGTAGTCTATTTTGTCCTTCTAGCTTTGAATGTGCATCACATTAATTTGCTTGACGTTGTCGTTATGCAAATTATGATTGTTATGATCACATCTATTTTTCCAGTGCCTGGTGGTACTGGTGGGGCAGAAGTTAGTTTTAAAGCCTTATTCTCTGGCTTTATTCCATCAGCTTCGGGATTAATTTTAGCTATGTTTTTATGGAGATTTATTACATACTTCTTTGGTATGTTTCTTGGGGTAATTGGCGTATTAAAGAAACCAAATTTAAACAAAAAAGAAGTTTCACGCTAAAGTAAGATTATGGAGCGAAAATAAATGAAGCGTATTATCAAAGGCTTTTCAAATTTTTTAAACACTAGACTTGGCTTTGTTATCCTTGCAGTCGTACTGTATACGATCAAAACCGTCTATGCTTATACCACGAAGTTCAACCTTGGAGTAAAGGGATCACTTCAAACCTTTTTAATGGTAATTAATCCAATACCGGTCATGTTATTGCTATTTGGATTAGCACTGTACATGAAAGGTCGCAAATCGTATATCTTTTTGCTGATCATTGATTTTCTTGATTCTGTCTGGTTGTTCTCGAATATCCTGTATTATCGAGAATTCTCAGATTTCTTAACAATGATCTTGATCAAAGGTTCGGGATCAGTCTCCAACAACCTTGGTAAGAGTATCATGGGAATTGTTAAACCAACTGACTTTCTCGTCTTTTTAGATGTACTTATTTTGATATTATTATTAGCCTTCAAAGTTATTCGGATGGATGTTAAACGACTGAAATGGAGAATTCCTATTTTGGTATCTTGTTTAGCTGTCTTGTTATTCGGTGCCAATTTAACTTTGGCTGAAAGCGATAGATCCGGACTTTTGACTAGAACATTTGACAATAACTACATTGTTAAATATTTAGGACTTAATGCGTTCAACGTTTATGATGTCGTCAAGACCACAAAGACTAATGCTGTTAAAGCACAGTCTAAGAGTTCCGATCTAGATTCAATCAAGAAGTACATGAAGGATAACTATGCTACACCTAACGCTGAATACACCGGCGTAGCTAAAGGTAAAAATGTCTTTGTCATTCACTTGGAGAGTTTCCAGCAGTATTTGATCGACTATAAGTGGGATGGACAGGAAGTAACTCCTAATTTAAATAAGATTTATCATGAAAACGACACTCTAAGCTTCGACAACTTTTTCAACCAGGTTGGACAAGGTAAGACTGCCGATGCTGAGTTAATGCTTGAAAACTCGTTATTTGGTTTACCAGAAGGTGCTGCCATGGTTACCGATGGTACAAGTAATACTTTCCAGGCCGCACCAGCTATTCTGGATCAAAAAGGTTATACCACAGCTTCATTCCATGGGGATGTTCCAAGTTTCTGGAATCGTGACAACACTTATAAGTCATGGGGCTATGATTATTTCTTCAGTTCTAATTATTACAAAGAGAAGAAAGACTACAATGTCGGCTATGGTATGAAGGATAAGATCTTCTTGCGTGATTCAGCACAATACGTGCAACAATTGCCACAACCTTTCTATGCCAAATTGATTACTGTTACTAACCATTATCCATATACGTTGGATAAGAAGAACCAAAGTATCTCTAAGACTGATACTGGAGACAGTACCGTTGATGGATATGTCCAAACAGCCCACTATCTTGATCAAGCTATTGGCGAATTCATGGATTGGCTCAAAGCTACTGGTTTAGACAAAAATAGTATGGTCGTGTTCTATGGTGACCACTATGGTATTTCTGATAACCATAAGAAGGCGATGTCTAAGATAACTGGCATCAAGAACTTTAATGATTTTGATAACGCACAGTATCAACGTGTTCCATTTATGGTTCATATGGATGGACTAAAGGGTGGAGTCAACCATACTTATGGTGGCGAAATTGACGTCTTACCAACATTGTTGAACCTTTTAGGTATTAAGGACAATGATATGATCCAATTTGGTAGTGATTTACTCTCACCAGAACACTCGCAAATAGTTGCCTTTAGAAATGGGGACTTCGTCTCGCCTAAGGTAACCAAAGTCGGAAGTACTTACTACAATACTAAGAATGGTAAAGTGGATAAGAATCTTTCTGCCCAGGAAAAGGCTAAGATGTCCAATAGGGTCACAACAGAACTATCGCTATCTGATCGTGTTATCAATGGCGATCTGCTCAGGTTCTATCATCCAGCTGGGTTTACTAAGGTAGATAAGAAGGATTACTCCTATAAGAAGAGCACGGCTCTGAAGAGGTTAAAGGAAGCAAGAACTAAGAACGGTACAAGTATCCTTGCGCAAAACGATAACAAGTCGTTACTAGATCTTTATCAAACCGATGCACCAGAACTTAAATAATAAAAAGAGGTTCAAAGCTTAGCTTTGAGCCTCTTTTTTGGTATAATCAATGAGTCTTGATCTCAGGAGCATAGTACATTCATAACAGTTTTTAGAGTTATGAAAGGGATGTTTGAAAATTAATTGAAAAATATGTAAAAAAACACTTGCATGCTATTGGGTGAATTGGTAAGATATTATTTGTTGTTGCGAGAGAGTAACAAAGTCAAGCGTCGCAAGCGAAGCGAGAGATGCTTGAAAATATATCAAAATTAATTGTTGACATGATATGTTCAAATTGATATGATATAAAAGTTGCTCGACGAAGTAATCTGTTTCAAACGATCAAATCGTTTGAAAATAAGTTAAAAAAGTTCTTGACTTGGTTTTGAACTTTATATATACTTATAAAGTTGCTTGCTTAACAGCAACGCTTATCAAATTGATGTTAGAAACGTTGGTTTGATAAGAAAATTATTTTAAATTAGTTCTTGACTTAAGTTAACTTGGTTGTTATGATTATCTAGTTGCTTGTTGAGACACATAAATGTCTAACAAGTGGGTAGACCTTTGAAAACTGAACAAAGTTTTAACGCAAATTGTGTAGGCCTTAAGAGATTAAGGTAAACAAAGCAATAAATAACGAAGTCAGTTCGTTAGTAATAATAAATGAGTCACAAACAATCAAAATATGAGAGTTTGATCCTGGCTCAGGATGAACGCTGGCGGCGTGCCTAATACATGCAAGTCGAGCGAACTCTGGTAACTGAATGAAGGTGCTTGCACCTGAGTGATGATACATTTGAGTGAGCGGCGGATGGGTGAGTAACACGTGGGTAACCTGCCCTAAAGTGGGGGATAACATCTGGAAACAGGTGCTAATACCGCATAACAACACATTCCACATGGAGAGTGTTTGAAAGATGGTTCTGCTATCGCTTTAGGATGGACCCGCGGCGTATTAGTTAGTTGGTGAGGTAACGGCTCACCAAGACGATGATACGTAGCCGACCTGAGAGGGTAATCGGCCACATTGGGACTGAGACACGGCCCAAACTCCTACGGGAGGCAGCAGTAGGGAATCTTCCACAATGGACGAAAGTCTGATGGAGCAACGCCGCGTGAGTGAAGAAGGTTTTC
The DNA here is from genome assembly GCF_022484265.1 of Companilactobacillus sp. Classification (NCBI taxonomy): domain Bacteria; kingdom Bacillati; phylum Bacillota; class Bacilli; order Lactobacillales; family Lactobacillaceae; genus Companilactobacillus; species Companilactobacillus sp. The sequence goes on from NZ_JAKVLR010000001.1 coordinate 2,665,754, forward strand.
GGATCGTAAAACTCTGTTGTTGAAGAAGAACATGCGTGATAGTAACTGATCATGTATTGACGGTATTCAACCAGAAAGCCACGGCTAACTACGTGCCAGCAGCCGCGGTAATACGTAGGTGGCAAGCGTTATCCGGATTCATTGGGCGTAAAGCGAGTGCAGGCGGTTTATTAGGTCTGATGTGAAAGCCCTCGGCTCAACCGAGGAAGTGCATCGGAAACCGGTAAACTTGAGTGCAGAAGAGGAGAGTGGAACTCCATGTGTAGCGGTGGAATGCGTAGATATATGGAAGAACACCAGTGGCGAAGGCGGCTCTCTGGTCTGTAACTGACGCTGAGGCTCGAAAGCGTGGGTAGCAAACAGGATTAGATACCCTGGTAGTCCACGCCGTAAACGATGAGTGCTAAGTGTTGGAGGGTTTCCGCCCTTCAGTGCTGCAGCTAACGCATTAAGCACTCCGCCTGGGGAGTACGACCGCAAGGTTGAAACTCAAAGGAATTGACGGGGGCCCGCACAAGCGGTGGAGCATGTGGTTTAATTCGAAGCAACGCGAAGAACCTTACCAGGTCTTGACATACCATGAAAAGCTAAGAGATTAGTCTTTCCCTTCGGGGACATGGATACAGGTGGTGCATGGTTGTCGTCAGCTCGTGTCGTGAGATGTTGGGTTAAGTCCCGCAACGAGCGCAACCCTTATTATCAGTTGCCAGCATTAAGTTGGGCACTCTGGTGAGACTGCCGGTGACAAACCGGAGGAAGGTGGGGACGACGTCAAATCATCATGCCCCTTATGACCTGGGCTACACACGTGCTACAATGGTCGGTACAACGTGTTGCGAACTCGCGAGGGCAAGCAAATCACTTAAAACCGATCTCAGTTCGGATTGTAGGCTGCAACTCGCCTACATGAAGCTGGAATCGCTAGTAATCGCGGATCAGCATGCCGCGGTGAATACGTTCCCGGGCCTTGTACACACCGCCCGTCACACCATGAGAGTTTGTAACACCCAAAGCCGGTGGGGTAACCTTTTAGGAGCTAGCCGTCTAAGGTGGGACAAATGATTAGGGTGAAGTCGTAACAAGGTAGCCGTAGGAGAACCTGCGGCTGGATCACCTCCTTTCTAAGGATAGGTACTTAGGTACCACGGAATACACAAGTTAAAACTTTGTTTAGTTTTGAGAGGTCTACTCTCAA